>NZ_MRCC01000002.1 GCF_001904655.1 Chroogloeocystis siderophila 5.2 s.c.1 | reverse complement strand
GGCTGCTGGTGACGCGACTCCTGTTGCTTTCACTGCTCCTACCATCCATGGCTAAACTTTAGCTCTCGATAATTGAGAAGCGCCTCCCTCGCGGGGGCGCTTTTGGTTGTGTCTATAATAACGAGTTTCATGTAACAAACGCTAGTAAAACTTAATATAAATAAATTGATTTATAGCAAAATCCATGTAAATACTAAAAAGTAAGAGTCAGCAACTTCCTGAAAATTCTACTCTCGCCTTAAGGAAGTGAATCGCATAGCATTTGGTGTGAGGAGTCGCAACGATAAAAAAGTACTGTACCTGACTCTGAGGCGAAAGAGTATAGCAACACAACGATTAGAAAACAAAACGCTTTTTAAACTCTCGCAAAATTAATTAACCATTATTTCCCTTAATAGAACCATGACGACAACACTACAGCGACGCGAAAGCGGGAATCTGTGGGAGCGGTTCTGCGATTGGGTCACTAGCACGGAGAATCGATTGTACGTAGGCTGGTTTGGCGTATTGATGATTCCGTGTTTGTTAACCGCTACCATTTGTTTCATCATTGCCTTTATTGCCGCTCCACCTGTCGATATTGATGGTATTCGCGAACCTGTTTCCGGTTCCTTGCTTTACGGAAACAACATTATTACTGGCGCTGTTGTTCCTTCTTCTAATGCGATCGGCTTGCATTTCTATCCTATTTGGGAAGCAGCTTCGTTGGATGAATGGCTATACAACGGTGGACCCTACGAACTCATCGTTTTTCATTTTCTCATTGGTATTTTTTGCTGGCTAGGTCGGCAGTGGGAACTGAGCTACCGCTTGGGGATGCGTCCCTGGATTTGTGTAGCCTACTCTGCACCTGTCGCTGCGGCAACTTCTGTATTCTTGATTTACCCAATTGGGCAAGGTAGTTTCTCTGACGGTATGCCTTTGGGTATTTCTGGTACGTTCAACTTTATGCTTGTGTTCCAAGCGGAGCATAACATCTTAATGCACCCCTTCCATCAGTTGGGCGTAGCGGCGGTGTTTGGCGGTGCGTTGTTCTGTGCAATGCACGGTTCGTTAGTCACTTCCTCACTGATTCGGGAAACGACCGAAATCGAATCGCAAAATTTGGGTTATAAGTTTGGGCAAGAAGCAGAAACTTACAGCATTGTCGCAGCGCACGGCTACTTTGGACGGTTGATTTGGCAGTATGCGAGTTTTAATAATTCACGATCTCTCCACTTTTTCTTAGGAGCATGGCCAGTCATTGGCATCTGGTTCACCGCGTTGGGCATCAGCACAATGGCGTTCAACCTCAACGGGTTCAACTTCAACCAATCGGTGATTGACTCGCAAGGTCGTGTTGTTGCAACCTGGGCAGATGTCTTAAACCGCGCCAACTTGGGAATCGAAGTAATGCACGAACGCAATGCGCACAACTTCCCGCTAGATTTGGCTGCGGGTCCACCTGTTCCTGTCGCTTTTACGGCACCCACAATTAGTGGTTAATCACTCGTAAATCTACTACCTAATTTAGCGCTCTCTTTAAGAGAGCGCTTTTTGTGGTGTATATAGTATGGAGGTCAGGGACAAAGGGTAGTTGGCTAATTGCTTGCGATCTACATCTTGACGTTCTACTAAACGCTTAACGTCAAGATTTCTTGAACAACTTGGGGATTAATATCTTGTTGTTCACCGAGTGCTATCATACCGCGATTTTTCAGGCGATCGCTAATTACTGGAATTGTTCAGCTAAGACATCGTATGCAGACAGCCGCGTTGGAACACCGACGGATTCAAAGAAGTTCCGCGTTTTTGCGATCGATCGCTTCTGTTATTCTTGCTTCTTCATCACCTTGAGTAAGTCCCCAAACTCGCAAAGAATTTTTACGGGATTGTGGAAGATGAAGTTTTGCATCGCAATTTTTTTTGTTGGTATACAGGAGTCTGGCAATGTCAACTTTTACCGCTGATACTGTTTAGACTGTGGCGGGTGAGGTAGTTGCAGCGCGGTTTTCGATTAATTGCAACATTTGTTCGGCGACGCCTGCAGCCGAAGCGGGGTTTTGCCCTGTGACGAGGCGATCGCTTTTCACAACATGTGCTTCAAATTTGGGTGCTTTCGTAAATTCTGCGCCTCTTTCTTTCAATGCTGATTCGAGTAAAAATGGCACAGCTTCAGTAAGTTCCACTGCGGCTTCTTCTTCGTTTGTGAAGCCAGACACGGTTTTACCTTTGATGAGATACTCGCCATTAGCAAGCTTGATATTGAGTAGTCCCGCAGGTCCGTGACAAACGGCACCGACAACACCGCCTTGTTCATAAATGTTTGTAGCGATTTGGGCAAGTTGTTCATTGTTAGGAAAATCCCACATTGTCCCATGACCACCTGCATAAAAAATAGCATCGTATTGAGTCGGATCGACTTGCGACGGTTGCAGCGTGTTTTCAACTTGTTTTACCTTGTCAGGGTCATCTAGAAATGC
This sequence comes from Chroogloeocystis siderophila 5.2 s.c.1, assembly GCF_001904655.1. Taxonomy (NCBI): domain Bacteria; kingdom Bacillati; phylum Cyanobacteriota; class Cyanophyceae; order Chroococcidiopsidales; family Chroococcidiopsidaceae; genus Chroogloeocystis; species Chroogloeocystis siderophila. The sequence continues at coordinate 365,296 of NZ_MRCC01000002.1, read as the reverse complement.
TTTGTTGATAGGATCTTCAAGTTGCACGCCGTCCATTGGTGCTTTTCCACCTTTGGGGCTAACAAAATCAACGTCGTAGCCTGCGCCCGTGAAGACATCGTAAGGATGCGTCACTTCAGAAAGGTAAAAGCCTGTCTTTTTCCCTGTATTGCCAAGTTCCTCATGGCTAGTGACCACAATTAGAATTCTTTTATTCGTCATCGTAATTTTCCTCTAAAACCGTTTATTTCTTAACTGATTGCAATAGGTAAGCCTATTCTAGACTGGTCTACTACTTTGCAATACATCTTCAGCAAAGTCGAACTTTCAACGCTTGAAAACGACATCAAACATCACACTCATGAAAGTTTGTAGAGGGGCAGGGCTTTTAGTGACTTTCATCTGTTGTAATGCGCCTTCCCAACTGTTTAAGCAGAAATCAGCGAGAATATGTACCTCTAAATCGGGTGATAGTTCTCCGATAGCTTGGGCTTGCTGTAAACAATCAATGTAGCGATCGCGCCATTCGGCAAAAATCGCCTCTAAGCGCAAACGAAACCTTTCATTTTGATCTGCTAACTCTTGACCAAGATTACCTAATAAACAACCTTCACGACATTGTAACGACGCAAATTCTTCGTATTTTGCTTCAAAATAGCGCTGCAAGCGAGTTAAAGGAGATATTGTTTCATCCTTGAGATACTTGTCTAAAAATCGATTGTGCTCGCGGGCATCATTTTCAATGATTTCTAAGCCAAAGTCCTCCTTGCTTTTAAAGTAATAGTAAAACGAACCTTTGGGTACTCCTGTTGCTTGCAAGACTTCCTGTATCCCAGTGTGGTTGTATCCCTTTTCTTTAAGGAAGCGCGCACCTGTTTTGAGAAGAGCGATTTTTGTCGTATCTTTACCCATACATTTATAATAGACCAGTCGTCTATAAAATCAAATCATATTTTTATGTTTAGAACTTTAGAACTATTGTGTATTCAACAATAACAGCGCAAGACGTCCGGCGAAAAATATGATAGGAATCGCTCTTAATATAAGGCGGCACCCAGATTCGAACTGGGGGATAAAGGTTTTGCAGACCTCTGCCTTACCACTTGGCTATGCCGCCATAACTATCAGCCGATAACAATGTTGCTGCTGTAGTCACTTATTTTTGACTATGTTACAGGCAGCGCACAATTTTCATTAAATTAATATAGCACTAATAACAACAGATCGCGGGCATGGCGTCTCGATTCAAAGTTATCTTGCCGATATTTTGTGACTGAAATCACAAATAAAGTCGTTAAAGATCGCAAGTTATCTTTACGTTTACCGCTAGTCTAAAGAAACACTCTAGCTTTTGTACATCTTTCCAACTTAATGTTTCAAAAAATACAGAAATCGTCTGTACTTAGGAAGTTGTGCTGTAACTGGCTTTGTTATTACTTGTACTCAAGATGAAATATGTTGCTGTTAGAGATACAGCAGTTGCGGAAAAAACTCGGCGTCTGTAAAAATGAATCAATCTCCCTTATCTATCGCTCAAATTACAGACATCCATCTGTTTGCAGATGAGAAGCAAGAGCTACTGGGAATTAATACAACACAATCGTTTCAAGCGGTTGTTGAACGGTTGCTGTGTTTGCAAAGTCAAATAGACTTGCTATTGATTACAGGAGATTTATCACAAGATGGAACACCTGCATCTTATGAGCGTTTGCAGCACTTACTGATTCCGCTTGCCAAGCCTACTTATTGGATAGCTGGCAATCATGACGACTTTGCGGTAATGCAACAAATCTTAAATCAGGTGTATATTTTTCCACAAAAGGAGTTTACCCAAGGCGGGTGGAACTTTGTTTTGATCAACTCGGCAGTACCTGGCTACGTCCATGGTCGCCTTTCAGAAACAACCCTAGCTTGGTTAGATTGGCACTTAGCCAGTCGAAGAACACAGCCGACTTTGATAGCGCTACATCATCCACCCTTTGCCGTCAATTCTCATTGGCTCGATCGCAGTACACTAGAAAACTCAGATGAGTTTTTTACCATTTTGGATCGCTATCCACAAGTCAAGTTAGTTTTGTTTGGTCACATTCATCAAGAATTTCATTGCCAGAGAAACGGCGTACATTACCTAGGTAGTCCCGCAACTTCAGTTCAATTTGAACCACAAAGTGCGCACTTTGCTTTAAAACCAGAACACCCAGGGTTTCGACTCGTTCAGCTTTATCCTAATGGTAGGTGGCTAACTCAAATCGAGCGTGTAGCTTGTAACGAATATATTTTGGATTTAGCAGCAACTGAATATTAGATGAGGTAAAAACCAGAATAAAGCGCACCTTGAAATCAGCCAATCGGTGTGTCGCGTTTGTTGCGATTGACTGCGATTGTAAATAGAAAATGGGATTTCAGGAAATGCCGAATCAATGCTGTCCCCTCCTCCCACTCTCTCTTTATGCTTTTGTGTTCTACACTTTCACTTCATCAGCAAAACTGTTCCAACGAACAAAGTGAAACGGTCCAGCAACAGAACCCCAGACGTGTTCGTCGGTTTCTGGATCGCGCCCTCGATCAAGGCTAATAAATCGTTCTTGATCGATCTCGAATTCGCTATCTAAATAGGTTTTTTTGTCTTTACGCACGACAATACAACCCTTTCCTGGTTCCACACTGCCTTTAAAGCTAGTTCCTGTCCATTCGACAAGCATATTACATCCAGGCAATTTCTCCAAACGTTCTAAGGCAATTGCGTTCAGGCGTTGAGGTTCGCGAGATGCACCGTAAAATTGCTGTTCATCTTTGATTAAGTAATTCTCAATCGTAATGCGATCGCGGGCGTTAACTAATTTCAACACGCGCACGCGATACGGGTTATTCAGCATATAATCATACGCCTGTTCTACGTAAAAGCTGACTCCAGAAAGGATTTCTAGGGGAAGAGGACGCATACAAACGCGAATATGCGCAAAAAAAGGCGGATTTTCAAAAGCTTGTGCTTGATTGCTGAAATCTGCTGCCATCCACCGCGCTAAAGTAGCGATATCTGTAGAATGAGTCATTTGAACGGTATTTGTTAAGGATAATGTTGTTTGTGATACTCTTTCGAGTATTTTAAAACTCATAGCTACCTATTTTGTGGAGACATTTTGGCAAACAACTCGTCAAAGAATGAGCTATACCATTTCACTAAAATAAAAACTACAAATCATTTCTCCTCTGCATTTGTAGCAACTTCAAAGTGAAATAGTATTATTCGTCAATAGTGGGTAGTGAATTTTATGGCTATCTAAAAGATGCACAATCGCAATAATGCTTGTTTTCTTAGAATGTTCCGACGATACAGTAATGTTGTCGCTACGGCGACGCTTTCATTATGTTTATGTTGTAGTTCAACTGCATTAGCACAAAGCAAGGAATCTCCACCAGATCCACTACTACCGAATCAGCCGTTAAGTCCGCAAGCACGCCAAAACTTAGCAGCAGCATTGGAGAAACTCAACGTGCAAGCACAAACGCGATTAGCAGCGGGGGATAGTGTAGGTGCGTTTGAGATTTGGAACCGCGAATTACGACTAAGACGGGCGTTGGGTACTCTAGCTGAAGTGCAAGCATTAGGAAGAGTCGGGGTGATCGCTTGGAGTGAAAATGAACGTACCCAAGTTCAAATTATTACACAGAGACTGCAAACGATTCAACAAGAAGTACAATCGCAGCCAACAACTGATTTAACCTTACTACGATCGCTTGCTTACGCATATCAGCAGGTACGATCGCCAAAACAAGCAATACAAGTTTATCATCAAATTCTTAGGCTTGAGCGGCAGCAAAATGCCGCAGCAGCAGAAAATACTTTAAGGACAATCGCAGAATTACACTTAAGCTGGTTTGACTATCTGCAAGCAGCTAAGAGTTATCAAGAGTTACTCGCTTTGGCAAGTGCGCGCGGTGATCGCGTCGGTGAAGTGACTTATCTACAACAGCTAGCTTACATTTACGACCGCGCCCGACAACCTCAACAAGCACTCGTAGTTAAACAGCGACTTGCTGAACTTTATCTTAATGAGTCACAATTTACGCAAGTACCAGCAATTCGACTGGCGATCGCGGCTGACTATCAAGCATTAGGTCAAACTCAACAAGCGTTTCAAAATTATCAAGAAGCTTATGCTTCGGCTTGGTCTCTACAACAATATGCGCGTGCTGGTGACGCTTTGCGAGGATTAATTTTACTATACCGCACTCAAGGTCAGATTAATGAAGCTTTACAAGCAAGTCAAATACTGTTAGAAACAGACCAACGTGCTGCCAATTTCTACGGTTTGATGAATACTTATGACCAAATAGGGCAGATTCATTTACAAAACGGTAATCCTAGTGCAGCACTTTCAGCCTTTGAGCAAGGACTTGCGATCGCTCAACAATTGCAGTATCTACAGCCTTACTTTACGCAACAGATTCAACAGATTCAACAGAATTTAGCTCAATAAATGTTGATTAACCAAGCTATCAAAATAAATTAGCACCATAAAGCTTGGCTCCTCTGAAATCAGTCCCTGCTATTGTCGCACCATCCATATCAACTTTATAAAGTTTGGCGTCACGAAGGTTAGCACCTGTTAAATTAACTTCGTTCATGCTTGCACCAGTGGCAAAAGCTTTAAACAAGTTTGCCTGTTGCAAGTTAGCACCTGTCAAATCTGCACCTTCTAGGTTAGCGTCAATTAAGCTTGCGCCTTCTAAGTTTGCATTTCGCAGATCAGCACCAATTAAGTGCGCGCCATTTAGATTAGCACCTGCTAGATCGCAGCCCATACACTCACGCGTTTCAATTAATTGACGTACGTGTGCGGGATTTTCTGCGCGTACCGGAGCCGCTATGCACACAGTACTTAATAAAGCTGTGGTAGCAAAAATCTCCAGTTTCATAATCTTTACCTCAAAAGTCGTTAAAAAGCTTATGACGTTAGTATCTCCTGTATAAAATGTGGTTCCCTCCTACGTATGGAAGAAGCACTAGACGGAGATTTTCGTACGGAGAGACTAAGCTTCGATCTAGAGGGACTTACTAAAGGTACATATTGGCTAGATTAGGAATCTACCAAAAGTATGAAGTTGTACGGAAAAGTCAATGTGTTCTTGAAGATAGTAACGGCACTGCTCCCAAGTGCCCAGCTATTTATCACCAATAGTATGAGACAATCATGCAGCCGGTGCTTCGCAGGGTTTTTACTCGTCATAGCTAGAAGTACAGAATTAAAGATTCCTCATCAAAAAATTCAAGCGATTTAATGCGAATCCTCGGTTTTTTCGTACTTGCTCGCTCAGGCCACTTTGACTGATGATTACTAATATTACCTAGAGAGACTTGACATAGGGAAATCAATTACACAAAGATAACCAGAGACAAAGCATCTGAGCCTAAAGCTTTACTCGTTTTATGCTTTTTCTATTTACTGTAGTAAATGCTTGATTAGCTACCAAGGAGTTTAAATATATGTGGTGTAGATGGAGTACAACGATTGCATCTGTTACTTTTGGCGTGACAGCTGGCTTAGTAAGTTATGAAATGACTTCTGTTGCGCAGCAACGATACTACTATACGCCAGGAGAGTTTCGCGTCACTTTACGAGGATTAGGATACGATATTCCCGAAGAGGGACCTTTAACGGATGAGGCTACACGCAATGCAATTCGCGACTTCCAGCAACGATATGGCTTAGCAGTTGATGGTGTAGCAGGTCCACAAACACAAAGTACCGCAGCAGAGTTGATACGAAATCTGCATGGCAGTTTGAACTTAGTTGTTGAGCCTACTCCGCCATTACCGCGAAATCAATTCTATACATCACTTACAGAGTCAGCAGTCGAGCAGTTCCAAGAACGCTACAACTTGCCAACAACTGGAGTTGCGAACTTAGAAACTCGGATTCGACTCGACCAAGAAGCTAGAAGAGTTCTCAGCGGTGAAGAACCAACGCCAGAGCCATCGCCATCACCTTCACCTGCGCCATCACCAACGCCGACAGTCTCACCGACACCATCCCCGTCCCCAACACCAACGGTTTCACCGACACCCGCGCCGACAGTTTCGCCAACACCAGAACCATCACCCACACCAACGATTTCACCTTCGCCATCGCCAACACCAGAACCATCACCAACGCCGACAGTTGCACCGACACCAGAACCGTCACCAACACCGACGACTTCACCTTCGCCTATACCAACGATTTCACCTTCGCCATCGCCAACACCGTAAGTGCTGTGACCTAATCAAACCGTTAGCACTTATTCTGCTGGATCAGGTAATGGTCTTCCTTGAGGACTGGGTAATCTAGGGCGATCGCCATAGGGCATGGGTATATACTGCACGCTAGGACGCCCGCCCTGTGGTTGTGGATACAACTCCATAAGTTTGTAAATTGATCGGGGCAGACCTACAGTAATGGGTAGCCCCATTTCTGTAGCTTCTTCAACCGTTACAGGGTAGTCGTGGGTGACGCGACCTGTCGTTAAAGCATCAACGATTTTTTCAATGTTTTCAGGGTCAATTTTTTGCTTGGGAACATCATCTTTTAACAAAGTACGGACAAAGCGCTGTACTTGGGCGATCGCTTTACGCGACAGGTCAGCCATAATCAAGGTCTGATCTTCAACATCACCAATTGGTTTATCTTCCACGACTTTCAGAATGCTAGCAGCAGGAAAGTTACCGAGTTGCGGATCGACAGGTCCCAAAACCGCGTTAGCATCCATAACAATTTCATCGGATGCGAGTGCAAGCATCGTACCACCACTCATTGCGTAGTGGGGGATGAACACCGTGACTTTAGCAGGGTGACGAATCAACGCTCTAGCGATTTGCTCAGTTGCCAATACTAATCCCCCTGGGGTATGTAAAATCAAATCGATGGGTACATTCGGCGGCGTTAGGCGAATTGCACGGAGAACTTGTTCAGAATCTTCAATACTGATATATCGCGAGATCGGAATTCCAAGTAAACTTAAGGACTCTTGGCGGTGAATAAGTAAAATAACTCGACTATTACGCCCGCGCTCAAATTCTTGTAATGCCCGAATGCGCCGCACTTCCATCTGGCGACGTTGCCACACAGGTTGCAGCGAAGAGAGAAATAGAAAAATCCAGAATAAGTCAAAGAAACTAAAGCCCATAAAAGTATTAGCTGATGAAATACTATTCTCTTTACTTGTTTCAATTTACTAGAAAGAGAACGGTTTCAAATTAAAGAGAAACTGAAGTCTATCCATAGAGTGAGAAGCATAGTATTAGTTAATACAAAATAAGCAAAATAAGTATGAAAGTATTGGTTACGGGTAGTGAGGGAATGATTGGAACTGCCGTCGTGGAAGTTTTGCAGGATGATGGAAATGCAGAAGATACGGCAAATGACATTATGGCTGTCAATCTTCTCGGCACATGGCACGTTCTCACGGCAGCAGCAGACGACATTTCTTCAGCTTCTCGAACCAGTCGTGAAATGGCTCAATCGCTTCATCCTGATGTTGAGTGGCGCGGTGGACAGGAATACGACCAACAACCTTACAAAGCGCTTATCAATAATGAAGTTTTAAATTGGATGCCGCGTTACAAGTGGCGACCGCAAGACACTAACACGATGTCACTTTGAATTTACTACAAATAGGCAGCTTCAGGTGCAGAGAGAGGAGAAATGATTTGTAGTTTTTATTTGGTGAAATGGTATGACACTAGCCTAACAACGCACTTTGTTCTTTTGGGCAATCTCAATCAAGATCGCCCAGTTTCTTTTTATACAACTGACGTTAACTTTAGTCTCGTGCAATACCTTCTTGACGTGCCGCGCGTTGTACTGCGTTAGCGACTGCGGTAGCGACTCGTCGATCGAATACTGAAGGAATAATGTGTTCGCGGTGAAGTTCGGCTGGTGATACAAGTTCAGCGATCGCGTGTGCAGCTTCTAAATACATTGTGGTTGTAATTGTTGCGGCTCGACAATCCAAAGCACCACGAAACACACCAGGAAAAGCTAAAACATTATTAATTTGATTTGGATAGTCACTGCGCCCTGTTGCCATGACAGCAACATCGTTTGTGACCAATTCTGGTTGAATTTCAGGAATCGGATTTGCCATTGCAAACACAATCGGATCATGCGCCATCGAACGCACCATTTCTGGCGTGACAACCCCAGGGGCGCTGACACCAATAAAAACATCTGCATCCTTAAGCGCATCTGCTAAGGAACCGTTTTGTTCTACAGCAAATTCGCGCTTTTGTTCAGTCATGTCGGCGCGTTGTAGCGACAGAATGCCTTTGGAATCGCACATCAAGATTGTTTGCGCCTCGGCTTTACGTAGTAAACGCGCGATCGCTACTCCCGCCGCACCCGCACCATTGATTACAATGCGGATTTCATTCATTGATTTATCTACTAACTTCAGCGAATTAATCAACGCCGCCAAAGTCACAATTGCGGTTCCGTGCTGGTCATCATGAAATATCGGAATATCTAATTCTTGGCGCAGTCGAGTTTCAATTTCAAAGCAACGCGGTGCGGCAATATCTTCTAAATTGACTCCTCCAAAGACTGGCGCAATTTGTTTGACGGTTTCGACAATCGTGTCGGTGTCTTGACTTGTTAAGCAGATGGGAAACGCATCTAGCCCCGCAAATTCTTTAAATAGCATTGCTTTACCTTCCATAACAGGTAAAGCCGCAGCGGGACCTAGATTGCCCAATCCTAATACTGCGCTGCCGTCTGTAACAATCGCTACAGTATTTTGTTTAATTGTTAAGTGATAAACTTGTTCGGGGTCTTGGGCGATCGCCGTACAAATACGACCTACTCCTGGCGTATACGCCATTGCTAAATCGGACACACTTTTTAAAGCAATTTTACTCGTAATGCTGATTTTCCCGCTACGATGCAAGTTAAATGTGCGGTCATAAACATCCATCACCTTGATATCAGGTAAGGCTTTCACCGCTTGGACGATTGTTTCGGCGTGTTCGGTACTTGCTGCATCAATGGTGATATCGCGGATGGAAATATGGCGTGTTTGTTCGATTAAATCGATTTGACCAAGATTTCCACCACTATTGGCGATCGCGTGTGTCACACTCGCTAGCATACCCACGCGATTTGGAATCTGCAACCGCAGCGTCAAACTAAAGCTCGAATTTGGAGTTAGGTTTACCATGTGTTCTGTACGCGATTCTCCTGTAAATCAACTGGCATAGGCCAGTTCACCTCAAATTGCCATATCTTGGCGATCTAAATAGTATGATTTAATTCAACTTTCTGAAAAATGACTGGGTTGACAGTTGACAGTCTATGAGCATCTATAGTGTCCTAACTCTAGTAATTATCCCTTCTTAGGAATGACGTACCGCATTCCACCTTTGCTACCGACAGCATCGCCTTTGTAGCGAGGAATGATATGAATACTGGTATGCATCATATTTTGTCCTGCGTCTCGATTGACATTGATTCCTACGTTAAAACCGTCAGGCACAAATTCTTTGTCAAGAATTTCTTGGACTTTATTTACCATCAGCCAGCAAGCAGCTTGTTCTTTAAATGGTAGCTGAAAATAGTTACTCACATGACGTTTGGGAATAACTAAAGCATGACCTTTATTTGCAGGATAGCTGTCAAATATAGCATAAGCAGTTGCAGATTCAGTGATAAATTTTAAGCATTTATGTGGATTGCAAAATAAGCAATTATGATTTCTTGTTATTTGAAGATTGTAATGATAGTATTCGTATATTTCGCAAGACTCATCTAAATTAATTGATTTGAAAGGAAGTTTAACAAGACATTGATAGGTTTGCTTTTTATGAACATAGTGTTCGCGAAAACCTTCCTTTTTTAAATCTCTTCTAACAGCATAATAAGCCTTCCCGCCTGGTTTTAATAAGTGCGAAACTTCCATCAGAATATTTGCTTGTTCTTCAGGGAACAAAACATTGAGTACGTAAAAGCAGAGTATTGTATCAAATCTTTCTTGAGGATAGTTTGGCGAATAATAAGGGTCATACCCTGTAATATCAAAGCCTTTTTGGCGTAATAGCCTAACATCATTCCCAAAACCGCAACCAAAATCTAAGATTTTACCTTTGAGCAGATTATTGTTTAATAAAAACTTGGCAGGAAACGATAAATAGGTTCTTTCTATGGCTGTAAGATGGCTATATTTATTTTTTTGTTGCCGCATCGAATTTTAGTGTTTGACTCTCCTCACTGCTTAGCGGTTGAAACCGCAGCTACACAAAATAGGTTTCTACAGATGATAAGTTTTTATTAGTCCACGCACCATCTGGACATTGTTTGTGAAGCCGCGACTTTAGTCGCTAAGCTTATTGTCGAATTTACGATAGGTTAATATTAATTTCCTGAAACGACCGAAACCAACCGCGAAACTACCGACTACTATGATACGCACAAGCTAATCAATGAGATTCTTACACCGGCAATCCTTCTAGCGTACGTGTACCTGGAATAACTTCACCGATCGCATACGCAGCAATATCGTGCGAGTTAAACCAGGCAATCGCTTGCTCAACTTGATCAGGTGGTACTAGCACAACAAATCCAATGCCCATATTAAAAGTATTAAACATAGCGGTGGGAGCTACTGAGCCTGCTGCGGCTAGCCATTCAAATACTGGTGGAATAACCCAGCCATCTAAATCGATTTGAATTGATTGATTTTCACCCAAGCAGCGCGGGAGATTTTCTGGTAAACCACCACCAGTTATATGTGCCATGCCGTGAATGTTTAATCCAGCTTTGAGGGCTGCGAGTACAGGCTTTACGTAAATTCGCGTAGGTGTCAAGAAAACTTCGCCTAAGGTTTTCCCTGCAAAAATTTGCGGGCGATTGCTCCAAGAATACTCGCACGTATCGATAATTTTACGCACCAAGCTAAAGCCATTACTATGAACGCCATCGCTAGCTAAACCAATCGCCACATCACCCACTTGCACTTGAGAACCGTTGAGCATTTGGCTTTTCTCCACGATCCCGACGCAGAATCCTGCTAAATCGTACTCACCCACTTGATAGAAACCTGGCATTTCTGCGGTTTCTCCTCCTAGCAATGCACAACCTGCAATTTGACATCCACGACTAATTCCGGCGACGACTTGTGTTAATTGTTCTTGATTTAACTTTCCTGTAGCTACGTAGTCCAGAAAAAATAACGGTTCTGCGCCTACAGTCAAAACATCATTGACGCACATTGCGACTAAATCAATGCCTACAGTACGGTGATTGTTGAGTGTAAAAGCTAACCTCAGCTTTGTTCCTACACCGTCAGTACCAGAAACTAAAACAGGTTCTTGATATCCTCCTGGCAAGGCAAAACCGCCACTGAACCCACCAAATCTCCCCATAACTTCTGGGCGATAGGTGCTTTGCACAAGACTGCGGATTTGCTCAACAAAGGCTCTACCTGCCTCAACATCCACACCTGCTTCGCGATAATCCATGCCAAGATACCTACAATTTTGCGATCGCTGTCGGATGTATTTTACTCTTCAAGGGGGCAAGGAGTGAGGAGCGAGAAAATATCTAATTCATCAAATTATTAAACTTTATCATCATATCAAATAATGCTTAGTTTCTATTACATTTTCTTATATATTGAAGACCTTCAAGTGTGAATTAATATTAAGTTTTGTTACAAAAACAAGTTACCTATCGACTGAGGAAACGTAGTAAGTGACAGCATTTGTGTTGTGCGACACGTTTCTCAGTTTTGTTCAAAATTTAGATTTTCTGTTGCATCACTGATCCCCAATCCAAAAAGTTCATGGTAGTCTGTTGCAGTTGTGAGACACGAAGTGAAAACATAACGAGTTTGAGTTATTGGATTCAAAATTAACTTTTGACCAAATCCAGATCTCAGATTGAAAGTGCAATTTACAACGAGCGCATGAATAAAAAACTTTTGTGGACGACTACTGTTACCTTGCTAACCACTGCTGTAGGCATACCGCTATCTAGCCACGCAGAATCAACACCTGCGACTGAACCATCAGCAGTCAACCAATCGGTAACTCCAACAATCACACCAAAGACAACCAATGCTGTGAAAGTGGGTGAGTATCAGTCCCCAACAAGACAATTAGACTCGGTAGTTGCTCGGATTCAGCCGCATCAACTAGCAGGGCGTCAAGCAGCAACACTCTACGTCAAAAATATTCCCGTTTTGACCTTTCTCGATAACGAAACAGCGAATAGTCCTAAAACAAACGCACCGACTAAAGTCGCAACGAATACCACCCAAGAAAATTTAACTAAAGCCGACATAGAAGCAGAAGCTAATAGTGCAGTGCGACGCGCCACAAAAGTTGCCGCAAAAATTAATCAATTACACTTGAACGGCGTAGACGCTAGCAAAATCACAGCAAAATGGAAAGCTGAGGAACAATCGGGCGCAACGACAAAAAACACTGCACAAGTTGAAGGCGATCGCTATGCGATTCATCTCAACAACGAAGAACTTGTTGAAATCAACTCGCTGACTCGGCTTCCCGATCAAACCAAAGATTTAGGTGAAGACGCTTTACAAGCAACAAATCGCTTGCGAAGATTACTCGGTAACGCACCTCCCTTACAAGAAGTGACTGGGAAACCTGCACCAAAGCCCGTTGCTGTTGCACCGCAAACAAGCGCGCCAAAGCAAACAAAGCAAAATGTAGGCGCCGTTTTGAGTGGAATCGCGTCTTGGTATGGTCCTGGCTTTCATGGAAATCGTAGTGCTAGCGGCGAAAGGTTTAACCAAAACGCTATGACAGCCGCGCATCGTAGTTTGCCTTTCGGAACAAAAGTGCGTGTAACCAATAGAAGAAACGGTCGCTCTGTCATTGTCCGAATCAATGATCGCGGTCCATTTACCGGAGGGAGAATTATTGACCTATCAGCAGGCGCAGCGCGGGTTTTAGGAGTCCTTAACTCTGGAACTGCACCCGTACAGCTAGAGGTACTTGGTAGGTAATAGCAGGGACCAGAGGTCAGAGATCGGGGGTCAGACAAAGCTGATGAGATACGCTGACTGCCAACCTCCGACCTTTGATCTCTTCTCTTCATCACCCTGAGAATTAGCGATAAACTAGCGAGTGGGTGAAAGAAACAAATGGGAGTTTTTGGTGCGCCTGTTTACAACGATTGCGGCGCTGCGTTGTTACTTGGAGATTTGCCGCCGAGAAAATAACCGGTTGACGCCAGAAAAACTAAGCGGTAGCGATTCTTTATCCCAATCGGTTGGTTTGGTGCCAACAATGGGAGCCTTGCACGCAGGTCATCTCAGCCTTATCGAACGCGCAAGACAAGAAAATGAGACAGTCATTGTCAGCATCTTTGTTAATCCATTACAGTTTGGTCCCAATGAAGATTATCAAAGTTATCCGCGCACGCTTGAGCGCGATCGCCAATTGTGCGAACAAGTAGGAGTAGATGTACTATTTGCTCCTACTCCCAAAGAGATGGGAATTGCTTCCACACTGCTGACTCAAGTTGTACCCCCCGCAGAAATGACTTCGGTTTTGTGCGGGCGATCGCGTCCTGGTCACTTTCAAGGTGTCGCCACAATTGTTACTAAGCTACTGAACGTCGTACAGCCTGATCGCGCCTACTTTGGACAAAAAGACGGTCAGCAACTCGCAATTATTCGCCGGTTAGTCAAAGATTTAAATATTCCCGTTGAAATTATCGGTTGTCCGATTGTCCGCGAACTATCAGGGCTAGCAATGAGTTCGCGCAACCAATATTTGACACCCGAACAAAGACAAGAAGCCGCAATTTTGTATCGTGCATTACAGCAAGCTCAACAAGCTTTTGCTGCGGGAGAGCATTTGAGCGAAGCATTAATTGAAACTGTAAAAAAAGAAATCACCGCTGCGAGTGCTGTTACCCTGGAATATGTTGAATTAGTGCATCCAATAACATTGATGCCGTTGGAGAAAGTAGAGGAATCAGGAATGCTAGCGATCGCAGCGCGAGTTGGTACAGCGCGGTTAATTGATAATGTTATTTTGCAAAATCGCCAACCCATCATCGCGATAGATGGTCCAGCCGGTGCAGGTAAATCCACCGTCGCGCGTCAAGTAGCGGCAAAATTGGGATTATTGTATCTCGATAGCGGCGCAATGTACCGCGCGTTAACTTGGTTAGTATTGCAGTTAGGGATTTCTTTTGAAGATCAGTGCGCGATCGCCGAATTAGCAAGTCAGAGCGAATTTCAGCTAGTTCCTGAAGTCGATCCCGAATCCCCACAGCGCGTTTGGATTAACGACCAAGAAGTCACGCAAGCAATCCGCAGCATCGAAGTGACGTCCCAAGTATCCGCGATCGCGGCTCAACCGGCGGTACGCAAAGCGTTAGTCCAAAAACAACAAATTTTTGGTCAAAAAGGCGGTTTGGTCGCAGAAGGACGTGACATTGGTACGCAAGTTTTCCCTGATGCAGATCTCAAAATTTTTCTCACGGCTTCGGTACAAGAACGTGCGAGACGCCGACAACAAGACTTTGAGGAACAAGGTCAACCACACATCAGTTTGGCACAACTAGAGCAAGATATCGCCGAACGCGATCGCAAAGACAGCACGCGTAAGATTGCGCCGTTGCAAAAAGCAATTGATGCTATTGAAGTACAAACCGATGGTAAAGATGTCGCAGAAGTGACCGCCGAAATTATCAACTACTACCATCAACGGTTGTCACACTAAAGTTTAATTACGTGTTCGATCTCTTATGCTTTGTTCAAAATTATTTACTTAATACAGTCAAAGTGTAAGTGTAATCGCTAGTGAATTCGTACAAAAGACTGGATACGAGCAAAATCTAGCTTGATTTAATCTTTATTTAACTTATTCAAACATTAATTTTTATTTCGCACCATTTTTCAAGTTCAGACTAATGAATACTGCGTATAGGTGCCTGAGATTCTACAATAGATACTTTGTTGGCAAGCACTTATGTGAGGATTTCATACAATGGCATTTGAACTTTCAGCCTTACCTTATAATTACGACGCCTTAGAACCATACATTGACGCTCAAACGATGCAGTTGCACCATGATATGCACCATCAGACTTACGTCAATAACCTCAACGCTGCAGTAGAAAAGCACGCAGAACTGCAAAGCAAAAGTCTCGAAGATTTAGTGCGCGAACTTGATAGCATTCCAGACGACGTGCGGACAGCAGTACGCAATAATGGTGGCGGTCACGTTAACCATACAATGTTCTGGGAAATTATGGGACCAAATGCAGGTGGCGAACCGACTGGCGCAGTTGGTGAAGCTATTCGAGACACCTTTGGTGATTTTGAAACCTTCAAGCAACGCTTCAATGATGCGGGAACCAAACAATTTGGCAGTGGCTGGGTATGGCTCGTACGTAGCCCTGATGGCAAGCTAGAAGTTATGAGTACCCCCAACCAAGATAGTCCGATTACTCAAGGTTACTTCCCAATCATGGGAAATGATGTTTGGGAACACGCGTATTATCTCAAGTATCAAAACCGCCGTGCTGAATATCTCAAGCAATGGTGGAACGTCGTTAATTGGGATGAAATCAACAAGCGTTTTGAGATGTCAACTCGCTAGTTCATCGATGTAATTAGCGTCATTAGTTTGATTCAAGGCAGTCACGATTTCGTCGTGGCTGTCTGTTTTTCTGTACTATAAGACTAACCCTCACTGGTGCTGGTTGATGGATAGTAAAGATTTAGCGCAATACTTGGAAGCGACAGATAGTATTTCCAAACCTTGGCTGTTAGTACAGCTACGCTTAAAGAAACTTCAAGAACGTCGCGCCATAACTTCGCCGGAAGAATATGCGCAAGAATTGACAGACATCCACCAAGATTTAATGAATTTGGGAGAATGGTGGCAGGGAATAGAGAATGAAGTATTTTAGTGCAATATCAAAAACTATGAACGAAATGTTGGCAGTCGCAATGCCATAGTCCAACAGGTAATGACGTTTGGCTGAGAACTCTAATTTTCTATTCCAAATCAATTAGTCTAAGCTACACATTAATCCTCATCCTTAAAGAGTATTGCTTTGCCTTCCATAATGGGTAAAGTGTCCTGACTACTTCCTGTATTTCTAAGTCCGCAACCTTGGAGCGTAAGATTTTTAATTATACTTACGGACTTAATCAAAATATAAAATTTAACATCCAAAATAGTATTAATTCCCTAGTTAAAGTTTTCCTGGCAGTCACTTAACCTATATGCCCAGAACAAAAAAAACCGCGACTGAAATTAATCTTAAAGATCCCCAATACTACTTTAATCGCGAGCTAAGCTGGTTGGAGTTCAATCATCGAGTATTACACGAAGCTTGCGATCCGCGTACGCCGTTGTTAGAGCGACTCAAATTTTTGGCGATTTTTAGTTCCAATTTAGATGAATTTTTCATGGTACGCATCGCCGCTTTAAAAGAGCAAGTTGCCGCGAAAGTGACGCAGTTAACCCCTGATGGTCGAACACCGCAAGAACAACTTGACGCAATTAGTCAACGACTACGCCCACTAGTTGCTCAACAACACCAGCACTTTGAGCAAGTCATTCGCCCAGCGCTGGCGCAAGCAGGAATTCATATTCTCGATTATATTGATTTAAATCAAGAACAGCGGACTTATCTACAAGACTACTTTGAGGAGCAAATTTTTCCTGTTCTTACTCCACTAGCAATTGATCCTAGCCATCCATTTCCTTATATTTCCAATCTCAGCCTTAATCTCGCAGTTGTTGTTAAAAATCCAGATACTGAAGCTGAGTTCTTTGCGAGAGTTAAAGTTCCTAAGGCATTACCCCGCTTTTTAGCACTACCCCCAGAATTAGGAGTACAGGCACAAGGACAGCCTGTGCATTGGACTGGAGTTCTTTTAGAACAAGTACTAGCACATAATTTAGAGTCGCTGTTTCCTGGAATGAATATTCAGGAATATTACCTATTTCGCATCACCCGCGATTCTGATTTGGAACTTGAAGAAGATGAAGCGGATGACTTGCTGCAAGCAATCGAACAAGAATTGCGTAAGCGGCGTGTTGGTGGTTCGACCGTCAGGCTAGAAATTGAATCGCATATTCCAGAACCTGTTAGATTAAAGCTACTACAAGAGTTGGATTTAGAAGAAACGGACGTTTATGAAATTCAAGGGTTACTAGGTTTAGGCGATCTCATGTCGTTTATGGCATTACCCTTACCTGAACTCAAAGACCCACCTTGGAAATCAGTTATTCCGCCCCGCGTGCAAGGAATCAGTGTTCCTACACTTAATCCAGACCTTCAGGAATCTGAGGAAGGTAAAGATTTTTTTTCGGTAATTAAGGAAGGAGATTTATTAGTACACCATCCGTATGAATCTTTTTCTGCTACCGTACTGCGGTTTATTACGCAAGCTGCCTATGACCCAGCTGTGCTAGCAATCAAGATGACACTTTACCGAACCTCTGGAGATTCACCAATTGTTAATGCACTCATCGCAGCTGCCGAAAACGGCAAGCAAGTCGCGGTTTTAGTCGAACTCAAAGCGCGTTTCGATGAGGAAAATAATATTTATTGGGCGCGGCGCTTGGAACGTGTAGGGGTTCATGTTGTTTACGGTGTCACAGGCTTAAAAACGCACTCAAAGATCGTCATGGTTGTACGTCGCGAGGGCGATCGCATCCATCGTTATGTTCACATTGGTACAGGTAACTATAACCCTAAAACTGCACGCCTCTACACTGATTTGGGACTGTTTAGCTGTCGTGAAGAACTAGGCGCAGACTTAACCGACTTATTTAACTACTTGACAGGATACTCGCGCCAAAAGTCTTATCGTCAGCTGCTAGTTGCACCTGTAAATATGCGCGATCGCTTTCTTGCTTTGATTCGTCGTGAAATTGAACACTGTCACAACGGCGCAACTGGTCGCATCGTTGCTAAGATGAATTCGCTAGTAGACCCGCAAATTATTGCCACGCTTTATGAAGCATCACAAGCAGGAGTGCAAATTGATTTAATTATTCGTGGTATATGCTGCTTGCGTCCTGGACTCAAAGATATTAGTGAAAATATCCGCGTAATCAGTATTGTGGGACGCTTTTTAGAACACTCGCGCATCTTTTACTTTGACAACAATGGTCAAGAAGAAATTTTTATTGGCAGTGCTGATTGGATGCCACGCAACCTAGATCGCCGCGTTGAAGCAATTACCCCAGTGGCTGATCCAAAAATTGCGAAAGATCTTCAGGAAATCTTAGGAATTTTGCTGGCAGATAACCGTCAAGCTTGGGATTTGCAACCAGATGGCAGTTACATTCAAAGAAAACCAACAGAAGATAGCCTAGAAGCAAGCTCCCAAAATATCTTAATGCAACTGGCACTTGATGCAGGATTAACAAAAGAATAGAACGGTTGTACAAACATTGACTAGCCCTCTTCTGTCCACGCCAGTTGCGACAACACGATAAACCCCACTCAGAGCTATTGCTCCTCAATCCTAGTAAAAATTAAGCTTTTTAAAGTTCCCCAAACTTAGGGGTTGGGGGGTGAGTTCTCTTTCATCAAGTCTGAAACTTCTGTCGTCTTATATCATCTTCGGTTAACTAACCTTATCTTTGTGGCGAATTACTAGTCACTAGCAACCATTTTTATCATTACTCATCAACCGGACTTAATATTAGATCTTTCTTTACCAAACTTTACCTCAATAAATTTTACTAATTAACAACTGCAATATTTGTAATCACTGCTGCAAGACGATTCACCCAGCAGATAGAGTGAAGTAGCGTTAACTATGTCATAAACTAAACTAAACATTTAACAAATCGCTACTCATTATTATTGGATGTTACCCTTGTCTTGTCAGTCTAGTACCTTACGCGTTTTAATAGCTGATGACCACGAGCTAACCCGCTTTAGTCTCAAGTTAGCATTAGCGAATCAAGAAAATATTGAGTTAGTTGGTTTAGCAAGCAATGGCTTAGAGGCGGTGGAAATGGTACAACGCCATCATCCTGACGTAATCATTCTTGACTTGCAAATGCCAGTCATGGATGGCTTGAGTGCTTCTAACCAAATTAAAGATATTGCTCCAGGTACTCAAATTATTGCGTACTCATCTTTAGAGGAACCAAAACTACGCGAAAGCAACCAACTTAACAATATGGATGCTTTTTGCCGAAAAGATACCTCTACTCCAGAATTAATTGCTTTGGTACGCGAGATCGGCAATCGTAATATTAAATAGTAGAAAATTTATCTAGCAGCTAAGGGCAACACAAGCGACTTGACCAAGCGCCAATCAACCTAGTAGTCAGTTCTATTTTGGCGCTTTTTGGTATTGAAAATTCAATATTTTAATTTTAACTTAAAAAGACTGCGCTTCGTTGGGAAAAGTCCGACGAAACTCATCGATTAAGTCGTCCATTTCTTCCAACGCCTGATTAACATCTGTTCTTAAAATCCCTAAGTTAGGTTGTTCTAACAATCGCAAAAGCGTTTCACGTTTACTCACAACTTTAGCGACTCGTTCGCGTAAGGTTTCTGGGTTCATGTTGCTGTAGTAATTCTTGACTCTGCCCCTATTGTAGTCAAAGCGATCGCATCTGAGCCTATCCTACAAATCATATTTATTGTAAAAAGCATAGTTAATCTTTTGCAAGTGATGTCATGATGACTAACCCTGCCAAGTATACATTACAGCTTGATGATTTCACGATGCGCTAGCCCCAATTTGGGCTGAACCTGAAGTCACGCTCTTCCTAGCCGAAAAGTCCCAATTCCAAGAGAAAATGCCGAAAAAGCGCTGACATCTTTTGTTTATGCTATAGATATTTCACAATCGATGCTCAGCTATGCTCAAAATAAAGCGCAAAAAACCGGGGTGACAAAAATCGAATTTCATCAAGCCGGATTTTTGAGTTACCAACATCAAGATCAGCTTGATTTTGTTATCACAAAAAATGCCCTTCACATCTTGCCTAATTTTTGGAAAATGGCGGCTTTACTTCAGAATTGCTGCCATGCTTAAACAGAAAGGTATCTTCTACTTGCGAGATGGCATTTTCTCATTTCCACCCGCCGAGTATGAAACATCGATTAATGAATGGATTCAACGAGTTGCCAAACCTGAAAGTGAAGGCTGAACAGCCAAAGATTTTGAGATGCACGTGCGCGAGGAACAGAGAACGTATACGTGGATTATGGAGGGGATGTTGACCAAAGCAGGGTTTGAGATTGTAGAAGCAAGTTAAAATACACCAACCTATGCTGAGTATCTATGCATCAAAAGCAGTTGATAATAAAGCTTAGAGTTATTGCCATTACCTACAAAGTATCATGTTACGTCAAACATCTTTAGGAACACTAGGTTTAGTTCTCGGTGGAATATTAACCATTGTGGGATTTACTGCCTATTTCAACGGCAACCCGACGCTAAATTTAGTGGGATTTTTCTACGGAATTCCTTTATTACTCGGAGGATTAGCGCTGAAAGCTGCGGAACTCGTACCAGTGCCATTCAGCCAACCGACAACACCAGAGTTACTCACACTGCGTAAGACTCAAGCAACAGCGACACAAAATCAAATTCGTCAAGATGTGACTCGCTATCGTTACGGTCAAGAAGCACACTTAGATACAGCGCTGTCATTTTTAGGTTTAAGCCCCACAGATGAAGAAAGACCAGTGATTACGGGTTTACGCGAAACTGAAATTGCAGGTGCTTATGCTTTAATTTTAGAATTTGACTCGCCGCTGATTCCTTTGCAAATTTGGCAAGATAAACAGCAAAAAATGGAAAGTTTTTTTGGTCCTGACATCCGCGTGGAAATTACCCAACCAGAAGCAGAAAAAATTGAGTTAGCTTTAATTAAGTCTCAAGCAGTAAGTAGTACAACTTTGCCAGAAAATTCAGGTGTTAAAGCAAGTTGAAACAAACACAGCAATAAATGTCTTTCACGATGGTAAGGATTGCTCACTACTACTTTTCTAGGCGTACTGCATACCACTGTAAATACTCTCCTGGACCTAAATCGAATTCACAACTCGTATCAATTAAATATTGAGCTTGCGCTTGAATTGAAGTAAAGCGCTCTAACTCGCGTGGTAAATTTTCTTGGCGTTGGGTGAGAATGACTTGCAGCTTTTCTAGTAGTTCGGCTGCCGTTAAAAACTGTTCAGGTTGGTTTGGTTCCAGCACAACAAAAGTGTCTTGCTGGTACATCATAGGGTCTGGCATTTTTAGGTTTGTGTAACTTTAGGTAGTGTCAGCTTTAAAAAAGCAAGTGTTATATTCTTGCTAAGATTTAAAGCTTAAGCTTTCTAGATTGTAAACCGTCTTTTACTTTGGTAATGTTGCGCTTCGTAAGAAATAACAGCAGTAAAGTAAAGCACTTTTTGGTCTAGAAAGCGCGTTCACTATCGTGATTGAAAACTAGATTTGTATGAGCCGAACTGATGCTTGTTTGATCTTTAATCCGGTTGCAGGTCAAAGCGATCCTGAGCAAGATTTAGCTCAAATTCGCGAAATCCTAGAAGCGGAAATTAATCTAGATATTCGGTTTACTAGTGAGGAAAAGGGTGCAGACGAGATAGCTAAAGAGGCGATCGCTCAAGGTGCAACGAAAATCATTGCTTCTGGTGGTGATGGCACGCTATCTACAGCGGCGGCGGCATTAGTCGGTACAGACATTCCTCTAGGTATCATTTCTCGCGGTACAGCCAACGCTTTTGCGGCTGCTTTAGAGCTACCCAACACAATTGAAGCAGCTTGTCAAACAATTTTGGGCGGTGCAACACGTGTTGTCGATGCGGCACGATGTAATAATTTACCAATGGTTTTGTTAGCAGGAGTAGGTTTTGAAGCTGAAACTGTCAAACGCGCCGATCGCGAAGCCAAAAATCGCTTTGGGATGTTGGCTTATGTGATGGCGGGACTTCAAGAATTACGCGAAATGGAGAGTTTTGAAGCCGAAATAGAAACTGAAGATAAAATTATTACAGTAACTGCGGTGGCGGTAACAGTTGCGAATGCTGCTCCCCCAACTTCAATTTTGGCACAAGGACCTGCCGGAGTTGTATTTGACGACGGGCTACTCGATGTGACAGTGATTGCACCCGTATCGCGTGCAGGTGCGATCGCGGCTTCTTATCACTTACTTCAAACCGCGTTGAACGAAAATGCGGTACAGCGCGAGGATATCGGTTATCTCCGTGCCAAACGGGTTATTATCCGCACAAATCCATCCCAAAGAGTCGTGTTAGATGGCGAACTGATCGGTGACACTCCAATTGATGTTGAGTGTGTACCAGGAGGATTAACCATTTTTGTTCCACAAGAATCCGCTCCAGCCTCTCCTATAGAAAAACTTGAAGGACTACCAGGCTTAAAAGTCGAGTCTAAATCTACTTCTGGGTTTGAAGAATAAGCGCAAGTGACTACAAGCCGATCGCGAGTTCAAATTTCGCGATCGTGACCTTTTACTGATCGCAGATAGCATTTGTACTGAATTTAATTTGCGGCGATTGCGCTTTGTGTTTGTTTCAGTTTTTATTTTATAACTGTATCCTTATTACTTCCCGCGTGATATCTTGCCATCAACCTGATAAGCAATTTTCTGACTATAAATATCGATAGCTCTAAACTACATTCATAATCAAATCATAGTCAAACAAATATTCAAAAAATGAAGTCAAGCAATACGACTCATGATTTATTGTGTCGTAAGGAAGTTTCTATGCATTAATTCATAAGGCTTTTACTCTGAGCTTCCCTATTTTACGGCTATGATCAAATAAAGCCGATGGCGAGATTTGAACTCGCGACCGATCGATTACGAATCGATTGCTCTACCACTGAGCTACATCGGCATGGCAGTATATGATTGTAGCAGCTTTCTTTTCTATGGTAAAACCAACTTCCAAAAATCGCAGCAATAAACGTTTTACACCTGAGCAATACGCGCGTTTAAAAGCTGAGGCTGCGGCTCCTTATCGAGGTTTGCGCAAATTTATTTATATTAGTTTTGGTGCCTCTGGTTTTATCGGAGCATTAGTTTTTCTCGCCCAACTAGCAGCTGGACGTGATGTAGAGACAGCTTTACCTAATTTCGCACTTCAACTTGGAGTAATAGCCTTGATGGTCTTTCTGTTTCGCTGGGATCGCGAATCGCTTTGAAAATTAAGCTGCTGATGCTAACGCAATATTTATTGATAGTGTGAGCTTTTAATAAAAGTTTAAATAGATTTAATCAAAAACACACAATAGTAGAAAAAATAAAGAAATAATTAGGAAACGCAAGATCTCATATTGTTTCTGACATCATATATATAGGTTCAAACGGGGTCAGCCAATTTAAAGACCCTGAATATAAAAGCAAATAAATAAGTAGGGTCATCATAATATAAAGACCCTAAAGCAAATAAAAACTCAATGTTTGTAGCGCCAGAACTGTAACAACAGCCTGGCGCTTTTAAATTGAGGTTAAGGGACTCTTACTAAATATGGGGAGGCGATCGCTTGGGCGCGTCCAGAATTGACGAGGGCTTGATAAACAAACGCCGCGACTTCAGCACGCGTAGCAGGGCGATTAGGATTTAGTTGATTTGGCGTTGGGTAGTTGACAACAAGTTGCCTTTGAGTTGCAGCAGCAACTGCATCGGTAGCATAACCTGGAATTTGCGAAGCATCAGCATAAGTAGAAAGAACATTTGGATTATCAGCACGCAAATTCAAGCCATTTGCTAAAGAAACTAATACTTGAACGCGGGGAATTTGCTGCTGCGGTTGAAACGCACCACCAGGATAACCCGCAACAAAGCCACCGCGATAAGCAGTTTGAATTGCTTGATATCCCCAGAAATTGCGGCTGACGTCGTTAAAATCTTGTGCCTCACGTTGCGGTGTTGGGGTAAACGCTTTGCTGACAATAGCTGCGAATTGCGCGCGCGTCACTGGTTCATTAGGCTTAAACGTGCCATCAGGAAATCCAGCGATAATCTCGCGCGATGCCAAAGCAGCAATGTACGGTTGCGCCCACAATCCTTGGACATCACTAAAAGCAAATTGTGGTGCGACAAGATTGACTTTACCTGAGGTACGCTTAGCGTCAATCGTATTACCGACAGCAAGTAAAGCATTGCCACGAGTTGCATTGTAAACATCGTAGCGCTCGTTACTACGGATAATGTTATTTCCTGCACTTTCTGCTGTACCGAGATCCGGTTGGGCATTGATTGTTGCGACAACACCATCGCGTTTATTGTTCTCGATCACGTTACTACGTAAAATAGGACGTGCCGATTCAGAAATGTAAATCCCGTCTTGGTTTTCTTTGATTTGGTTTTCTGCAACCAGCGGTGAGGAAGCACCACCGATCGCCAACCCAAAGCCTGTATCTTGGAACGTATTGTTGCGAATTTCACCTTGGGCAGAACGTGCTACTGAAATGCCATTACCGCCGTTTTTGCTAAAGACATTACCCTCAATTTTAGGATTAGCATTGCCAGTTACAAAAACACCGTCACGGTTACTTTCGATAAATGTATTGTTCGTAATGATAGGATTTGCAGATTCAATCCACAGTGCGGTTCCACGTGTATTTGGGTTGGTAATCGTCACCCCGCTAACCGCGCTATTATTTTCAGCGCGTACTGTAACATTTTGCCGCGCGAACGTAGGACTGATGTATTGTCCACCACCTGTAATGACAATCGATTGTCCTTTGCTAGCTTCATCGCCGCGTAATGTCACACCTTGTTTAATGGTAAGTGGAAAAACTTCTCCTGTTTCACTGCTATAAGTCCCAGGAGCTAACTGAATCGCTGTACCTGGTTGTGCTTGGCTAAGTGCGTAGGTAATAGTTTTGAAAGGAGCAGCGGCGGTACTTCCCGCACCAGCACTATCGGTTCCTGTTTGGGGATTAACGTAAATAACTGTTGTCGTTGCAGGAACTTGATTTGTACTTGGAGTCGTCGGAGTAGTTTGAGTTGGAGATAAGGTTGGTGATGGTGATGGTAATGGGCTAGGTGTTGGTAAAGGCGAAGGTAATGAAGTTGGAGTCGGGCTAGGTGTTGGTGATGGTGATGGAGTGAGAGTTGGTGTGGGCGTAGGATCGTTGGTTGTGGGAACAACGAATTGGGCAAGCTTTTTAGAGGAGGCGATCGCGCTATTGCCTAAAGTTGTACCTGTAGCAACCAAAAATAAAGCACTCAATCCTGCACCTAAGGATTGTGGCGCACGACCTTTACTAGAAATAACTCTAAAAATATTTGATTTGCGATTATTTGAATCGTGGTTTGTCATACTGTGTGCATCTCGTGTCTTGAACTAACGTAAGGCGGCGTACAAACGCAAAAATTCATTGACGAAGAACACGTGCGTTATGCTGGTGTTTCTTCACAGCCTGCTTTGAGGGCTGACTCACTTTGCCTCTTTTGTCCGGCATGGTTAACGACATCAGTTTATGAGTATTTGACCAAATACGCTATTGACTGAAAAGTTTTAAAACCCATGCAAAACTATAGCGGAAGACAAATACATTTGTAGCCATGTTCCCTAAGTTTTTTGTCAAAAAATATGACTTACGCAGGAGCGCTAAGACACGACCGCAACAACCTTGGTAGTGAAGAAGAGCGCGAAGCAAGTAAAAGTCATAAATAATGAAAATACTATCAGCAAATTTCCTTAAATTAGGTGGTATAAAAAGATGTCAATTAATTTTAAGTAGCATTTATATAAAAGTCGAATTAACTCGTTGTTTGAAATTAAGTCCGTTATCTCTAAAGACAGAGATTGCTTATTGGACTGTGGATACTGCAACTTACTGAATCAATTCTTCGTCAAATAGCTTAAAAGAACGATTTAAAATCACACACAAAATGCGTTTAAGATTTTTACATCTTGCTACTGCATTGGTAGCAAGTAGTGTTTTTTTGAGTAGTAATGGCATTTTTGAAATGCCTGTAGCTAACGCAGCTGAGCGCATAGTCTTAAGATATCGAATTTTTCGCCAATCGCTTTCGGTTGCTGAACTCGCTCAATTTGCGGAAACTGGAGAACTTTCGCGATCGCTACGTTCTAATCTTGCTAGAGCAGGACAAGATCCGGCAACTGTACGCCGTTATTTAACTGAACCGGTGAGAGTCAATCCTGTTTTCTTGGATCGCTTGTTAAATAGCCCTGTAGGCAATGCTTTACTCGACGAAATCAGCCAAGTCATCCATACACCTTCACGCCGCGCCGATAGACAAGCATTACGTGCTGCTTTAGTCCTTTCCGCCCGTGATGGACAAGTTTCACTGATTGAAGTGCTGCAAAACTATCCCACCAGGGAAGTACAAGTAGATGGCGATCGTTTAGAAGTTGCTTATCGTCAGTTGCGTCGCTTAAGCGGAAACATTCAAGATATCCTTAATCGTGGCGCACGCGTCCGAGACTTGCTCAATCGAGTCAGCTAATCTCGTTTCACTTTACAATTTGGTATAATTCAGTAGCAAGGGAGTTATGCTTTTCATGCTTCCCTTGCGCACTTCAATACGCTAGAGTTTCTAAAGTTTCGCGCAAATAAAGTTTTACTTGATGGTCTAAACTGAGATCTTGAACTTGGGTATCTTGTGACGAGCGATCGAGTTGCCAACGGCGAAATCCAGAAGTCGTGGCGATCGCTTGTTTGAGATGATCCCAAATTTGGTGTTGATCCGATTGGTAAGGGCGAGAACCAGGGATAATAGCCATATTTCCTCAGTTTTCTGTGTGAGTGTCTACTAACTTTGGTAAAAGTTGATTCACCTGCAAACCTAAAATTGTAAAATCTGGTGCTATCTTGTCTTGAGGATAAGGTTTTATCGTGGCAAATTCTGCATCACTGGTAACAAGCACTCGCATCACACTTACAGGAATTTGAAAAAATAAGTTCGCGAAGGTAAAACTACAGCCAGCTAGCAATAGTCCCAAAATCCGCCATTCGCGCGGAAATAAAGTCAAGGTTACAACTGGTGCAGTTTGGTACAACTGCCACAGTATTGTAACCAATAATACTCCAGCTAAAACAGTTAGTACTTTGTTGATGCGAGTGTTGATTAAACTTAAAATTTGGCGTTGTTGCGTCGTTAATTTTTCGTGTTTGAGTGTGATCGCCAAAAGCGCAAAAATATAAAACGGACGTTGCAACTGCATCCACACGACTGGGACAACTCCCATATTAGCGACAAGCGCTAATTCTGACCAGATAGGTAAAACAGGATCTCCTACCGCCAACCCTAATAAACATACATCTAAGCATATTGGGACGACGGCTAACCCCGAAAGGTGAATCCACAACAGGGGTTCTGACCGAAAAGACATAGAGTAGGTAGTGCAGTATCAAAAATCAAGAAGAATGAGGGGCTACAGACAATGAGTATCCCTAGCCCTTAGCCTTCTAATTTCTAGCGCCTCCTAAGGTACGGCGCTTCGTTACCATCTGGAAGGCTTCGATGATATCACCTTCAGCCCAGTCGTTGAATCGATCGACACCGATACCGCACTCGTATCCGGCATTAACTTCGCGCACATCTTCTTTCATCCGTTTCAACGAGTCAAGCGAGCCTTCGTAGACAATCTTACTACCGCGCCGTACTCGCACTTTGCAGTTACGAATCAGCTTACCGGATAGAACGTAGCAACCAGCAACAGCGCCACGCCCAACAGGGAAGACCGCGCGTACTTCGGCTTGACCGAGGGATTCCTCAACGAGTTCTGGCTCTAATAGACCTTCTAACGCGCCTTCAATATCTTCTAGCAGTTTGTAGATGATATTGTATTCGCGGACGTCTACACCGGCTTCATCAGCGGCTTGTCGAGCGCCGCTAGCAAGCGTTGTGTTGAAGCCAATGATTACCGCGTTACTTGCCGCTGCCAAGTCGATGTCAGTTTCGGTAACTTCGCCTGGCGCTGCTAACAACAAGCGGATTTGTACTTCGTTTTGCGGAAGTTGCTTAAGCGCACCAATGATCGCCTCGACTGAGCCTTGAACGTCGGCTTTGAGGATCAAATTGAGTTCTTTCAACTCGCCTTCTTGTGCTTGTGCGGAAGCGCTGGTGAGGGTAGCACGTCCTTGCATTAAGCGCGATTGCCGTTGCTTGTTGGCGCGTTCCTCGGCGATCGCGCGTGCTTCTTTCTCTTGTGAGAAGACGGCAAATTCGTCGCCTGCTGCTGGTACATCGCTTAAACCTAAGACCTCTACTGCAAACGAAGGCGAAGCAATTTCGACACGGCGTCCGCGATCATCTACCATTGCCCGCACTTTACCAAACGCCGAGCCAGCTACTAAGACATCGCCTACATGTAAGGTTCCGTTTTGGACTAACAAAGTCGCAACAGGTCCTTTGGCTTTGTCAAGATGTGCTTCAATAACTGTACCTCTAGCAAGACGGTCTGGGTTTGCCGAGAGTTCTTCAACTTCGGCAACAAGGAGAATCATCTCTAAGAGTGTATCTAGGTTTTCTCCTTTGATCGCGCTGACTGGCACCATAATTGTTTCGCCGCCCCATTCTTCTGGAGTTAGCCCGTATTGTGTCAGTTCTTGTTTGACGCGATCGGGTTGTGCGCCCTCTTTGTCAATCTTGTTAATCGCAACAATGATGGGAACTTCTGCTGCTTGTGCGTGGCTGATCGCTTCAATTGTTTGTGGGCGTACGCCGTCATCCGCAGCAACGACCAGAATGGCAATGTCTGTCACCCTTGCTCCACGGGCACGCATTGCGGTAAATGCTTCGTGACCAGGGGTATCGAGGAATACGACTTGCTGCATTTGCCCGTTGTGTTCCACATCAACGTGGTACGCGCCAATATGTTGGGTAATGCCGCCTGCTTCTCCTTGCGCGACTTTGGTTTTACGAATTGAGTCAAGTAATGTCGTCTTACCGTGGTCTACGTGACCCATGATCGTTACGACTGGTGGGCGACGCTGGAGATTTTCCAGATCTTCTACATCCAACATTTCGGTGACTTTACGGGCTTCGGCTTCGGGTTCGGCGGTTTCAACTTCCACGCCTAATTCGTTCGCCACCATAGTCAGCGTCTGAATGTCCAAGTTTTGCGTGATATTAACCGCAATACCTTTAAGGAATAGGATTTTCACGATCTCGGTATCTGGCACAACCAGCGCTTGTGCTAGTTCCTGAACGGTCATTGTGCCTGTAATGACGATTTTCTCTGGACGTTCATCTTTTTGTTCAGGTTCGCGGCGACGATTTTGTTCGCGCGCTGGAGCCATTTTTTTACTTTTCACCGCTCCCACAGGACTTGCTGTCACCCCTGAACCACTAGGACGCGCCGCTTTCTGTCTAGGTGGTCGGGCGATCGACAGGCTCACCTTAATTGGAGCTTCGATATCGAGGTCGGCATCATCAAGGTCTTCTTCATCATCAAAGTCGATGATGGGTTTCATGCGCTTAGTTTTTGCTCCTGCTTTACCCGCTTTAGACCCTGAATCCTGTCCTTCATCGATTTCTTCTTCTTGCCACTTTTTCCCACCTTTTTGAGGTCGGGGTGGTGTGGGTCGTTTGAGGAGTTTTTCGGGATCTTCGATTTCTAAAAGCGTCGCTGGTTGTGTCGCTTCCTCATCGACTTCTGTACTCGTTGCTCCTGCAAGTTTTGGACGATTGGCGATCACGGCTGGTTCGTTGAACCGTGATACCTTAGGTCTTTGCAGTTCTGGTACTGGTTCTGCTTTGGCAGCTAGTTGCTCTGGTTTTTGTCCTACAGGACGACGTGCGGGTTTTTCTGAACCACTATCTGCCCTTGTCTCTGACGCTGCTGGTCTATTACGTTGAGCTTGATCGCGTTTAAGGATCGGTCGCTCAGGTAAATTGAGTTGTGGTGTTGTTGGTGCGACTGGTCTGGCTGGCGGTTCGACGAGTTGTTTTTGGGGAACTTCTTTGGGTTTTTGAACTTCTACGAAGTTTGCTGTTAACTCGTCGCGATTGTCGCTGTCTGGTGCTTCTACTTCTACTTTAGCTTCTTCCGATGCCGCACGTACAGGGCGTGGCGGTGGGGTCATCGGCTTAGTAGGTGCCGCTGGTGATGCGAAAGGACGTGGAGCAACGGGCGATCCCTGCGGCTGAGAATTTGAGGCAACTGGAGACTCTGCCTGGTTTTGGTTAAGCCGAGGAGGAGTCTTTGGTTTACGAATTTCCAAGATCTGTTGCTTCGGTGGCAAGTTAGGTCTAGGTTTAGTTTTGTTAATTTGATTTGCGTGTGTAACGGTTGATTCTCGCCGCGACGACGAACGCTCGGCGACATACTTTTCAGCTAAAGCGCGAATTCGCTCTGCTTCATTTTCACTGATGGTGCTGCTGTGACTCTTGACTGCAATATTAAGCTGGTCACAAATTGCTAGTAGCTCTTTGTTATCCAAATTCAATTCTTTTGACAAATCGTATATCCTTACTTTGCCGTTATTCATCCACTCTTCCCCTTTACCTACCAGTTTGATACGGATGGTTGCCTGAGTTTTGTTAGCATCTCCATCCTGTGAGTCCTGTGTTATTGGTTGCCGTTCAAGTTGCTGCCCGTGCCTCCAACAAAGTAAAGAGAGATGTTTTTATATGAAAAAGGTGTTTTACTGTCATCGCGACGGTTATGTAAACATGCCATGCGCTTTTACCGCAATTTTATCCTTAGGGAATTTTTGCGGACCCTTTCTCTTGAGGGTACGCATCCGTACTAGCTAGTAATTTTGTATCTGTGTAGCTTCTTTATTTAATGTTGCATCAACCTGTAAAAAAATATGGTGTGATTTTAGTAGTTTATTGCACCGAATTAAATGAAATTGAGTTTCCTGTTTTTACTATTCTGCCACGAACCCAGTTTGACAAGAGTTAGTATCAATTCTCAGCAATTTCGCTGCCAAGATGCGAGTCCTAACGAAATTTGGAAATGACACTTATTTTTTGTTTGGGATCGGTAGTGTAGTTTCAATTTTTTGAGTTTCACTGACAGATGGGTTTGTTGATAAACGTTGCCATAAGGCTTGGTAGATGGCTTCGGGAACAGATATCCGCAGCGATCGCCGCAACAGATTTTTCTTCTGGGCTGTTTGCAAACAGCTGGCTTGCGGACAAAGATATGCAGAACGCCCCATACCCTGATCTAATTGTAACTCCCCAGAAGGATAGACGCGGACAATTCGCCAGAACTCATGTTTCAAGGCGACCCGACGACAACTAATACAGCGTCGATAGTTAGGTTTCATGGATGAGGGGTCAGGAGTCAGAGGTCAGGGTTCAGGGACATTTCAAGCTGGGGCATCGCTTACTTCCATAGTTTCTGTAAATTCTTCGTCTAGTTCATCTAATTCATCTTCGTCTTCTGCTTGATCCATTTCCATTTGAGCTTGTTGCGCTTGATATTCGGCAGCAGCGGCGGCAAATTTAGCATCTTCTGCGGCGTAGTCGTACTTCGCGCGGTCTTTGATATCGATTTTCCAACCGGTTAAGCGTGCAGCTAAACGGACATTTTGTCCTTCTTTACCAATTGCTAAGCTGAGTTGGTCTTCGGCAACAAGGACGTGCGTTTGACGCGATTCTGGGTCCATCAAGCGCACCTCATCGACACGGGCAGGGCTAAGTGCGTTTGCAATATAGGTCGCGGGGTCTGGCGACCAACGAATCACATCAATTTTCTCGCCACGCAGTTCGTTGACAACAACTTGAATTCGCGAACCGCGCGCGCCAATACACGCACCTACAGGATCGACATCGCGTTCTAAGGTATCAACGGCGATTTTCGTGCGCGGACCAACATAGCGCGACGGGGGGTTTGCTTCGCGTGCCACTGCGACAATGCGCACGACTTCATCTTCAATTTCTGGAACTTCGTTAGCAAAAAGATATACTACTAAGCCCGCATCCGCACGCGAGACAACGAGTTGGGGACCGCGTTGCTGACCTTGTGAAACTTTTTTGAGGTAAACTTTGAACGTGGCATTTGCACGGTAGTTATCGTTAGGCAATTGTTCGCGTTTGGGTAGTTCGGCTTCGACTTCGGGCTGACCAAAACCGCTACTGACTGCCATAATCACCGATTGTCGTTCAAAGCGCAGTACCCGCGCTTGCAGGACAGTGCCTTCTAGGTCTTGAAATTCCTCTTGAATCATTTGCCGTTGTTGGTCGCGGAGTTTTTGCGCAAGTACTTGCTTGGTCTGCATTGCTGCCATGCGCCCAAATTCTTTTTGTTCGGGCGTCACGTCTAATACAACCTCGCTGCCAAGTTGCGCTTCTTCTGCGACTTCTTGAACTTCGCGTAAGGAAATTTGATGATCGGGATCGCTAATTTCTTCGACGATGGTTTTGGTGGCGAGGACGCGAAAGCCTTCTTCTTCTACGTCAAGTTCAACTTCAAAGTTGTCAAAGAAATCTTCGTCAAAATGCTGTTTATCGAGGTTTTGCGCTCGACGATATCTTTCGTAACCTTTTAGTAGTGCTTCGCGAAGCGCCGCTTGTACGGCAACACGCGGTAAATTGCGCTCGCGACTAATATTTTCAATTAAATCTTTCAGTCCAGGCAAACTTACCATTGACATAATAAAATCCTCAATAAAGAAAATAGGGGTCAGAGGTCAGGGGTCGGGGGCTGGGAGAAACTACGAGTCAATAGTCCCTCTGTCTACTCGCTCCTCGCTCCTCGCTCCTGTTTAACGGCGATCATCTAGCTGTACTTTGGTAATGAGCGCGCGCGGAATGGCAACTACTCGACCTTTCTGGTTTAAGTAGACTGCTGTTTCATCGCGACGAATGAGTTGTCCTACCCACTCCTGCTGACCTTCATGCGGTTGAGAACTCCTAACAAGTACCGCAAACCCTTTAAAAGCAGTAAACTCTCGGTCGGTACTTAATTGCCGTGAAGTTCCTGGGCTAGAAACTTCCAACACATAAGCATCTGGAACAATACTTGCCTGATCCATTTGGGCTTCTAACGCACGACTCATTCGCTCACAATCATCTAACCCAGTATCTTGCTGTGGATTGCGTATATCCACACGCAGTACAGGAGGGCGTTGGTTAGTGTGAAAAACTACTCCGACCAATTCCAAGCCGAGTTCCTCTGCTACTGGTGTTGCTATTTCAATGATTTGTGGAATTAGGGGATGAGTCATTTTCCAAAATAAAAAAGTGGGTAACAACCCACTTCCTGCGAAATGATATTTTCCAAGAAGTTTTTAGAACGAACTCATCTGAGGCTCGTTTCTTATTTCAGTTTATCGCATCATAAAAGTAAGGTGTAGGCAACATTCATGCGGCAACTCTTAATTCAAGTACCACATGGTTATGGCAAGGACGTTTTAGCGATAGCTCAAGCTTATGATGCTACAAATACAGCACGAGTTGAAGCAACAGGAAATAACGAACCGATTGATCTTGTCATCGTTCATATTTCTAACCAGAAAGTCGAAGAATTTTTAGGAGATTTGGAATCGTTACCAAACTTACAGGTGACGCTGATTCCGCGTGGGGTGATTGCGATGCATCCACCTGCCGATCAAGCACCGCAGCAGGTGACTGATGTCAAGGCGCGTAGCCCAATTGAAATCTTTTTGGCAGGTTTGCAAAGTGTCGGTTCTTGGAAAGCTTTTCTCGGATATGCTGCCGCAGCGGGTGTAGTGGTGTGGATTGGTTTATACACAAATACAAGTTATTTACTCGTAGCGGCGATGTTGATTGCGCCGTTTGCAGGTCCCGCGATGAATGTGGCGATCGCAACAGCGCGCGGTGATGTGAATCTTCTCAAACGCACTTTATTACGCTACTTTGCTGCACTCGCTGTAACAATTGTTGTCGCTGGGACGCTCAGTTTCCTGCTTCAGCAAGAAGTCGTGACGAGCACGATGAGCGATACGAGTAAGATATCGGCGGTTGCCGTACTTTTACCGCTCGTTGCTGGGGCGGCGGGGGCGATTAACCTCGTGCAATCAGAACGCAGTAGCCTTGTCTCTGGTGCAGCAGTGGGAATGCTTGTGGCGGCTTCACTCGCACCACCTGCGGGATTGATTGGCATGGCGGGTGTGATGGGGCGATGGGATTTAGCAGTTAGTGGCGTATTTTTATTGTTATTGCAACTGGTGGGTATTAACTTATCGGCTTCGCTGGTCTTTCGGAGTTATGGTTTAACAGCAAGAGGGGCGCGATATCAGCGGGGTAAGAAAGCGCTGTTTCCGGCGATACTAGCCGTAACTTCTGTGGCACTTTTAGCGTTACTCATCTGGCAATTTAGCATTTCTCCCGATCTGCAACGTAGTAGCCGCGAACAAAGTGCTAATCAAGCAATTCAGCAGGTGGTAGAAGATAGCGACTTGGTGGAACTTGTAGAGGCGAATGTGCGGTTTCCAACGCCGAATATTCCTGAACAAAATACACTGCTGATTGTGATGTACGTGCAGCGGCTTGCGGGGGTAACTGAATCCGCAGAAGAGATTCGTGATCGCCTCACGCAAGCAGTTCAAACAGCATTACAAAACCAAAACTTTAATGTGATACCACTAGTTAGTATTAATGTTTTGGAAGCACCAGAAACTCAAAATTAGCAGTCGCCACCTCATTTGTTATTCAGGCTGCACGTTGCAGAAAACTATCCGAATTACGGACTTTGTTTATTCATCTGCTGAAAGACTTCTTCAAGCATTGGTGGTAATTTGTCGCTTAAGCGCCCGCCGCGCACTAACTCCGCATACGTATCTGCTTCGATCGCGAGGAGTTCTGCTTGTAACTGTTCTACTGCAAAGTCGCGTAGCTGAGGATGTTCGTTG
This sequence comes from Chroogloeocystis siderophila 5.2 s.c.1, assembly GCF_001904655.1. Lineage (NCBI taxonomy): Bacteria > Bacillati > Cyanobacteriota > Cyanophyceae > Chroococcidiopsidales > Chroococcidiopsidaceae > Chroogloeocystis > Chroogloeocystis siderophila. The sequence goes on along the minus strand of NZ_MRCC01000002.1, from coordinate 330,525 downwards.
CGTAGCTTGTTGATGTCTTGTTGCAGATTGTCAAGCTGTCCTTCGACTAAAGCTTCTTGGTAACGATAAAATTCTGGATCGATTTCAGGGCGACTCGTTGCTTGCGATAGGTGTTGTAGAACGCGATTGAGGGCTGTCCACCGCGCGAGCGCTTCCAAATACTCTTGACGGATGGTTTGATCGCCTAACGGTTCAAGCCTTGTTACCAAAGGTTTAGTCGTTAATCCTTGGACTAAAAGCGTAAAGAGGACAACACCGAATACGACAGAAACAATCGTTGTGCGTTCGGGTAACGTGACTGGTACACTCAACGCTAGCGCGATCGCCACCGAACCACGCAAACCTCCCCACCATAAAATCAGTTCATCGGACCAAGATATTTCTGATTTAACCAAGATGTTACTCAACCAACCCAAACCGAAGATTGCGATCGCTCTTGTAACGATCATTGCGGCGATCGTAATTGCAATTAGCCCTAAATTAGCGCCCAAGTCTTCAAACTTAATTTGATCGCCAATTAGCAGAAACACAATTGAGTTCACAAAAAATGCCAGAAAGTCCCAAAACTGAGTTACGGCTAATCTCGTACTCGGCTGCATTCCAATTCGCGAGCCAAAGTTTCCTAAAACAAGACCTGTCGTGACAACGCCAATAACGCCTGAACCGCCTAAATCTTCGGTAATGATGTAAGTACCATACGCCGAGACTAAAGTAAGTGATTGCTCGACCAAAGGTAAATCAAATCGCTGCGTTAGATAAGAGATGCCAAAACCGACAACACAACCACAACCAATTCCGATTCCAACAACCGTAAAAAACCGTGCAATGAGTTCTTGAAGTTCTAAAGTATCTGTTCCTAGCGCAAAACCGACGACAAAACTAAACGCGACAACAGCAATTCCATCATTGAATAAGCTTTCGCCTTCCATAAGAATTGTCAAACGTTTTTCGACACCGAGTTCGCGAAATAATGCAATGACAGAAACCGGATCAGTTGCAGCGACACAAGCACCTAAGAGCAAAGCAATTCCGATTGTTACTCCGGCGGTTTGATTGAGTGCTAAACCTACACCAATCACCGAAATAACAACCCCTACAATCGCAAACAGCATAATTGGTACTAAGTCGCGCTTGAGCTTTGCCCATTCCATATTCCACGCGGCTTCAAACAAAAGCGGGGGTAAAAATATCGTTAAAATCAGTTGTGGCGAAAGATTTACGAGCCTCACATCAACAAACGCCAAACCCAAGCCAACAATGACTAAAAGCAGCGTATACGGAATTTGACGAAACCAGCTAAAAAACTGCGGTAATGTGGCGATACTCAAGGAAACAGACAATACCAAAAGAAATTGTTTAATATTTTGCTCAATCGCTACTTCGGCTAGTGTTTCTGTTGTCATGTTAGCTAAAACTTAAGTTTACTCATCAAAAGAAGAACTGTTGACGCCTTCACGTCTTACTTCTTCAATTTGACCAACTTCAAAAATCAAAGTAAAGCGTTGTCCTGTTTCTCTAGCTAAAAATTCTTCTAAAAGCTCAACTTGTCTTGGCGTGACAGGGCCTCTAGAACGAACATTTAAGCGTACTACTGGTGGCTCACTCAACCAGTTAATATTACTATCGATCAGTACTAACCTTTGAAAGGTGACAGTTCGGTTTAGCAGCGCGCGTCTCAAACTAGCTTCGAGCCGATTTTGCTGAGTTAAGCGAAAGAAGCTAAATCCTAGCGGTACAAGTAGCACTGTCGTTAGTCCAACGGTCCAAATCAGCGCTTTTTTAGCACGATAGAGCGGAGTATAGCCTGTAACTAGAAAAATCAGCATACAAGAAAGCGTAATTCCTAGCAAATTGGTGAGATATAAGATCGTTGCGCCGAAACTCAAAGACCAATTTGCTTGTGAAAGCCCTAAACCAATAACACAAATCGGTGGCATTAAAGCAACAGAAATCGCAGTTCCTGCTAACGTAGGCGAAACCTTGGGTTCAACTTTGGCAAAACCACTTATTCCTCCTGCTGCGATCGCAATTCCTAGATCGAGCAAAGTCGGACGCGATCGCGAAAAAATTTCACTACCAAATTCCGCTAAACCAACAGACATTCCAATCAACCACGAGATCGCAATGGCGAGGAGTGTGCCCACAATGATTGAACTTAAGCCTGTGCGAAATAACCGGAAGTTACCCTCCAATGCACCAAATGCCATTGCCCGAATCGGTAACATTAAAGGAGCCACAATCATCGCGCCAATAATCACGGCGGCGCTATTAGACAGTAATCCAAAGGTAGCAATAACACAAGAGCCAACGATTAAGATAATATAAATCCGCTCTAGCGCTGATTCTTCTAATAGCCCCTCGTGCATCGACTGCAAATCGTGCAGTGCAACTCTCCGCTTATGCAGCAAGTTAAATCGTCGGCGAATATCAAACAGCACACTACTCTCCTAGAACTACTCGTAAAGCTTAAGACCAAAAGATGAGTTAGGATGTTGCACGGCAATTTCTCATCCAAGTATTATCACTGAGTAGCAGAAAAACGTCATCCTCTATGCTGATGAGCCTAGTTAATTTAGGCAAATTCATTAATGAAGGATTTTCAGCAAATTGCATTCATAACTCACAATTTTTCGGTACTAACAAGTTCATGAACCTGGAAACAGCAGCATTAGAAGCTTGGCAAAGAATTCAAGGCATGGTCAATAGCACAATCGTTTTGCTACCCAACGTCGTAGTAGCATTGATTGTCTTTGCCATCTTTTTTTTCGCAGCGCGCTCTTTCAAATTATTTGTTAGAAAGCTAACACGAAGACACCGACAAGCACGGAATTTAGGGATGGTGCTGGGGCGCTTGACTCAAGGTGCAGTTGTATTAATTGGTTTATTTGTTGCGTTGTCAATCGTCATTCCAACTTTTCGCGCCGGAGATTTGGTACAACTACTCGGAATTAGCGGTGTGGCTATTGGTTTTGCGTTTCGCGATATTCTACAAAACTTTCTTGCCGGAATTTTAATTTTATTGACTGAGCCATTTCACATTGATGACCAAATTGTATTTAAAGACTTTGAGGGAACTGTCGAGAATATTGAAACGCGGGCAACGACAATTAGAACGTATGACGGTCGTCGCATAGTAATTCCTAACTCGGAACTATTTACAAATTCAGTAACAGTCAATACAGCTTTTGAAAATCGTCGCTTACAATACGATATCGGCATTGGTTACGGCGATGATATTGACCGTGCTAAGGAACTGATTTTAGAAGCAATGTACAGCGTCGATGGGGTATTACGCGACCCAGCGCCTGATGTCCTTGTAGTAGATTTGGCAGAAAGTACCGTTAATATTCGCGCGCGTTGGTGGGTAAAGCCACCCAGAAGATTAGAAACACTGCAAATGCGTGATGGAGTCTTAACCGCGATTAAGAAAACACTAACCGATAATGGCATTGATATGCCATTTCCCACGCAGCAAATTTTGTTTCATGACCAAACCGAAGAAACCGACGGCGATCGCACGCGACAACGCGAAGGATGGCCTGCTGGAAACAAAAAAGCCCCCAAACCACGTAGAATCAGCGACTCGATTCGGAAATTGGCAGAAATGCAATCTCAAAATGGCGAAAATGATGGTGATTGTGTTCCAAAGACACAGGATCGGAAGTATGAAAACTAAACTAGGTAAAATCTGGGAATCGCTGCACAACAGTTTTTGGTTTGTTCCGTTGTTGATGGTACTCAGTGCGATCGCCCTCGCATATATTATGCTGTCCCTCGACCACGGAGATAAAGACTGGTTACAAGGATTACCATTAACTTATAGTCGCGGACCTGAAGGCGCAAGAGAAGTGCTTTCGACAGTTGCAGGTTCAATGGTTTCGGTTGCGACTACAGCCTTCTCCATTGTGATTGTCGCGCTACAACTCGCTTCTGGACAGTTTGGACCTAGACTAATTGGCAATTTCATGCGCGATACAGGTAATCAAATTGTTCTAGGAACATTTATTTCTACATTCGTCTACTGTTTATTAATCTTACGTACTGTTAACAGCATTGACGATGATGAATTTGTTCCACACCTCTCAGTAGCTTTTAGCATTGTTCTTGCAATTTTTGGTGTTGCTGTATTAATCTATTTTTTACATCACGTTGCTACATCAATTCAGGCACAGCAGGTCATAGCAAACGTCGGTACAAAGTTAAGTGAGACAATTGAGCGCCTATTTCCGCAAAAAGTCGGACGCAGTACCGCAAAAGATAAACAAGAAATTAAGAATACAGATATTCCAGATAACTTTGAGGAAGAAGCTAGCTCAATAAGATCGGATAAAAGTGGTTATATCCAAGCGATTGATAACGAAGAATTAATTGAAATTGCGGCAAAATTTGATGTGATCGTGCGACTGAATTATCGTCCTGGAGATTATGTCGTTCAAGGCAACAATTTAGTTTCAGTTTGGCACGGACAGCAGATGAATAGAAAGCTAGCGAAAAAACTCAAAGGCATTTTTATTATTGATAATCAGCGTAGTCCCCAACAAGATTTAGAGTTTTCGATTAATCAGTTAGTAGAAATTGCAGTACGTGCGCTTTCAACTGGAGTTAACGATCCATTTACAGCGAATCGCTGTATCGATCAACTGAGTGCGGCGCTGTGTCACTTTGCGCAAAAAGAAATTCCCTCGCGCTATCGCTACGATGAAAATAAAAAACTGCGCGTGATCGCTGAACCGACAACTTTTGCTAGTGTCGTTGATACTGCCTTTAATCAAATTAGGCAAGCTGGGCAAACAGATGTTGCTGTAACAATTCGATTATTGGAGGCGATTGCGCGGATTGCACAATACACAACCACGAAAGAACAACGCGCAGCGCTGCTGCGTCACGCGCAAATGATCGAACGCGGTAGCCACGAAGGAATATCTGAAGAACTCGACAAAAAAGATGTTCAAGAGCGATATTTTGCAGTTCTCAAGCTGCTCAAGGCACAATGATTCCTTAATTATTTATTTTCCTGGCGCTGCCAAATGGGTAATTGGTTAATTGCTTTTAGCGTTAAATCGACATACGTTGTATTGCTTCCTGGGAGTTGATCTCTACCAAAATAACCTTGTGAACCATCGTGTTCGTGCGGTCCACTGACAACTGATTGATAACGTTCTTCTTGACGGGCGCGGCTAAAAGGAGAAGCGATCGTAAATACCCAACGCGAAGGAAAAATAATTCTGCCGATACCTTCTATCCAATCTTGAGTTCCACGCAAGTGGAAAACACGGTCAGCTTGCTCAAAGCCATTAATACCATTAAACACACCGCCAACAGAAACCACAGTAATATTCGAATTCAGCCATTGATTGAGATACGGAGTCGCCCCTAACGCTACTTGTGCGCCGCCACTAGTACCAATGAGAATAATTTCCAACGGTTGACGCTGCGAACCGAGTAGTAAGGGACTAGCTGCATTCATCTGTTCAGCGATCGCACCTGCGATTCCTTGGTTATAAACCGGACCATAACGCTCATCAGCAGAAATCGCAAAGCGCCACAAATTGCGAATTTTAATTAATACATCAGCAATACCAAGCCAGCCTTCGGCTTCGTTAGCAAAGCGCCATACAGGCGCTAATAAGCGTTCTCCTCCCAAGTTTTCGTTGGCTGCGGAGTAAGGAAAAACATCTTTAACAATGGCACAATCTTGATGCGTCTGTGCTAAACCTTTGAGAAAATCTTCTTCGCCCTCGGTTAATTCGTTTGTGGAAAAATCGCCTACCCCTGTAAGAAAAACGATATAACAATTTAAACTTCTTGGCTTATTTGCACTATTTGAGTTATTTCCTTTAGGAAGTTGCAGCGATTGTCGCTTTAAACCCAACGTTTCCGACTGCGTTAGCCACCATACTACAGTTCCTATCGGCGAAAGGATTCCCCATATTGCAAGGATTACTGCTGCTAAAATGAGTAGCCTCAAAGCCCCACCACGCAGCCACTCAAGAATATTATTAATTAACTTCAACATTGCGTATCAATTATATCTAGCCAGCAGTTGCTATACCAATCTCAAATACTTCATAAGAATCCCTCTTTAACTCTTTACCTCTGCGCACGCCAGTTGCTACAACGGGGGTTACCCCTGCAACTTTGCCATGGCTCCTCTGTGGCTTGTTAAAAAGCCTGACAATAAGATTGCAAGTCTCTATGTATAGTGTGCCCGCTTCAGATACCACTCATTACATAAACTTTGAAATTTTTTATACATCATGCACTCAAGGTCAGATTTTTTAGCCTACTCTTGCTTTGTGCTATGATTATTGACTGACCAAATCGGCAATGCATTGAGCTTTTCCAGCGTTAAATCGATATATTTAGTTCCATCATCGACAGTTTCTTCGCCAAAATAGCCGCGATCGCCATCATGTTCGTGAGGACCTGTTTCAATTGCTTGATAGCGTCCTTGACGGCGCGCGCGATTAAACGGAGAGCCAAAAACCCAGCGCCAGCGCGAGGGAAATATAATCCAGCCGATATCATCAATCCAATCTTCAGTACCATAAAGGTGATACACGCCATCGGCTTGCTCAAAACCATCCCGACCAGAAAAGACGCCACCGATTGAAATTGCATAAACTTGCGCATTTAACCAATCGTCAAGATAAGGAACCGCCCCAAGCGCGACTTGTGCTCCACCACTGGTACTCATTACAATCGCATTGATCCTTTGATTCGCAGGAGGCATCGGCGACGCTGCATTCATGCGATCAATAATTGCACTCGCAATTCCTCGGTTATACACAGGTCCATAGCGCGGGTCTGCGGATAATGCCATTCGCCAAATATTACGAATGTTAATGACGGTATACGCTAAGCCGTCAGATTGTCTGATGACATTCCACACAGGTGCTAGAATCCTTTCTCCGACTAATCCTTCATTCGCAGCAGAATACGGAAACACATCTCGCACTGATACGCAGTAAGGATGTGTTTCAATCACGCGATCTACAAAATTTGATTCTTCCTCGGTTAAGTTATCCGCGTCATAGCTTCCTACTCCTGGGAGGAAAACGACGTAGCAATTAACCGATGCTTCACTGGTGCTAGAGTCATCGTCTGAAGTTGCGTCTGGTTGACTCGCATCAGGATTCATACTCTCCTCATCCTGTGATAGCCACCATATGATTGTTTCTAGTGGTGCTAGCGTTCCCCAAACGAGAAATATGACGACAGCCAAACTTAGTAGCTTAAATGTAGTACCATGCAGCCAATCGAAAACCCGTTTCATCAAGCTAATCCTATGTGTAGCTTTGTAGTATGTAAAATCAAAAACTGCTTTATCACTTTTTATACTTAGATATAAGATAAAAATACCTTATTCTAAAGTCGTAATTATCTAGCAAAAGTCGAGATTGAAGGTGAGTGCCAGGAATGACCAATGGAAGTTTAGAACAACTTTGCGGGAAGCTTTGACTTTAGATGCTCACTTCTATGAAGATGCTCCTAATACACGCCGAACGCGCCGCGTTGCTCAATCGATTGTTATTGCAGCAGCCATCTCTAACGCTTTAGGTAATGCCTTTATTTTATTAATTAATCGTGTCGGTATTACTACATTTATCTTTGCATTAATACTTAATGTTATTAGTGTAATATTAGGTTACTATTTCTGGACATTTACGATTTGGAAAATTGGCGATCGCTTCAAACCACGTCATGTTTCGTTTCAAGAATTACTCGTTCCGATTGGTTTTGCTTACGCGCCTCAAGTATTCAACTTTTTAACGTTAATTCCGCTGCTAGGAATTCCTATTCAGCTAGTCCTCGCAGTTTGGAGTTTACTTGCTGTTATTGTTGCAGTCCGCCAGGGGTTAGATATTAGCAATGTCTGGGCGGCGGTCATTTGCTTAATCGGGTGGCCTTTAATTCAATTTGCAGTAGGCTCAGTACAAGTTTTATTTACGAATTGATACTTAGGAACAGCATTCTAACCACTAGCCACACGCTCCTCACTCCTTATCTGGCACCATTCTAAAACGCGATTCCACGCCCACCAAGGATCGGGGTCGCCTGCTTGTGCTTGACATTGCTTGCTGCTGTAGTAACCAACGTGACCGCCATGCGGTGTTAAAATTAAGTCTATGTTCGGGTTGCGATCGCACGAGGAAAGTAAATCAGGCACAATCGCCGGATCGAACATTGGATCGTCCTCTGCATAAATAATTAAGGTTGGTTTATGCAAGCTGGGTAAAATTTTTAAGCCGCTACTGGCTTCATAATACGCCTCGACTGAGGGAAAGCCCAAGCGTTCGATAACAAGTTCGTTGTCAAAACCCCAAATACTATTCGCGCGTTCAATTGCTGCGGGATCGATTGCGTCTGGATGTGCTGCGTAAATTCGCCAAGCAAGTCTTTTCAGTTCTTTGGCGATCGCTTGTTCTAAATATTTTCCGAGGGGATCTTTAACTAAATATGAAAGCGATCGATTCGAGTCTAAACTCGGACAAATCACCGCTGCACCCCCAATGTCTTTATAACTGAGGCGCGTAAGGTTTTGTTCTGCTTGAGTAGAGCCAGCACTCGGCATTTCCCCTGATCCCTGACCTCTGACCTCTGACCTCTCATTAACTGCTTTTATTGCCCATAGCGCCAGTTGTCCACCCAAAGAAAATCCTGTGAACCAAAATTTGGCAGGACATCCCATCGCTTTAGCTTGGGCAGCAATCTGAATAAAATCTTCTCCCTCGTACAAGCCATCGGATGTCAGTGTTGGCGACAATAAAGCCGTTTTACCGTGAGCGCGCCAATCAAACAAGACGACTGCGTAGCCTTTGGCAAATGCCTTACGTCCTAATATGCGTAGAAACCATTGATTTTCTAAAGAGCCTGTAATTCCATATGTGCCAATAATTGTGCCACGCGGATTTTCTGGAATAGCTACCCACGCAAAAATTGGTACTTCCTGCGCTCCTACAAAGGTTTTCTCTTGATATGGTGGTTCAGGATCATTTACAGTCTTTTCCCAATCACGACTTGCCCATAAAGCTGTATACAGCGTCATGGCAAGACCATTTTTCAACCACCAGGGAGGAGTATAAATAGAGCTTAGCAATTTTTAGCAACTTTTACTTGCAGCAATGATCAAGCAAATTTAACACATCCAGCGATCGCGTAAGGGACTACCTTACTTTAATAATTAGCACTTTTGTGTTAGAAGCTTTACACAATAATCTTTAGCAAACTTTTATAATCCTCCTTATAATCAGTACAGCAATCTTTGTATCTACCAAAGGTTCTTATTTAACTTTAATAAACGGTAACATTTTTTAGAATGCCTCGGATACTCGTTATAGATGATGACCCTGCAATCTCTGAACTAGTTGCGGTTAATCTCGAAATGGCTGGATATGATGTTAGCCAAGCAGAAGATGGCATTAAGGGACAGGCGTTAGCGATCCAGATACAGCCAGATCTCATTCTGCTTGACCTCATGCTACCCAGGGTTGATGGCTTTACGGTTTGTCAGCGGTTGCGGCGCGATGAACGGACAGCAGAAATTCCCGTGGTGATGCTCACAGCGTTGAGCCAAACGCAAGATAAAGTCGAAGGTTTCAATGCTGGGGCGGATGATTATTTGACGAAACCGTTTGAAATTGAAGAAATGCTAGCCCGCGTGCGCGCGTTGTTGCGACGAACAGATCGCATTCCGCAAGCAGCCAAGCATAGTGAAATTCTCAATTATGGTGCTTTAACCTTAGTACCAGAAAGATTTGAGGCAATTTGGTTTGGGCAAACAGTTAAACTAACTCACCTAGAATTTGAGTTACTGCATTGTTTGTTGCAACGTCACGGCCAAACAGTCTCCCCTAGCGATATTCTCAAAGAAGTATGGGGCTATGACCCTGATGACGACATTGAAACGATTCGCGTACACATTCGCCACTTACGTACCAAATTAGAACCAGATCCCCGCCATCCCCGTTATATCAAAACAGTGTATGGTGCAGGTTATTGTTTAGAACTTCCAAGTGAAGAACAAAGTAGTGACAATAATAGTGGGATACCGACAAGTGCAGTCCTTCCCGAAAAAGCGCCTAACTAAAAAATTAACTTAATCAAGCCGGTGTATCTATATTCGTAATTATCTATTTTTTCTGTGTTTGGAGTAGTAGCCTAGGGCACGATGCTGTGCGTCTACGTTAAAGTTCGATTTTATAGCAAGACGCATTCGGGTGAGGACAAGTAAATTGAGTAAATGTATTGCGCTGGTAAGCTTTTTTAAAAGATAAGAGCTAACAGCCAATTACTAACCGCTATACATAAACGTATGAATAGCAAATAAAGCGATCGCCAGACCTGAGCCTACGCGATCGCCCTATCGAGAACAACAATTACTTAAGGAGCAAGGGCGTTACCGCGAATTAGGCTACCGATGGTTTTGGCTGTGATTTTCATTTGAGTAATTGGGTTCGCTGGAACTACCGTTTTGTAAAGGTAGCTATCGAACGTGAGGCGCTGCACATCCAAGTCTGCACACATCTCAACAAAAGCTTCGCGTGTTGCATCGCTGCGGTAGAAGACAGTTTGCAGCAGATCCAATACTTTATAGGTCATGCCATATTTTTTATCCCAACGTCGTAGATAAATTTTCAATTCGTTTTCGGTAGGAATGCGAGTTCCACCTTGAGATACCTCAACAAGAGTTTCAGCGCACATCCGACCTGATTTCGCCGCAAAGTAAATCCCTTCACCGGAAGACTTTGTGACATAACCTGCTGCATCACCGACAAGCGCTACGCGACCAACAACACGCCGAGGACGAGGATGTTCGGGAATTGGATGCGCTTCGACTTTAATGATTTGACCACCGACAAGTTTTCGCGCCGCCCGCGCCCGAATCCCAGCTTGCAACTGTTTGATGCTGGCTTTATTCACCTGCATTGTGCCTGTACCGACAGCAACGTGGTCGTATTTCGGGAACACCCAAGCGTAGAAGTCAGTAGAGACATCGTTACCGACGTACATCTCGGCAAGGTCGTTGTAGTACGCCATTTGGGCTTCAGGTAAGCGAATCCGCTCTTGAAAAGCGATCGCGTAGTTATAATCTCCAGCATCAATTTCCTTAGCAATACGGGAGTTTGCCCCATCAGCACCAATAATTGCATCCACTTTCAAGGATTTGGCAATTCCTTGTGCGCCACCTTCTGAGTGGTCTACGTAGTGAATTGTATAGAAATCTGTATTATTTTGCGGAATATCGAGTTTATGAACTGTAGCATTAATTAACTTTGCGCCGAGTTTGGCAGCGCGATTGCGTAAAAAGCCATCGAGAACTTCGCGACGGCACATTCCTATATATTCATCTTCATTGACTAGATTGATATCCACCTCGCGATTTGAGGGGGAAATCATCTTCATCTTCCGCACCTGACGGTCAATAATCTGCGGCGGTAGATCGAATTCACTCACCATACACAGCGGAATTGCTCCGCCACATGGTTTGGCGTTGTCTAGCTTGCGTTCAAACAAATATGTTTCAATTCCAGCTTTTGCCAAGGTTTCGGCGGCTGAAGAACCAGCTGGACCTGAGCCTACAACAGCAACCCGTAGTGTCAAAGGTCTTCTCCCAATCTTCAAGAGCTAGAAAAGCATCGTATCACGGACTTTTAGCTTGCTCAGTGACTTCCTATGAAGATGTGACTGAAATGCAACAGACCTTAATATTTTGATACTTATATACAGGGTTCAGGGACGGTTCAGGGACGCGAAACACCCTACCTTCTAATCATCTATACATCTGTAGCTTAGATAACAAAAATATTGATCAACATGAAATCTTTACACTAAGACTAAGATCTTGTGAAGATACAAAACGCAATAAGTAAAGCTTTATATGATATAAAACTACAGTAACCCCATCAAAAAACCGGAGATTATAGTTTCAGTTTAAACGCTGAATTTAGCCTGATAGACATTAAGTAGAAGTTTCTCAGATTATTGCATCATCACCATATATTTCCTCCAGAGGTAGCTCACCGTGGGTATTGTAGTTGAAAACGTATCAAAGCAGTTTGGCAGTTTTCAGGCCGTTGACGATGTAAGTTTAGAAATCAAGTCAGGTTCGCTGGTAGCCTTACTCGGACCATCGGGTTCAGGTAAGTCTACGTTATTACGGTTGATTGCAGGTTTAGAGTTACCTGATAGTGGCAAAATTTGGCTTACAGGTAAAGATGCGACTTATCAAAGCGTGCAAGAACGCAATATTGGATTTGTGTTTCAGCACTATGCACTCTTCAAGCACATGAGTGTGCGGCAAAACATTGCGTTTGCCCTAGAAATTCGTAAAACACCGAAAGCAAAAATTAAAGCGCGAGTAGACGAACTCCTCGAATTGGTGCAACTGAGTGCCTTGGGAAATCGCTATCCTTCACAACTATCCGGCGGTCAACGCCAGCGCGTTGCTTTAGCAAGGGCGTTAGCAGTACAACCGCAAGTACTCCTGCTTGACGAACCCTTCGGCGCACTCGATGCCAAAGTTCGTAAAGATTTACGCGCTTGGTTGCGCAAACTGCATGATGAAGTCCATGTAACAACGGTATTTGTAACGCATGACCAAGAAGAAGCAATGGAAGTTTCAGATGAAATCGTCGTGATGAACAAAGGTCGCGTCGAACAAATTGGTTCGCCAGCAGAAATTTATGACCATCCAGCAACGGCGTTTGTGATGAGCTTTATTGGTCCTGTGAATGTGCTACCGAGTACATCAAATATTTTCCAAGGTAACGGGTTTGAGTCAACGCATCCAGAGATGTTTTTACGTCCGCAGGATGTGATTGTACAACGCGAGAAAAATGGTACGACAGTATCAGCACGCGTTAGCCGAATTATTCACTTAGGTTGGGAGATTCAAGCTGAATTAACGTTGGATGATGGACAGGTGGTGACAGCGCATCTTAGCCGCGATCGCTTTGACGAATTACAACTGCAACCGCAAGAAAAAGTTTATGTCAAACCCAAAGATGCCAAATCATTTCCGCTATACTATTCAATTTAGTTACTAGCCGTTAGCTTATCCGATTGGGGAACCAAGTGACAGCTTGCGACTCATAGCTAATGGTTGCGCTAGGATAGTCGAATGTTATGAATTGGTTGGTATCTCGCAGGCGCTTGTGGTCGCTGGGAAAATTTATCGGCTTGTCGCTGTTGTGTTGCCTTCTGGTTGTGAGTTGCAATGATCGCCCACCAGGCACAACATCAAGTGTCAGTCCAACAAGTGCGAATAGTATGCGCTTGGTTGTCGGTACAACGCTAAGACCGCGTACGCTCGATCCCGCAGATAATTATGAACTTGCGGGTTCTAATATTATGACGAGCTTGAGCGATCGCCTGTACACATACGCGGTTGGTACAGGTGAATTAGTGCCTCAACTCGCAACAGCTTTACCGCAAGTGAGTGCAGACGGGTTAACGTACACAATTCCTGTACGTCAAGGAGTTGTGTTCCATGATGGTACTGCCTTTAATGCCGAAGCAATGGCGTTTTCGCTCAATCGTTTTATTCAAAACGGCGGGAAACCCGCATCTTTGTTATCGGATGTTGTCGATTCGGTGCAAGCGTCAGGAGAATACGAACTGACAATTCGGCTCAAAAATGCTTTTGCGGCATTTCCTTCGTTACTCGCGTTTTCGGGATTGTGTGCTGTGTCGCCGCAAGCGTATGAAATTGGCACAGGACAATTCAAGCCGCGAGAATTTGTGGGAACAGGTCCCTATCAGTTAGTGCAGTTCACGCCGAATTTGATTCGGATGGATGTGTTTGATAAATACTGGGGCGAAAAACCAGCAAATCAAGGCATTGACTTTCAGATTTTATCGAGTTCTGCCAACTTATTTAATTCTTTCCGCACAGGTCAAGTCGATATCGCGTATCAAACCTTTGACCCAGAACAAGTGCAGAGTTTGAAACAGCAAGCGCAGTCTAATGGTTGGCAGGCACTGGAAGAAAAAAGCAACGTTGTTACACATTTAGGTTTAAATATCAAGCAGCAACCATTAGATAATCCGGTAGTGCGACGCGCGATCGCGGCAATGATTGACCGTCCACTAATTACACAGCGCGTTTATCAACAGCAAGCTGAACCGCTGTACAGCATGATTCCTAATACATTCGATAGCTACAAGCCAGTTTTTCAAACAACTTATGGCGATGGAAACGTCGAACAGGCAAAAGCCTTATTAGCCCAAGCAGGTTACACAAGTGCGAATCCGTTAACTATAGAAATTGCGTATCCAGCCTATTCGCTAACCCGCGAACAAGTAGCGAGTACGCTACAAGAATATGGTTCGCAGCGACTTGATGGTGCTGTACAAATTCAAACGAAAGCTGAAGAAGGAGCAACATTTTTCGCCAATATCTCGAAGGGAGTCTATCAAGCCGTTTTACTCGACTGGTATCCTGACTTTGGCGATGCGGATAACTACATTCACCCGTTTTTGAGTTGTACGCAAGGTAATGCAACTGCTGGATGCGAGCAAGGCGCAAGTCAAAGCCAAGGGTTATTTTATTACAGTGATCGCATGAATCAACTGATCGAACAACAACGCCAAGAACAAAATCCCCAAACCCGCGCCGCACTCTTCGCTCAAATTCAAGACTTAATCGCCCAAGATGTCCCCGCAATTCCTTTAGTCCAAAACAAGGATTATGCTTTCGGTCAACAAACAATTCAAGGCTTACAAGTAGACCCAATCCTCAAACTTCCTTTATGGGATATTGCCAAAAGAGCTAGTAGTTAGAGTTAGTTTTGAATTTTGAATTAAAAAAATTATAACTCACCCCTCACCCCTCACCCCTTTCTCATGTCTCGCATTAAAGCACTTCAGTATTACATTCTGGCGCGGTTGCTGCTTGCACCACTGATGATCTGGACGATTGTGACAGTGGTGTTTTTTCTACTGCGAGTACTTCCCTGGTTACTACAATCAACGATTGGCGATCCTGTAGATGCAGTGCTAGGAAGTCGCGCCCCAGAGAGTGTGAAGGAAGAATATCGCCAGCGCTTAGGATTAGCCGATCCATTGTGGGTGCAGTATTTGCGCTATCTTGGCAGTTTACTTCGCTTTGATTTGGGTTCTTCGCTAACGAGTCAAGGCGAAGCTGTCTGGGATACGATTGGAAGACATTTTCCCGCGACAGCAGAACTTGCAGTATGTAGTATGGCGATCGCGCTGTTGATTGGCATTACAGTAGGGATGCTAGCGGCGTCGCGTCCTAACTCTTGGCTTGATGTTGGAGGACGCTTGTTTGGCATTATTACCTATGCACTACCCATGTTTTGGATGGGAATGCTGATGCAATTACTCTTTGCAGTACAGCTAGGCTGGTTCCCCATTGGTGATCGCTTTCCGGCGTCTTTGTTTCCGCCCCCAGGTCCTACAGGGTTATATACCATTGATAGCCTGCTTGCGGGAGATTTAACAAGTTTCTGCACCGCGCTGTATCATCTTTTCTTGCCGAGTTTGACACTAGGTTTACTCTTAAGCGGTATTTTTGAGCGAATCGTGCGCGTCAATCTCAAGCAAACGCTGCGTGCAGATTATGTAGAAGCCGCCCGCGCTAGAGGAATTCCAGAACGGCGGATTTTAGTCGCCCATGCGCTGAAAAATGCGATGATTCCCGTGATTACAATTTTGGGACTAACGTTTGCATCGTTACTTGGCGGGGCAATTTTAACTGAGGTAACATTTTCTTGGCCTGGACTTGCAAATCGACTTTATGACGCGATTTCGCTGCGCGATTACCCAACAGTGCAAGGTATACTCGTGTTTTTTGCCGTTTTGGTAGTGATTGCGAGTATTGCGATCGATATTTTGAATGCTTATATTGACCCGCGAATTCGCTATTGAGATGACTGATTTCAAATTGTGCCACATCTGATCAAGCAAGGCACTGCCTTGCCCCTCTAACCCTACTATAATTACAGCCCATGAACCGCTCAAAAATCATTGCGATGATCGCAGGTGCAATTTCTCTAATTTTAGCGATCGCCTATCTTGTCATTGTCCAAATACTCGACTTTCGCGGTGAAATGTTACCTGCGCCCGCAAGTCAACTTGAGTCACCACCCGTGGCAGTTATCCGTATTACACCTTATACGCATTACCAACCCTGACGTTAGCCCCATGCATCGATTACGATAATGAGCGATAGCGTTTTGCTGTGATTTTTGACAATTTCAACTAACTTGCAGTTACCAGCCAACTTTACTTCTGACCAAAATTGCCGATTTGAAATTCGTGCGGCGCAAATTGAAGACGTACCAGGTTTGACTGACATTCTAGCCGATAGCTTTCACTCGCAAGAAGGTGTTCTCGGCTGGGCTTATCCTTTCTTGAAGCTAGGAATCTACGAAGATCTCCGTAATCGATTACGCACAACAACGCGACATCATATTTGTTTAGTCGCTGCCGATTGTAACGCCAAAAGCGATCGCCTAGCCGGAATTGTCGAATTGTCACTGCGGTCAAAAAATCCTTTTACGAACCAGCGGTTTCCTTACATCTCCAACTTGGCGGTTCGTCGTCATTATCGCCGTCGTGGTGTAGCACAAAAGATGCTATTAAAATGCGAACAAATCGCGCTAGCGTGGGAATATCAGGATCTGTATCTACATGTATTAGAAAATAACCATCAAGCTCGTCAATTGTACTGTAAGTTAGGCTATCAATTAGATCAAGTTGATTTTAACTGGAGTACTTGGCTACTCGGACGACCCCGCCAAATTTTGCTGCATAAACAGCTTGCGGCTAGCGGTCTTCACTAACTAAGGATTGCTATTTCAGTCGCAATTGATCGCGAAATTGTTTTGTCGTAATTCAATTAGTGATCGCATAACTCAAATAAATCTCTGATGTCACTATTTTCTTACATTTTGGTGAGCTAATTTTGTGCTTTTGCCTAAAATAATACTGCGATTTTTAATAAACAGAACGACACTATCTACTGTAAGATTCTATTTTAGAAAAGTATTTTTCAGGTTTGACTGGCGCAGCTTTACAGAAAATTTACGAGAGTTTGATCAAACTTTATTAAGACTTTAAGATTATGCCGCTTTCCTCGGATGTAGCCGACAATTGTTTAGAATAAAATAAGCAGTGAATCAATATCAAGCCTGCTTTTAGTCATCCAGTCATAATCATTTGTCTTTAGGAAGCCGATATTTTGTCTTCTTTCCTAATAAATGTTAGCGTGCAACATACAAGAAACCTATATTTAGGCAACCCGATGGATAGCGAAAATCAGCAGCGCTACCAACCTTCTATAGCATTAGCTTGCTTACCTGTGGGCAATATTCATTTCTCAGGCTGCCGCAACCAGTGTAATAGTAGAAACGATAGTACTGACCACAGTGCGTCAGAAATTCTCAAACTACTGCGTAGTGGGCAAGTGCTGATGGTAAACAGCCGTCGTCGTAATGGTTTAATCCTTTATAAGGGTTTCCATGCGGAGTTTGCAGGACCTGGTGCAGCAGTGGGTAGCTTTTATGATCGCGATTGTGACTGGGCTTTACCCGTAGGAAATCTTTCCTTACTTACGCCAGAAACGCATGAAGAACGGCAAAAGGCTTATTTGATTAGGCGACAGTGGATTCGCTTGATAAAACAAATTACCGAAAAGTCGCAGCCTCAACAGCGCGTCCAAAAGATTCTAGAACAATTTGAGCAGTATTTTGATTCTCAAACGGTATCGCAAATACCTGATGAAGCCTTTGCACGACTTGTTGGCGTACTTCCACAAACCGCAAACACCGTACGTAGTGCGGCGCGCATTTTAGAGGATATAGACTAAAAGTGTTAAAAATTTTACCTCTAACTGAGAGATTCGCAGCTTTTTACGGCAGATTCTAAACGTGCGAGTGTACGTGCGTTTTCTTCAGGGCTACCAACCGTAATCCGCAGTCCACCGCTGAGTAGACGTAATGTTGTACCACGAGATCGTATTTGCTGCGCTAAAGTGGCAAGGAATTTATTGGCTTGTGTGGGATGATTGCTTTGAACATAGACAAAATTTGCAGCGCTGTAATTGACTTTGAGCGCAGAATATTGAGATAGTGCTTGAATGAGTTTGGTACGTTCTGCACAAACAAGTGAAATGGATTGTAGTAACAAATCGCGTTGTTGTAAAGCAAGAATGGCAGCAGCTTGGGAGAAACTCGGAAGGTTGTAAGGTAGGCGAACTTTTTCTAGAACTGCGGTAATTTCTGGAGATGCGATCGCATAGCCGACACGTAAAGCGGCCAGGCGAAACGCTTTAGAAAATGTCCGCAAGACGACCCAATTAGGTTTTTGCAACAACTCGCCAACAACTGATGTTTGACTAAACTCAAAATACGCTTCATCAATAACAACAAGTATTTCTTCGGGTAAGCTGCGTATCCACTCTAACTCAGCATTCGTTAAAGTATTTCCTGTAGGTGAGTTGGGATGGACAATAAACACCACGCGAATGGGTGGGTTATCGGTTGTTTCGATAGCGGCTTGGGCTGCAACCCAATCAATTTCAAATTCTGAATTGCGTCCGACAGTAACGACGGGAATTCCTAACGTGTGTGCCAAAATGCCATACATCGAGAATGTTGGATTGGCGACTAAGATAGAACCTTCACCCCCAAGACAAGTTGCGATTAACAGCGAACGAATCAGTTCGTCAGAACCATTACCAACCGAAATTTGAGCGGGTGCGATCGCGCCTTGCGTCAGATTGGCAGATTCATTAATATATTCGGCGATCGCCGCTTTCAATACCGCGTGTCCGGCATCAGGATAGCGATTTGTTTCGATCGTTTCTTGATAAATCCAAGCAAGTTTTTGCTTTAACTCGCGTGGTAAATCGTACGGACTTTCATTTGTATCTAACCGATCAATGACTGACTCAATTGGTTTACCGTCAGTACTGCTTGGATGCGGTGTATATGCGGTAAGTTGAGCAAGATCAGATCGGATAAAGGGCAGCATTATAAGGAGCGAGGAGCTAGAGGTGAGGGATATTTCTTTATATTGTAGTTGTGTAGGGTGTACGAGGGCTTATTGTAGTTGACAAAACGATTGAATAGCTTGCCAAGTTTCTAGCATAACGTTACCCAAAGCATGATCGCTGTCAACTTCAATTAATTGCACCCAGGAACGTTTTGCGGCAAAATCGCGGCTGACTTGGATAGGAATCACTTCATCGTGAATTCCGTGAATAATCAAGGTAGGAACGGGGCGTAACAAATGATCGTCATTGTATTGCGGTACGTCGCGGGCGAACTCGTAACTTAAGGGTAGCAATCGCTTTTCGCCGTAGTGATAAACCATTAAATAGCGTTGCTGTTCCCATTGTTGAATCTTCTCAGTTCCTAGCTGCGGTAGCCAATGCGAGAGAAAAGCAAACGCTGGGGCGAGTAAAACTAACTTTTGAACTTGGTGATGTTGTTCTGCCAACCAAGCAGCGGTTAAACCCCCAAAACTTGAACCGATCAAGGTGACAGGTTCATCTGGTAATAGTGCAGATACTTGCTGTAATTGGCGTGTCAGCGTCAGTTGCGTAAAATCATCTTGGTTGAGATCGGGGATGTGCAATGCGTGGTGTACCGCTGCAAAGCGATCGCGGAGATAGACCGCTTTGGCGGATTGAGGACTCGACGCAAAGCCGTGTAGGTAAATGAACTGCAACTTCTTAACGGAGGGTAACAAATTCTTCAGCAGTCGAGGGGTGAATGCCAACGGTGGCATCAAAGTCTTTCTTCGTAGCACCCATTTTAATCGTAATCGCGATTCCTTGAATCACTTCCGCCGCGTATTCGCCTACCATGTGTGCGCCTAGAACTTTATCGGTATTGCCATCGACGACTAATTTCACGATTGTTTTTTCGTCGTCTCCCGTCAGCGAGTGGAACAACGGACGGAATCTTGCGCGATAAATTTGCACAGCATCTCCGTATTTTTCTTTTGCCTGTGCTTCGGTTAAACCGACTGTCGCGGCTTCGGGGTGTGAAAATACAGCAGAAGGAACATTTTCGTGATTCATTTGGCGGCGATGATTGCCAAATTCTGTATCAGCAAATGCTCGTCCTTCAGCAATGGCGACTGGGGTCAAGTTGATTTTATCAGTACAGTCACCAACAGCAAAAATATTCGGTTGCGAAGTTTGGCTGTAGTCATCAACGGCGATCGCCGGATTAGTTACATATCCTGGTCCTTCTTCATCAGTTGGAACAATCTCAACTCCTGCGTTTTCTAAACCCAAACTATCAATATTGGGTATTCTCCCTGTTGCTGCTAAGAATGCATCGGCAATAATTGGTTGATGTTCTTCTGATAGCTTTATTTTCAAACCTTCAGAGACGCGCTCAATTTTTTCTACTTCAGCGTTGGTGATAAACTTCACACCGTGATGCGTCATCCCATCTTGAATTCCGGTACGAATATCCTGATCAAATCCACGTAAAATTAAATCTCTGCGGATAATTTGTGTAACTTGACAACCTAACCCACACATGATAGAAGCAAATTCTACACCAATATAACCTGCGCCCAGAATGGCGATGTGTTTTGGTTGTGCTGGCAGGTGAAACATTTCATTTGAGGTAAGGGCATATTCCATACCTGGGAGATCTGGCTTGACAGGACGCCCACCAACTGCTATCAAAATTTTATTTGCCGTAACTTTGCGATCACCAACTTCAATTGTGTGAGGATCGACAAGGGTGGCGCGGTGCGGAATCAGTTCAACTCCTGCTTTTTCGAGAAATCCAATATGTAATTGCGACAGTCGCCGGACTTCTTTGTCAATTGCCGTTACGAAATATTCCCAATCAAGTTCAGTTTCACCCACACGCCAGCCATAACCGGCTGCATTGCGAAATAGCTGGGGAAAGCGCGAACCGTACACCATCAGTTTTTTGGGAATACACCCACGGATCACACAAGTTCCACCAACAAGATCTTGTTCGGCGATCGCGACTTTTGCGCCGTAACTCGCGGCGCGTTTGGAAGCCGCTAAACCTCCAGAACCCGCACCAATCACAAATAAATCATAATCATAGTTCATTAATATTTCTCCCTTGCGTAAAAATTTAGTGCATCAAAGAAAGTGGTAATCGGTAATTGGTAATTGGGCAAATTCTTTAATTCAAAATTCACACACTCAAAACTTACTTATCTGATTTAATCTAGCGTGAGAAATTCTTCTCCAGTGGTAGGGTGGATACCAATTGTGGCATCAAGATCTTCTTTAGTGATACCTTTGCGGATTGCAACAGCTAAACTTTGAATAATATCAGCAGCCTGTTCGCCTACCATGTGCGCCCCTAATACTCGCTGAGTATGACTATCGACGACTAATTTCATCATTGCTTGTTCTTTGCGCTCTATCATGCTATAAAATAATGGCTCAAATGCTGTTTGATAGCACTGCACTGCATCTCCGTATTGTTCTCGCGCTTCGTCTTCGGTCATTCCTACTGTTGCAGCTTCAGGACGGGTAAAGACGGCGGAAGATATATATTCATAATTGACTTTTTGTAGCTTGTTACCAAAGGCAGTGTTAGCAACAGCTTCACCTTCGGTTCGTGCAACTGGGGTTAATGGTACGCGGCTAATACAATCACCAACTGCAAAAATATTGTCTTGAGTTGTGCGGTTATACTCATCAACTTGAATTGCACCTTTTTTACCAAGTTCTACCCCTGCATTTTCTAAACCAAGATTTTTCGTATTTGGGGTGCGTCCGGTAGCAACTAAAATTGTGTCTACAGCGATCACTTCTTCGGTATCTCCTGATAATGTAAGATGCAATCTTTGATCGCTCTTTTGAATTTCCTTAACCGTCGTTTTGCCCAAAAACTGAATTCCGCGTTGAATTAAACCTTCTTGTACCGAGGAACGCAGATCGTTGTCAAAGCCATCAAGAATCAACTCATCGGTATCCATCAATGTGACTTCAACACCAAAAGCATTCATCATGCTAGCAAATTCGACACCAATGTAACCGCCGCCAACGATTGCTAGCTTTTGTGGTAGTTGCTGCAATTGAAACATCTCGCGTGACGTAATCGCAAGTTCACTTCCAGGGATGTCGGGTTTATTTGGGTGTCCGCCAACAGCGACTAAAATTTTATCAGCAGTAATTTTGCGGTCATTGATCTCTATAGTATGCGGATCGAGCAAAGTTGCGTGTCCCCGCAGTAGTTCGATTGCAGCTTTTTGGAAAGTTTGTAAATACGACTGATTTCGTTTTTCAACTTGCTGATGTACTTTACTAATAAACTGCGACCAATCAAAGCCCCTTTGACATTCACTCCAACCGTAGCTGGGTGCTAATTGATCTTGCAGCGCAATGTCAGCCGCATAGACAATAAATTTCTTGGGAATACAACCGCGATTCACACACGTTCCGCCGATCGCTTCTTGTTCTGCAACTGCAACGCGTACGCCATAGCTTGCAGCTTGCTTCGCCGCAGCTATTCCCCCCGGACCTGCACCTATCACAAAAAAATCGTAATCAAATGTCATGAATTTTCATTAAGGGTAAAAGTAAAGAATTATTATCTATTTTCATCTTTCATCTTGTTTGTCGCTACTAGTTCAAAGGTGAGTTGATGGCACTCAGTATCAGATTCACAATATTTCTTTTTTGTCAAGCATGGCTGCTGCTAATTCGATTGCTTCATCAACTGTAGTAATTTCACCTTCAGCTTGGGCTAGCGCGATCGCTGTAAGCAGCTTTCCCACCAAAGGACTTGGTTTAATTTTGAGTGCTTGAATTACATCTTTACCTGTAACGAGTAATTGAGGATGCGCGACAGGATCTTGAGGATCGAGGTAGCGATTGATTAAAGGTGCGATCGCATCAACTGAAGTCCCCTTAGCTACAGATAATAGTGCGATTGCTGGAAAGACTCTTGCAGCTTCTTGAAAGAAAAAATACTGTTCGCGGATAGACAGCGGATGTGTTTGGAACTGTGGTAGTAGTTTGAGTATCGTAATGACACCGCGAATTTCTGCTCGACTATATGTAAGTTGCATGAGTTCGGCTTCAGCAATTTCGGGTTGTGGAGAGACAAGACACGCGAGTTTGGCAATACCTAACCATGTTGTTTTTACAGTATCGCGCACACTTTGGCAAAGTTCGACGTTGAGTTGTGACCAAATTTCTGAAAGTTTTACCGCTGCGGTGTCAACAGCAGCAACATCCTCAACGCTAGCGTTGGGAAACCAGTATTTAATCAAGCCATCTTCCGCCGCGCTTTTTAACCACAAAGTTCCTTGAGAATGGGCAAGAAGATATCCTAATTCTACCCGCACGCGTTCAGCAGCAACGTGTTGGATATGTGGTGCTAAAGTTTGAATTGCTAAGCGAGTCTCTGACTCAATCGTAAAACCAAGCTGTGCAGCTTGACGGTAAGCGCGGAGTAGTCGTAAAGGGTCATCTTGCAAATTTTGTTGTGATACCATCCGTAAACAATGGCGCTGTAAATCGATACAGCCGCCGAGAGGATCGATAATTTCTTGCGTATGAGGGTTGTAGGCGATCGCATTTACGGTAAAGTCGCGTCGTCGTAAATCGGTTTCTAGGCTAGAACCTTCTTGTAGGGCAAAATCTACAGTCGCTTGAGGAAACACCACACGCGCAATTTGGCGTTGGGCATCGAGAATCACAAAACCTGCTTTGTAATAACGTGCCAGCGATCTTGCAGTGGTGATCGCATTTTCTGGTAAAACAAAATCTAAATCTAAGTAATCAGCACTCCGCCCTAATAAAGCATCGCGTACCGCACCACCAACTAAGTAAATCGGCTGTGGTAGTAGTTCCAAGCTAAAACACCACTTTTTAGGAGATAATCTAGACAAGTTCTGGCACATCGCCATATAGACCAGTTGAGTCGCTAGTACAAATTTATGACTAGGCGTAAGATGTTATTATCTACCTCAGTTAAGATAGAGGCAATCACTCATCCTAATTTAGGACTTGAACAAGACATTAGCCTGGAGTTCGTTTTATGTGTATTTGCGTGAACTGCCACTATGTCGATCGCTGCATCACATACCACGCGGTTGAAACTCAGCACGAACAGCCTCACTTAACTGAAAACCCCAATTTTGAACCGATCGAACCCTCAATCAACGTTAACATTCGTACCCACGAAGACATCATTGAGATGGAATACGATGTCGTTGGTTGTGTTAGCTTCAAACGCGAAATGGGTAAATGGGCAAAACTACGCCCTGGTGAACTTGTACCTACCTAGAAATTTATAGCTAACAACTAATTGCGACTACAATAAGCATGGCGGCTACTTATTAATTTAGGAGTAGCTGCTTTTGTTTGAGTAAATGTCAATGTCTATTGTTCGTCTTCAGCCACCTCAGTATGGTCTTGCGATTCATACAAGTAGTCCAGAATTAGGCTTTGCGCTAAGTAACTTTACGAATGACTCGCGCGCAGCAACATGGAATCTCGGACGCGATATATCGAACTTGTTACATCAGTATTTAATTGAGTTTATTCAACCCCAAACTTGGCAAGATTTAGCATTCATTGCTGTAGCCAAAGGACCAGGCGGTTTTACGGGAACTCGAATCGGTGTCGTCACAGCGCGGACTTTAGCACAACAATTAAATATTCCCGTATTTGCGATTTCGAGTTTAGCATCTGTTGCTTGGTTGCACCACACAATTGAACCAACATCAGTATATGCTATTCAGCTTCCTGCACAGCGCGGTCAACTACATACTGCAATCTATCAAGCTAACACTGAAGGAAACGGCTTGACTGCTTTACTATCAGATACCGTATTAACTCCGGAAGCATGGCAAGCCAAATTAGATAGCTGTAATGGATACAAGTTAATTGATGCGCAAAATTATTTGGGAACTTCGGTGAGTAGCTTATTAGAACTGGCATACTGCGATTGGCAGCAAGGGGCGCGTCCTAAATGGTCAGAAGCATTACCTTTTTATGGTCAACATCCTGTATAGGGTTTTGATGTTTCTGTCAAAAAAGTCCTTTTTGAGGGTATGATAACTTAGCTTTGGCTAGAAGTGACTAACCAAAGCTGAGCTAAATACAAAATGTCCTTGAGTTAAAAGACAACGAGGCGCTCACTACCTAAGACCACTTTGCGGAGACTTTAATCTCCCCTCGGTAGCGATAAAGTGGAGGAGGCGACAAAAACTCCACACCGCCTTATTTATCTGTATTTTGCGCATTGTTCAACCTCCTGACGTCGCCCTCCTTCGGTAGTTGACTATAGGTCACAGTGGCGCAACTCCTATCCAATGCGTCTGTTGTTTATTAGAATACCAAGTTGTGACATATGTTCTGTCGTTCGCTGGGCAGAAACGCTTTCACTCTATAGGTGGATTTACTCAAAGCTAGATGCGAGCAATTAGCTAATCACTACCGTCGCAAACTGCGAGGATCGAGCGCATCGCGTAAGCCATCACCGAGTAAATTGAAAGCTAAGACGGTGAGAATAATCAGTAATGCGGGAGGCCAAATTAGCCAGGGTTGGAGTACTAGAATTGAGGCGTTTGTCGCGAGCGATAGCATATTACCCCACGATGGATCGGGTTGCTGAATTCCCAATCCTATTAAACTTAATACTGACTCAGCAACAATAAAACCTGGTACAGCTAACGTTGCTGAAATAATAATGTAAGTTGCTGTTTGCGGCAAAACATGGCGCGCGATGATATAAAACGGATTTGCACCCATCGATTTTGCAGCTTGCACAAATTCGCGTTCTTTAATCGAGAGAACTTGTCCGCGAATGACTCGTGCTAAACCCGCCCAGCCGATAAATGAAGTAATCAACACAATCAAAACAAATCGTTGAGTACTGCTTAATCCTGGTGGTAAAACGGCGGCTAAGGCAACTAACAGATAAATGCTAGGAATTGTCATCAGTACTTCGACGATGCGCATCAATGTGCTATCAACTAAACCGCCAAAATAGCCGGAAATACCACCGATAAGCATTCCTAAAGGAAAGGTAATTGCAATACCGACTAAACCAATACTGAGGCTAATTCTACCTCCGTGCAGTAAGCGACTAAATTGATCGCGCCCTTGCTCGTCAGTGCCTAAAAGATTAAATCTTGCTTCGCCAGTCGTACCAAATAAATGTAGGTTTACAGGAATACCGCTGAAAATTTCTACTTCTTCAAACGTTGGCGGTAAGGGTAAAGTCAAGCGAAATAAGTTATAGGTATAGCCACGAGTTAATAAACGTAACCCAGCAGGATTTGTATAGTCTACGATCAGTTCGCGATCGCCTGTTTCTAAATCAGTTTGCCCTTGTGTTGTCGGGTAAACGTGTGGTCCAATAAACTCTCCTGCGGTATTACGCCAGTAAACTTGCGTTGGTGGTAGTAGCGAACCATTAAGTTGTGATGTATAGGGGTCGTAAGGGGCGACAAAATCCGCCGCAAAGACTGCAATGTAAAAAACGAGGAGTAATACAGCACCAAAGCGGGCGAGAGGATTTTTCTTAAGTCTTTGCCACCAGTTCATTAACCACTATGCCCTAAAGTCATAATCTATTGCTTTGAATTCTAGCCTGAGAGGGAAACGTTAGAGTTCAAACTTTTGATTCTCTTTCGCTCAAAACTCCTTAATTAATCTCCGACCTCTGACCTGCGAACGTAAGTCTACGCAAGCGCCCTCCAACCGCTCAATTCTTACTGCGGTCTAACTCAGAAGACGATTAAATAAGTCATAGTTAAAATATAGTAATAAATTTCAACGTTTCTTAAGCAAAGTGGCTGGCACTGACAGCGTGTGGAGGGAGGTTTGGCTGTGACCCAAAAAGTGGAAGTAGACGATCAGCTTGAGTCTAAAGAAGTGATCGTTGTGGATAATGCGAACTACAAAAAAGTTCCGTTGCGATCGCGTCAAAATTGGCTGATTCCGTTAGTAGTTGGTACAGGGTTAGGCGTAGCGATCGCTTTTGGGGGAATGCGCTTTGTTTCGCGTCCGACGACCGCACCAAACCAAACGCCGCAGCAAATAGCACCTCCAAGCATGAGTGTGACGGTGGAACCAGTTCGCAGTACACAGGTAGCGCGATCGCTGAATGTCACTGGTACAATTGCGGCGCGTGATTTAATTTCTGTATTACCGCAAACCAATGGTTTACAAATTCGGCAGATTTTAGTACGCGAAGGCGAAAGTGTCCGTGAAGGGCAGGCAATGGCAATTTTAGATGATGCAGTTATTCGCGCGCAAATCGACCAAGCCAGCGCAAATATCGAATCTGCACAAGCCGTAGTTGGTCAAAGACAAGCCGCTTTAGCCCAAGCCCGCGCTAGTTTAGCCGAAGCTGAACGTAACCTACAGCGCTACGAACAACTTGCAAGGAATGGGGCAATTAGCCGCCAAGAATTAGACACACGTGCCACAGCAACAGCGACCGCCCGCGAAGCCGTCCGCGTTGCGCAAGCAAATATTAGTAGTGCTGAAGCTGATGTACGTAGTAGCCGCGCCGGTTTACAACAATTACAAACGCAATTGGGACAAACTGTAGTCCGCGCGCCCGTGAGTGGTTTAGTGGCCGAAGCGATCGCCAAAATCGGCGATGTCGCCAGTGGTTCACAACCCTTATTTTCCATCATTCAAAACAACGCTTTAGAACTCGCCGCCCAAGTTCCGGCGGTACAGCTACCACAAGTGAAAGTCGGCGCACCTGCTAGAGTAACCTCCGATACAGATTCGCGCGTTCAGTTACAAGGACGCGTACGCGAAATTGCGCCATTAGTCGATACACAAAGCCGCCAAGCCACAGTCCGCATCGATTTACCTCCAACGTCTTTGCTACGTCCAGGAATGTTCGCACGCGCAGCGATTACCTCTGCAACTGTCCCTGGAATCACAGTTCCAGCAAAAGCTGTCGTTCCACAACCTGATGGTAATGGAAGGGTTTTTGTACTAGTCGGTGAAGATACCGTTCAAGCCCGATCGGTTGAACTCGGAGAAGTTCTCAATGATGGCAACATCGAAATCCGCAGCGGTTTAAATCCAGGCGATCGCGTCGTTGTTTCTGGTGCTGGCTATCTTAACGATGGCGATCGCGTACGTGTAGTAGAAGGAAGTTAGTGATTAGTTTTGAATGCGTGAATTTTGTTAGCTACCGCAATGCCTTAGCACGTTTTGAATTTTGAATTATTGAAGAACTCTCTTAAACTCAACACTCATAACTCATAACTTCCCTCACTCCTCACCCCTCATTTATGTCCTTTAACATCTCTGCTTGGTCTATTCGCCGTCCGGTTCCTACAATCGTTTTATTCTTGATGTTGACGATTTTGGGTTGGTTTTCATTTACCCGATTAGGAATTGATACAAATCCTAACATTGATATTCCGGCGGTTTCCATTACAGTGAGTCAGCCAGGGGCGGGACCTGCGGAACTCGAATCGCAAGTCACAAAGCAAATTGAAGATGCGGTTGCGAGTCTGGGAAACATTGACAGTATGATTTCAACTGTTAACGATGGCGTTTCAACAACGGTTGTTAACTTCGTGTTGGGTACAGATAGCGATCGCGCGACAAACGATGTCCGCAATGCAGTTGCTCAAACGCGCCAAGATCTACCGCAAGATATCAGCGAACCGATCGTCCAACGGTTGGAATTCGCGGGTGGTCCAATCATGACTTATGCTGTTGTTTCGCAACAGCAATCAGTTGAACAATTAAGTAACTTGGTTGATCAAACGATTAGCCGTGCTTTACTCGCGGTGCAAGGTGTCGCGCAAATTCGCCGTGTTGGTGGTGTTGACCGCGAGATTAGGATTGATTTAAATCCATCACAGCTACAAGCGTTAGGAATTACCGCAACACAGGTAAATGACCAAATTCGCGCGTTTAATGCCAATCTACCAGGAGGACGGGCGGAAGTTGGCGGTAGCGAACAAACTGTGAGAACTTTGGGGAGTGCTGCGAGTGTTGAAATTTTAAGCAATTACCAAATTGTCTTACCAAATGGCAGTTATGTGCCTTTGTCGAGTTTAGGAGAAGTAAGTGACAGCTTTGCTGAACCGCGACAAGCTGCTTTTTTAAATGGCGAACCGGTTGTTGCTTTTGAAGTATTGCGTAGTAGCGGTAGTACGCTCGTTACTGTAGAAGAAGGTATTAGAAAAGCGGTAGCGCAATTAGCAGCAACATTACCCGCTGATGTTGATTTGCAACTCATTTTTACGCGGGGTGACTTTATCCGCGAGTCTTACGAAAGCACGATGCACGATCTCATTCTTGCATCGGTGTTAGCTGTGTTAACGATTCTGCTATTTTTACGCGATTGGCGGGCGACGTTAATTACAGCGGTAGCTTTGCCTTTATCAATTATTCCGACGTTTTTCGTGCAACAAAGCTTGGGCTACACGCTCAATAATATGACTTTGTTAGGGTTAGCACTTGCGGTAGGAAATTTAGTCGATGATGCTGTGGTCGAAATTGAAAACCTCGATCGCCACATGAAGATGGGAAAAACAGGGCGTCAAGCAGCTTTTGACTCTTCGGCTGAAGTCGGGCTAGCGGTAATTGCGACATCTGCAACAATTATTGCGGTATTCCTTCCTGTGGCATTTATGGGGGGTATTCCTGGTCAATTTTTCCAACCTTTTGGTGTCACAGTTGCGGTATCTACAATATTTTCGACGCTAGTAGCACGAACAGTCACGCCAATGATGGGAGCGTATTTGCTCAAGCCAAATTCAGAGAGAATTCACCGCAAGTCTAAACCCCACAAAAAACCGTTTCAGCCGTATAAATCTTTGCTGACCTGGGCATTACGCCATCGTTTAACAACGCTCGGAATTGCGTTGGCGTTCTTTGTTGGTAGCTTGATGTTAGTGCCAATGATTCCCAAAGGATTTATTGATAACGGTGATTTGGGAATTTCTACAGTTTCTGTGGAATTACCGCCAGGTTCGACTTTAGATGACACAACGCAAGTCGTACAACGCGCAACCGCCTTAATTCAGCAAAATCCTGCGGTAGAAAGTATCTTAGCAACGCCGGAAGTTAATAAAGCAACGCTGACAGTCAAGCTGAAACCCGAACAAAATCGTGATATCTCGCAAAGCGAGTTTGAACAACAAATTCGTCCGCAATTTGCTAAAATTCCAGGCGCAAGAATTAGTTTCCAAAGCCAAGGTGCGGCGGGAAATAATAAAGACCTCTCGATTGTTTTAAGAAGTGAAGACCCTGAAGCATTAAATCGCGCTGCGGCTGAATTAGAAAGGCAAATGCGCACAGTTCCAGGTTTAGTTGAAGTTGCATCATCTGCTAGTTTGGCGCAGCCAGAAATCTTGGTCATTCCCGATCCAGCAAGGGCGGCGGATTTAGGAGTTACGGTACAGGCGATCGCCCGCACCGCATCCCTTGCGACTTTAGGTGATAGCGATGCGAATTTAGCTAAATTTAACTTGAGCGAACGCCAAATTCCGATTCGCGTTCAAATTGACCCTGAAGCACGTAACGACATCAATACCTTTAGAAACTTACAAGTTCCTAGTAATAACGGTTCGTTGGTTCCGTTAACAGCTGTCGCTGATATTCGTTTTGGCAGTGGTCCTGCCCAAATTAATCGTTACGATCGCTCGCGTCAAGTCTCGGTAGAAGCAAACTTACAAGGTATCGCATTAGGAGATGCGGTAGATGCAGTTAATCAACTTCCGGCGTTGAATCCGCTACCCCCAGGAGTTGTGCAGCAACAAGCGGGTGATGCTGAAATTATGCAGGAAATCTTTGGTCGCTTTGGTACGGCTTTAGCACTCGCAATTCTCTGTATTTATGCAATTCTCGTGTTGCTGTACAACAACTTTTTCCACCCATTCACGATTATGGTAGCGTTGCCATTATCTTTGGGTGGTACGCTACTGGCATTGATGTTTGCGCAAAAAGCTTTAGGGTTATATGCCTTGATTGGAATTGTGCTGTTGCTGGGTATCGTCACAAAAAACTCGATTCTCTTAGTCGATTACACAATCATCAATCAAGCAGAAGGAAATTCACAACGACAAGCATTAATCAATGCTGGTGTCTCGCGTCTGCGTCCTATTTTAATGACTTCGTTATCTACGATTGCGGGAACCTTACCCCTTGCGCTTGGCTTTGGTCCTGGTGCTGAAGTCCGCAGCCCGATGGGAATCGCTGTATTAGGTGGTTTTACAACTTCTACATTATTAACGTTAGTGGTAGTCCCTGTCTTATTTACTTATGTCGATGACTTCCAACACCGACTGATGGATTTCATACAGAGTGGATTTAATAAAAATCGCAGCCGTGTTGTTGATGATAAATTAGCTGTGCCAGCTAGTACTATTGAGCAGTCAAACAGTACACTGCAACGGAAATAAGTCGTATAATATCTATTACTTTATATTCGACATATGCGCGGGTGTAATTCAGTGGTAGAATGGTACCTTCCCAAGGTAAACGTCATGGGTTCGAGTCCCATCACCCGCTTTGGCTGTAGCTACACTTGAAGACGTTGTTGTAGCTGCTGGATAAAGAAATTGATTGACCAACTCGCATAAACTATCCGGATCATAAGGCTTGGTAACATAAGCTGTTGCTCCTGCTAATCTGCATTTAACTTTGTCAATCAACTTATGTTTTGCGCTTAGCATAATGATTGGCAGGTTACGAAACTGCGACATACCTCGTACTGTACGACATAACTCGATACCATCAATTTGCGGCATAGCAATATCTAATAACAGCAAAGAGATTTTTTCATAGTAAATTAGATTCAACGCATCTTTGGCGTTACTTGACACCAAAACGCGGCAACAATCAGACAATATATGTTTGATTTGTTCTTGCATGATGTGGCTGTCATCAACAGCCAAGATCGTAGGTATTTGGGTATTGAATATCAGATTCTGCATAACTACTCGTCCTGCTACTAATGCAGACCAAAATACTCAGTGGCTGAGGGATAAAGATTTAGTAATCTTGGTTAGCGCTACTATTGCCTATGTCTAGCTAAAACTGCATCCAATTCATCAGAATCAGTTTGACTACACGTAGATTGACGTAGATTTTTTGGAAAACGTTACTGAACGATTATCTATTTCAATGTGATTTGATGACTCAACATCACCAAAAAACTTCTTCTTTCAAAGTGAAGCTATGAAGCTGATGACAGCTAATATATACTCCTATTACAATATTAAAAATAAAATTTTATAATTGCCTTTATACTGAAGATTTGAAGTAGCTGCCCTCCGTAAGACTACGGATATTGACATAAATTATTTAATTATATCAATGTGAGGTGTCTAGAAAACACCGTAGTTCCTCGGAAATTGTTAAATTAAGATTGTTTTTTCGAGTTCTGCCTCAATCTAATGTAAGCAAAATGTACGAAAATTAGCGACTATGAAAACTTTGCCAAGCCTGTGAAAACACGTAGAGCGAAAGTAGTCCTAACATTAAACGAAAAATAATGCTAATTGTAGTATCAGATAATTTGGGGAGAATACGAGTACTCATTTGAGCACCTACAAGACCACCAATTCCCAAGAGAATACCTTCAGTAAACAAGACATTATGACTAAGAGTGTGTCCTATACAAGCCGCAAGGGCTGTAAGAATAATCACACCCAAACTTGTTTGAATTGCAGTCTTAATCGTTTCTCCTAATAAGAGAATTTGCATTGGCACCATAATGACGCCACCACCTACGCCGAATAAACCTGCTAAAATTCCAGCAGCCCCGCCAGTACACAAGCGAGCGATCGCAGGATTAATTCGTTGAGATTTACCTTGATTTTTCGTTGTGAGGCGCTTCTTTAAATCTACAAGATAAATATTAATTAGGAGTAATAAACCAAAGGCAATCAAGAGTAAATACGAAACAAATTTACTCGCTAAATATACTCCAATTTGGGCAGTGAATAGCGCCGGAAGTCCCAGAGAAATAACGCGCTGGGTATCAAAGTACCCCATCCGCCAGTTTTGAATACTACCAGAAATTGATGTAATAACAATTGCTAAGCTACTCGTCGCAACGCCTTGCAAAGGGGTATATCCTAACCCAACCATGAGTGGAACTAGAATCGTACCGCCGCCAATTCCTAAAAATCCCGCAAGGATACCAGCAATTAATCCTCCGAACGATAAACCAAGCAAATTTGCTGAAGCTAACATAAAAAATCTGATTTGACCTTATAAAAAGCTTTGAAGTTTTTTACTAATCTTTCATAACTCTGCATAGTAGTAAACAATTTAGGATTGCTATATTAGCACTTATCAAAATAAGGAAGTGTTCGCGTTGAACTCATTTCTATTCAAGGCATATTTAACAACTTCTCGCTCAATTTCAGGATGAAAATATTTAGCTACGAAGTTAAGTCCTACTTTTTCCATAACCCGAATTGATGCCATATGATTTGCTAATGCCATTGAGACAACTCGTTGTGTATTTCCGTTCAAGAATCCCTTATGGACAAGTGCTAAGGAACCTTCTGTAGCATAACCTTGGTGCCATTTAGCTTTTTTTAAGCGATAACCAAGTTCAATTTCTGAAGCATCATAAAATCCTAAGTTGAAATAAAATAAGTTATCTGATGCAGGTCGAAAGTGAAACCAGCCAATAAACTCACTGCTCGTTTTTTCGATTGCTGCCCAAATTCCGTAATTTTCGTATTCTTGGTAATAACGCAACCATTTGGGTAAAGTTTTATTTTTAATAGTTTCATAATCAATATCTATTGCTGTTACTCCTTTAATAATGCCGAGGTTAACAAAGCGAATAACTTCCGGATCGCTGTCAAGTTCATATAAATTGTTAGCATCTTCTTCAGTGAAGTTGCGTAAAAGTAAGCGTGGTGTTTCTAGGAAAACTGTCATATTTGGTTAGCGATAAGCTATTTTTGAATTCTGAGAAGGTTTCTCTAGCAGTGAAGTGCGATGTAAACAATTTAAAATGAAGCGTAACCTTGACTAAAATACTTAATGTTATAACTATGTTGTAGATTTCTAGGATATCTGCGTGACAATTTCTCAGTTTAAGCGTCTTACTCAAGATTTGTTAGACGATATCGCCCGAAAAGCTCGTAGTAGTCCGAGGCTACGGCAAAATTATAACTTTCACGAGTTAGGTGAAAAAGTTCAACGATTTATCAATGTTCTGCAACCTGGTACGTATGTCCGTCCGCACCGACATTGTAGAGATTCGGGAGTAAATGGCTTTGAATTTTTCCTGGTACTGCAAGGAGAACTAGGAATGATTATTATGGATGAAAACGGTAAGATTCTTAATCAAGAACGCGTTGGTGCGAGTAGCGGTACGCGTGGTGTAGAACTTGCTGAGGGAACTTATCATACGCTCGTGGCTTTGAGTCCAGATACGATAGTTTTGGAACTTAAAGAAGGACCCTATGACCCTAGCACGGATAAAGAATTTTTAGAATGCTTTCCGGCTGAAGGAACTGTAGCAGCTAGACAATTCGTGACGACTTGGCAAAGCTACTTTACAGATAAGATCGCTGACGGCGATCGCAGCACAGTGTAAATTTAATTTGCCATAATTTCTAGGCGTTGCGGAATATGATGAGAGCGCCATGAATACAAAGATTAAAATCAAGGTTAATCCACCATCTACTTTAAAAGAAAGAAATACCACGTCATCTTTACCGGTACTACAGACGTATGAACTCAAAAAAGTTTATCGTACTGGCTTTTGGTTAAATCAAAAAGTAGAGTCGCTCAAAGGCTGTTCTCTAAGTGTATATCAAGGAGAAACTTTTGGTTTACTCGGACCAAATGGCGCAGGGAAAACAACATTGTTGAAGCTTTTGCTTGGCATTATTCGTCCTTCGGGAGGGCGTGGTGTGCTATTAGGACAACCGTTAGGTGATCGCACGTGTAAGCAAAAAATCGGCTATTTACCAGAAAACGCTTATTACTATGACTATTTAACAGGTTGGGAATTCCTCGAAATGGCTGCGGGGCTATTTCAGCTTCCTACTGCGGTGCAACGTCAGCGAATTCCTGAATTATTAGATTTAGTTGGTTTAGCGCAGCCTGTTGCTAAGAAAAAACAATTGCGTCAGTACTCGAAGGGAATGTTACAGCGTATTGGTTTAGCGCAAGCCCTGATTAACGACCCTGAAGTTATCTTTTTAGATGAACCGATGTCAGGACTTGACCCTATAGGGCGCTACCAGATGCGTAAAATTATTTTATTGCTCAAAGACTTAGGCAAGACTATTTTCTTTAATAGTCATATCTTATCTGAGGTTGAACAAATTTGCGATCGCATTGCGATTTTGGCACAAGGCGAGTTAATTTGTACAGGTTCGCTAGAGGAGCTTTTAGGTCAACCAAATATTTATAGCATCAAAGGACAGGGTGGCGATCAACATATGTTGCACCAATGGCTGCATCATCTTGTTATTGAACATGATGGCTCTTGGCACGGGCAATTACAAGGTGAATTAGATAAGTTCCTTACCAGTCTTTGGCAAACTGATGCTCAACTTGTAGCCATAAACCTAGCGCGTCTTTCTTTAGAAGAATTTTTCTTACAACAGTTACGGCAAAAAGGGTTAACAGGTGGTATTGATACTGCTTCGGCAATCATGCCGTGAAGCACAGTATAAGGGATGTGCAACTTCATTTAGTATGACATCCCTTACATAGCTTTAGAATCCGATAAAGCGGAGGATGTTGATGACACTACCCAATGGCCCAAGTGCAGTTCCAAGAGCATCGCCTACCCTAGCTATACCAGAGCGGTTGACGACGACAATATCGTTAGCACGCAGTCGAGGATTTGTTTGTTCGTTGATACCTTGTTCAAAGTTTGTTTCGATATTTCGTCGTGTTACAGTTCCGTCAGGATTCAGGCGAACTAACTCGACAGTACTTCTGCGGGCGCGAGCATTATTAAATCCTCCCGCACTAAGAATCGCCTGATTCATTGGAGTATTGGGAGGTAATTGCAGCACTCCAGGGCTTTTGACTTCTCCAACAACACTGACTGGGATCGTCGCTGGTGAGAAATTAGCGTCGGCTAA
This sequence comes from Chroogloeocystis siderophila 5.2 s.c.1, assembly GCF_001904655.1. Lineage (NCBI taxonomy): Bacteria > Bacillati > Cyanobacteriota > Cyanophyceae > Chroococcidiopsidales > Chroococcidiopsidaceae > Chroogloeocystis > Chroogloeocystis siderophila. The sequence goes on along the minus strand of NZ_MRCC01000002.1, from coordinate 294,465 downwards.
TTCTGTAGATTCAGCAGGGTTGATATCTGTTGCGGTGGCAACAACAATCGTATCTCCTTCTTGTACGAGGGTGTCTTGGTTGACATCACCCGTCTTCAACAAGTCCCAAAGATTCACATTAATTCTATGTTCTGTACCTGATTTTGTAGGACGGCGAATGATGACGCTGCGGACATCAGCGTCGGATGTAATACCACCTGCCAGTTGAATCGCGCGGGTGACTGTGGGCAGTCCATTATTACCACCACCTACGTTTCCACCCTGATCATTCGCGGCGGCGGTATTCACGCCGCCGCCGACGACAACGTACGAACCAGGGCGGTTGACTTCACCAACGACTGTGACAGTACGGGGACGATTTGCGGGAACAGCAAAACTGGCGGAAGCAAATTGACGTAATTCGGCTAAGTTGACGCTTGTTGCGGTGGGAATAAATATAGTGTCACCGTCGCGTAATGTTAGGTCATTATTTACAGTTCCGCTGCGAACAAGTTGGGTAAGATCGACGTTGTAAACTTGGACGGGTAAACTACCACCTTGAGGACGGCGCAGTTGTACCTGACGTAAATCTGCTGCAAGAGTTACTCCTTCAGCAAGATTCAACGCGCTAATAATTGTGGGGTATTGAACACCAGGGTTATCACCTGCACCACCTTGTAAGCCTACAGTGTAGGAACCAGGACGATTGACTTCGCCGGAAACAACGACGTTGATTGGGCGGGGAGCAATTAAACTAACGGTAACAATGGGACGTCTCAGAAAGCGAGCATAGCGTGTTGTAATTAACTCTGCTGCTTGATTTTGAGTTAGTCCGCGAATGACAACGCGACCAATCAAGGGAAGATAGAGGTCGCCACCAGGAGGAATTTGATAGTCACCGCTGTACTCAGGGACTTCAAATACGTTAATGCGGATGCGATCGCCACCATCCAATGTGTATTCAACGTTTTCTTGTACGGCTGCTGTTGGGGCTTGGACTTGCGCCCAACTCGGAGATGGAAAGGTAGTTGCGACCATAGCTAAGAGAGCTAAACCGGCAACTGGTTGGGTTAATGCTCGATAGACTTTAGTAATCATGTTCCAGTTGTAGATAATTCTCCGAGAATTTTATTTCTCACTATTTTATGTGGTGTTTTGAACTAATGGAGAAAGTTAGAGCTAGTGTAAACACATATTTTAAATAAACATTACTTAAGTAATTTCCACATTTAGAATAAAGAAATAGTCAGTTAAATTTAGACTTATTATGCATAACACATTGTTTAACATAGACATAATAAAAACCTGCAATTGTAATAAGTTTGGCACATCGAATTAGTACCTGGAATAGCATCAATTGCAGGTAAGGCGTATGCACTTATGATTCGAGGGACGAACCGAAAATCAAGTTTGTTCCAACAAAGTATATCGGTAGTTGCAGCAATCAGGGAATATGAAGTTTGAAGGGCGTTCGTTGGGAAGATTCCGTACTTGGCAGTTGACAGTTCAAGGGTTGGTTTGTGGCATAACGCTTGCTTGGGGCTGGGGAAGAATGACATCAGCCGCCTCGGCGGCAGAGCGTATTACGCTACGCTTGGGACCATTTGAGCAACAAGTTGCGGTTTCAGATTTAGAGCAATTTGCCAAAACGGGAGAAGTCCCGCGCAGTTTACGTTTTTATGCACCCATATTAAGTACACAAGTTCGGGAATTTCTCAATCGGCAGCTTCAGGTAGACCCCAACGTTGCGGATAAAGTTGTCGCGCAGGTGTTGCGATCGCCTACGGGTAAGACGGTGATTGATTCTGTCAGTGCAGCGCTACCAAATACAACAGTTGATCAACTTCAGGCAACGGTATCCCTTGCAGCACGCCAGTTTAATGGACTGAGCGCGATTAACTTACTGCGGGCGTATCCTGAGGAGAATATCACCGTTGATGCGAGCGCGGTTGTCAGTTTGGCATTGCAATTTAATCCGACTTATTGGCAAAGTCAGGCGCTCAGTCCATTACTAGAGCGCGAATTAGCACCGGTGACAAGTTCTGCTCAAGTGCTACCCAAGTTCGATCCGGCAAGGCGCGGAATGCAAGTTGTGCAGCAACAAACGCTGTTTTTGACAGATTATCAGCGTTTTCGCACAATTCCGGTTGATTTGTATACAAGTACAAATCCGCAAGGACCATTAGTCGTCATCTCGCATGGCTTTGGCTCAGATCGCAAATTTTTTGCCTCGACAGCAGAACACATAGCGTCATATGGTTTCACGGTAGCAGCGCTCGAACATCCAGGAAGTAGTATCAAACGTTTAGGAAGTGTCGCCGCAGCTAACGATCCAAACGAAATTATTCCAGCGCAAGAGTTTATCAACCGCCCGCAGGATATCACTTTTGTCTTAAATCGATTAACGAGATACAACCAACAACCTGGGGCGTTACGAGGTAAGTTAAATACACAACAAGTGACAGTTATTGGTCACTCGCTGGGTGGTTACACAGCTTTAGCGTTGGCTGGCGGTGAGGTCGATTTGGATGCAGTGCGGCAGTCGTGTCGCGGGATATCGGCACTAGGACAAGCGCCGGCCGATTGGTTACAATGCGCTGCGGCGGATCTGCCAGAAAGACGTTTAAATTTACGTGATCGCCGCGTGGCGCAAGTTGTTGCCTTGAATCCGCTGGTGGGGAATTTGTTTGGTAAAACAGGTTTAATGCAAGTGACAACGCCTGTCTTGATGCTGGCGGGTACGGAAGATGCGGTGACTCCCATTTTGAATCATCAACTACGTCCGTTTAATCAGTTGCAGGGTCAAAAATATCTCATTACGGCGATTGGTGGAACACATTTAAGTATTGGCGATCTCGGTAATTTAGGACGTGCAGCCAGTGTCCGCACACTCGTCAAAGAACGTTGGGGTGACGAAACACTACCTCTACGGCGACTTGCATCGGGTGCAATGGTTGCTTTTATTAAGCAATTAACTCCTGAAGCACAAGTTTATGCACCGTTTCTCACTCCAGCTTACGCACAATCGCTTTCAACAGCACAACTTCCTTTACGGTTAAATACCAAACTACCATCAACTCTCGATCCTTGGGTGGGGGCGAAAAAAAATCGTTTGTTAATGGCAGTGCGACGAGTTCTAAGGGGTGAAAATATTGTTGCTACTGGGTGGTGGCTTTTGGCGAGGAGTTAGGACATCGACACGCTAAGTTGATAGTTGACAAAGTCTTGCCACACTCTCTTCACTGTCAACTGATCTCTGACCTCTGACCCCTGCTATATAACAACTAGCCACTCACATACTACAAAGACCCGATAGTAACTGTACGGCGGATTTCGTCTGATTTAAAGCCTAACGCCATTGGCTGGCGCACTCCAGGAATAACAGCAACGTCGTACAGTTCTTCTACCATGCCTTCGATGCGTAACCAATGGACAATATCGCCACTACGTAAATCGATAATTTGTAGGCCGCAGCGCGGTTCGACATCTTTGGCGGCGAGGTTTTCGTCTAACGCTAGCCCTGAAAAAGTTTTGTTACCCCGCATTTTAGATAAGCCCACAACGGCGTAATCTCCCCACAAGGCGAGTCCGCGTAAGTAGCCAGGACAAAATGCGATCGCATCAAATTTACCAGCACTAAGATCGACAGTTCCAAAATATCCAGTACCAGAGTTGAGTACCCAGAGTTGATCGCGATAGACTCTGGGAGAGTGCGGCATCGACAGCCCAGATACGACAATCTCATTACTAGGAACATCAATGACACAGCCGCCATTACGACGGCGATCGCGCCAACCATCGCTTACATCGCTTTGACTGACTGCGGTAACGTAGCGAGGTTGACCGTTTTCCATTGCTAAACCGTTGAGATGACAGCGATCTTCGGCGGCGAGTCGCGAAATAAAAAATGGTTGCCACAGGGGAATGAAACTGTAGCGATCGCTAATTGTCGCTAAGCAGCTAAATAGCGTATTGACAAAGATAACGCGACCTTGGCTATCAACATTAATGTCATGAATATCAATGTCGCCCGTGGTGTATCCAACTTGCGGAACATAAAGGCGATCGTAACCACCATTGTGTAGTTGACCCGATTCTAGGGCATTTTCAAAGCACCAGACTTGATACAACGAACTTGTGTACAGGCGATCAGGACTCGCCCACAAGCCCATACAGCGTTCAAACGTGCGTTCAAATACAGATAAACGGCGATCGCTGGTAACACCAATCAGAAATAATTTTCCTGTTTGATACGTTGTAAAAGCAAGGCTAACATGTTGTTCAGATAACCAAGAGATAAATTGCCGAGATGTACTAATTTCTAGCGCAGGTGGAGACGGTTGGGCAGTATCAGGATGCATAGTCGGAATCGTTAGTAATTGCAATGAAACAAAGGTGGGTATTCCCAACCCGATAATTGGTGTTAGTTTAGATTCTGCGTAATATCAGTAGCTACTAATAAAGTTGCGGCTCCACTTGTGTAGCGATCGTACAGAATGCCATTATTTGTAGTCTTACCATCAAATATCCATCCTTGATTGACCGAAGTAATTGAATCACCTGCGTTACCGTTGACAATTAACTGATTGGTCGTATCTGACAAATCTAACAAGTCCAAGCGAGTTAGCTTTAAACTATTATTTCCAGTCCCTGTAAGGTCGATAATTTCAATGTCTGTGATGCGGTTATTAGAAATCATCGTTAAATCAATTGTAATGCCACTTGTATCTACCGCTAGCGTATCCATACCACCCCCGCCATCAATTCGGCGATCAATTACCCCAAAGCTGAGAACATCATTTCCCGCACCACCGTAGAGAACATCACGCCCTAAGCCACCACGCAGCGTGTCGTTACCTGTTCCGCCAATTAAGATGTCATCTCCATTTGTGCCAATGAGTAAATCATTGTTTGGCGTGCCTAAGCGGTTGACTTTGTTTGTAAAGTCACGCCCGAAGATGACATAACTATCACTAAACGCAGTTCTAACAACTAAGTCATCAAAACCATCGCCGTTGATGTCGCTGGCAATATTAACTGAAACACCTGCTGCATCGTCAGGATTAATACCGTTGATTTGAAAACCACTGCTACCATTAATTGCTGAAGAAAGATCGAGGCTACTGCCAAAGTTCTCCTTGCCAAAGACGAGATAACTTACTCCAGCAGACTTTTGACCATTAGCTGCATTGCTTCCTGTTCCGATCAAAAGATCATTTAAGCCATCACCATTCACATCTCCTGCAACACTAATGCTGGCAACGCCTGCTGAACTCTCGATCGAATTAATCACAAAGCCATTACTACCGTTGATATTAGCAAGATTGAACGTCGAGCTAAAGCCAGTTTTACCAAAGATGACATACTTTTTAGTTGAATCATCAACCACAATGTCATCAATGCCGTCGTTATTAATGTCTCCAACAGTATCTATCGAAGTAAAAAAGGTATTGAGACTCGTTGCTTTAATCGTAAAGCCGTTGTTTCCATTGAGTTGAGCGAGGTTGAAATTTTTACTAAAGGCTCCTGCTTTACCAAAAATTACATAACTTTCACCTGCTTTACCCGCAGCATTTGGAGCAGTAATAAAAATATCATCAAAGCCGTCACCATTAACATCGCCCTTAGCTGTAGCCACAAGCGAATAGTCACGGGGATTAATACCGTTGATGACAAAACCATTACTACCATTAAGCTGAGTCAGATTTAGATTAGGAGTAAAACCTTTAGCTCTACCAAACACTACATAGTTAGCACCAGCATTAGTTTTACCGTTTGGATCGCCGTAGCCATCTCCAACAACGATGTCATCGAAGCCATCGCCATTAATATCGCCTGTGATAGTAACGTTGTCAAATCCATAACCAGACTTACTGCCTTTAAGTGCAAATCCGTTGTTGCCATTAAGTTTAGCGAGATCAATGCTAGAGCCAAAGCCTACAGCCTTACCAAATACCACATAGCCTCTCGTGTTAGAGCCAGGATTGGAGGTGCTAATAAGCAAATCATCGTAGCGATCGCCATTGATGTCACCAACATCAACGATAAATGATTCTTTTTCAGCATTCATCAAGTTGAGTGTAAAACCGTTGCTACCATTAAGCTCAGCAAGGTCAAGATTATTACTAAATCCAGCTTTACCAAGTACCACATATTCTTTAGGATTGGGCACAAAAGGAGACGCCCAGAAGATCAAATCATCAAAGCCATCTTTGTTAAGATCAAACGCACTGCGATTAGTATTAATACCGTTAACAGCAAAGCCGTTTCTACCGTTGAGACTAAAAAGATTAAATTCGGTGGAGTTAAACCGGAAGTAATTACCATTAAGATTTAGAGAACCAGACTGACTTTGAATAATTGCAATCAGTTTATCTGGTTGATTTTGAGGTTTGTTTTTATAAAGTGCTGTACCTAACGGTAAGCCAGTAGGCGAAGATCTTAGAAAATAATCACTTTTTGCGCCAGAAAGTCGAACAATATCTTGATTTGGGTTAAAATCGGTGATTAAGGCGTAATCTCCAACTCCTGAGGTTTTATTATTCAGGTCATCATAGAAGTCTTGCGAGAAATCCCCCAATATAAAGGTATCGATTCCTGCACCACCAGTTAAGATATCTTTATCGCCTGGTAGTCCGAAACTTCCTACTAAATAGTCGTTACCTTCTTCACCTTTTAATGTGTCATTACCTGCAAGCCCGATGAGAAGATTATTCGCGTTGTTACCGATAATTTGATTGTTAAGGCTATTACCAATTCCATTTAAATTATCTGCTCTGTAGTAATCATCTTCGCTTAAGATCAGGTTTTCCTGGTGCTTACCTAGTGTATAGTTTTCATCAAACTTAGATACTATAGTATCTACACCTGCATTTGCTACCTCAATAACGGTATTATTGCGATAAAGATAATAAGTATCGTTACCAGTACCGCCTTTGAGAACATCATTCCAGCCATAGAGAATATCGTTACCAGCACCACCGTATAAAGTATCGTACCCCGCAGAGTCAACCTCAGGGACTCTAGCACCTACACCGATGTTAATACCCGATAGCGTGTCGTTGCCATTACCACCATAAAGAACATCATCGCCAAAAAAGTACTCAAAAGCAAATTCATATTCGTCGCCGTCTCCCGCTAGGAAATCATCCCCATCATTGCCATACAAAGTATCACTATCTTCTCTACCATTGAGATAGTTGTCAGCCGCGTTGCCAATAATGATATTTTTTTGGTAATTGCCATTACCGTCCTGAGGTTTTGTTCCTATCAGAGTGAGGTTTTCTACATTGGAGGCTAGGTCGTAGTAGCCTTCCCCTGAAAATTGGACAGTATCTGTACCTTCATTGCTTGTCTCGCTGATCGTATCGTTGATGCTGTCGGTAATATAAATGTCGTTTCCTGTACCACCGACAAGGGTATCAATTCCTGCACCGGCGTCGAGGGTGTCATTACCGCCTAAGCCGAGTAAGCTGTCGTTCCCAGCATATCCAAAGATTGCATCTGCAAACTGAGTACCTGTAAGGGTATCGTTACCGAAAGTGCCATTAATTGTTGCCATACGACAAATAACGAATAAATAGTAGTAAAGATTTGTGTCTTGTTGCGAAGAAAATCTCTGCCTCTGCAAAAGCTTGCGGTGAAGCAGTTTTATTGAATGGAAAGTCAAGCGTTGTTTACACAACTTTCACTATTAAGCGTAGTTTTAAAAAGAATGGATGAAGATAGTTTTTTAGTAAAAATAAATAATATTTCTAGGGCTATTTAAAGATTGCGTGAAGCTGTATAAGTAAAGTAGTTATAAGCCAATGCAAAGAAATATAAATAATTGTAAAATTATTTTTATAAATTACAAAATCTTACCAAAAAGCTACCTTTAGAAGATAGTGTTTAATTGTTATATTCAACTGCTAACTTGCGTAGATTGGGCATTACGGGCGATCGCACTCTTCAAAACCAAGCAAGTATCCATTTTTCTTTGAACTTTTTCTAAAATTAATAAATAGAGCTTAATTCGAGAAGACAATCTATTTTTTAAACTAAAAAGTCTTGAGTAATATACTTTTAAAACTTAATTTTGTAAATTTTCTTATACGAAACATCTCAAGAATAGAATGTTCAAGATTTATTTTAAATAGAGACACCAAATAATATTTTATTTTTGAATATAACAAGAATTTAAAGTATTTTAAAAGGCTTATTACTATGCGAATTATTCAAATTTGGTGCCACTAAAAGCAGACTTTTAGTACGTAGGTTACAATGGAGAATCAATGTTAACGACGACGGTTAGAGACGGGGATCGCGGTATCAGCTATGGGATACAGAATGATTCCTAGGATAGATGGGAAGAATCCAGAATCAGCATTATTGTGAGAGCATACCGCAAAGATAGTTTACTAAGCCTGTTACCAGATGACTCTAAGTTTATAATAATAAAAGAGGAAGAACTTTAACAGACTGGTTGCTTACTTCAGGTATATTTTCAATTGTCGTCACTTAAACCGTTTGCTCTGCTATTTTGGCAGACGAGAGGTATGAAAAAAGAACAAGCAACACCTTTGACAGTTTTATCTCCACACTTGAAAGAAAGCCATTTTTTCGATTCGTCTCCTGAGAGGAGAAATATGTAGCATAAAGTATTGGCAAGGGTGAGTCGCAAAATATCAGAAAGCTAAAATCGGCTAAATCAAAATTTTAATAACAACTTTGAAAAAGGAATCGAGGGTGCTATGAATAGGAGTAACAATAATTGTCCTTGTTGCGGCAATCCACTACTACGCCATGCGCGTCAAGGTGGTATGTATTGGTTCTGCACATCTTGTTGGCAAGAAGTACCAATCCTGGCGGTGAGTAAGTTACCAGTATCAGAAGCTGTAGTACAGCGATCGCAGCCCAAGCAAGTGGTTAATGCTAATTAAGTGTCTGTGTAGGTAGTCTCTACCTGGTAAAATGAGGTGGAGCTACATCACATCAAAAGTTAATGCTTGCAGCTTTGCTTTATGGGCAAGAAGATTTACGTCTAGAACAAGTTGCTGAACCGACGCCAGCAGCAGGCGAAGTTGTGCTTCAGGTAGCAGTCGCAACAACCTGCGGTACTGATTTAAAAGTTTGGCGTCGCGGAAACCATGCTAAAATGCTGCAACTGCCAACCTTGTTTGGACATGAAGCATCTGGACAGATTGTGGCAGTGGGAGAAGGTATTAAAAATTGGCAAGTGGGCGATCGCGTCGTTGCGAATAATTCGGCTCCTTGCATGAAATGCTTCTTTTGTCAACATCAAGAATACTCGCTTTGCCCGCATTTAACGTGGAACAACGGAACGTTTGCGGAGTATCTGAAAATTCCAGCACCAATTGTGCAGCATAATATGTTGCATATTCCTAACAAATTGCCGTACGAATTAGCTGCAATGACTGAACCGCTAGCCTGCGTGTTGCATGGTATATCCCGCTCTAACGTTCAGCAAGGTGATAATATTGTAGTTCTCGGTGATGGTGCGATTGGCTTGATGTTTGTCGCGGTGTTAGCCCAGCAAGGATGTTGCGTTTTATTGTTTGGCGGAAATCCACAGCGGTTAGAAATTGGGCAAAAGTTGGGTACAGCCAAGACTTTCAATTACAAAGAAGTTCGAGATACGCCCTCAGTTGTGAAAGAACATACCGCTGGCTGGGGTGCAGATGTGGTGATTGAAGCAACAGGAGTCCCCACAGTTTGGGAAAGTGCGATCGCGTGTGCGCGCCCTGGTGGAACCGTAAATTTGTTTGGTGGTTGTCCGAGAGATACGACGATTAAAGTTAATACTGAACAGCTACATTACAGCGAACTGACACTGAAAGGTGTGTTTCACAATACTCCGAAGTACGTTCGTGCTGCTTTAGCATTGCTAGCAAGTCGAGTCATTCCATTTGAGTTACTGATTAGCGAACAACGTCCTTTATCTGATTTAAAGCAAGTTTTTCAGGATATGAAAGCGCGTCAGGTGATTAAAGTTGCAATTGCGCCATCGTAGTTTATAAAGAAGCATTGGTATCAGCAGGCTGGTCGAGATGGTGATAAGGAGAGTATTTAACTAACTTAATATTCCAAGGACCTTTGATATGATAAGTGATACCACGCCATTCAACACGCTGCATGAAAATGGCTGCTAGTATTGCGGTAGCATAAACCAACTGGGTTAAAGGAATACCGATGACGATCCGAGCGATCGCACTCATCGAAAACGGTGCAATTATCTCACCACGCGCTTGAACGACTTGACGTACGTCTCGTTCTAAAATTCCTATCAATAAAACAAGCACCAGCGTGTAAATCGTTAATCCGCCTCCTAGCCAAGCAGCTAAATGCCATTGGTTTGTGAATAGTGCCGCGTAGATCAAAATCACCGTGAAAGCAGGAGTTAAAGTTGTGACAAGACTGTAACCTACGATCGCCCGCCAAGCTGGATGATACAGTCGAGAACAAAGTAACTGACGTTTTACCCAACGATAAAAGCTAGGTAAGTCGCACTCTTCTGGATTTACCATAATCAACGCAGGAAGAAACTGAACGCGCATCCCTGTTTCTTGCAAAACTTGATGCAGCATTGTATCTTCACACAACGCATTCTTCCACTTTTCAAGTAACTGTGTTTGTGCAAAAAGTTCGGTTTTCAAGGCTAAAGTTCCACCCCAAGGAATGCGGTAGAAATACATTTGGGTAACAGCAGCTACATTCCATAGATACCGACAGACTGTACCCCAACGCCCCATAGGTACATACCAGCGGTTTCCGGTGACGACTCCAACACGACGATCTGCAAGAGGGCTAACTAATTGACGCAACCAATTGGGGTGGGGAAGTGTATCTGCATCGACTAAAGCGATTACTTCATATTTATCTTTGAGTTCTAAAACAGCTTGCACTAAAGCACTGCACTTGAGGCTACAAGTTTCGCGCACAGTTTGCAATAAACTGACTTGAATATTTGGGGCAGGTTGCTGCTGAAGTGTATCGTTAATAATGTCCCAAGCTGGATCTACTTGACTATCAATGACAGCTTTGATGTCATAGTTAGGGTAGTTTTGTTGTAAGAGCGATCGCAAGCAGTTTGATAGAGATGGATCAGCACCACGCAAACATAAAATGACTGCTACTTTGGGTAATTGGTTATCTGGAACTGGTTTAGGGCTTGGCGATCGCAGCGATGACTTCATTGCCACTGTGAAAAAGATTTGAATAGCCATCAAAATTACAAAAACCAGGATTACGATCAAGACCAAAATATTCATGTGTCCACCTCAAACTTTTTGTCATCTAATACATTGTTATTGTCAAATTCCTACAATTTAGCTTTCTGGCTTTGAATTTGCGGTATTTTATAATTCCATGTGTGAATTGTAAATCCCTAATGAAATAGCACTTTTGCTATAGTTTCTCTACCTAGTCTATATTCATTATTTTTATAGTTTTTTTTTACAGGTCAATAAAAGACTGAACATAAGTTTTAGCTGAATTAAATCCAGGTAAGCTTAATTTATTATAAATTTGTTCTCTTTCTTGAAGCGGATTGTTTTCTAGATTCTCAAATTTAACCTCAACGAAATTGTTTTAGGGAATTAAATTCTTTTTGGCAAAGAAATTATGCATAACCTGTTGATAGAGATTCAAAGATTTCTCTTCTACTTCAGAATCTTCAATTTTTTGGAATCCGAATAGTTGTGTAGAAGCTTTGTATTCTTTCAATCTATATATGAATAAATTTAGCGTTAGGAAACACTTCTAACAAAACTTTGATTCGGGCTGTGTTTGGCGGATTTTTTAAAACTAGACGCTTACCCTACATTGAAAAAGTTGCTTTTTTAAAAACTTTTATATATGCTTGTTGCCATTCTTCTTTAACTTTAAATTCATCAATTTCAAATAAAACATAATTTTTGAAGTAAGATTCAATTTAATTTCTTGTTGGTCTATTTTTGACTGAAATTTAAAATTTTCCCAAAGCTTGATTGGAATTGTCAAAAAACTTAGCAACAATACCCGCAGCACCTTAAGCAGATGTTTTGTATCAGCATCATGACGAAAAAGTAAATTAACTAAAACAGTGAATGAGCCAAATCCATACATGATTATTTTGCTACATTCCAACAGAGCTTAAATAAAATCGCAGATTATGAATTCATCAGCCTGAAATAGTAACGTTGTGAGGCTTTTTATATAATTTTAAACTGCCGTATTCTGGCTTAACGATGCGATCGGCAATACTAAAATATTGGTCATCATGACTAATAACTATTACAGTTTTACCTTTCTTTTTTAAGTTCTGGTAAAAGTTGAGTGTAAAAAAATTTTCTTAAATAAGGAATCTTGAGCGGAAGCCCACTCATCGAAGACATAAAAAGGACGATGTTCCAAGTAAGCAGTGAGTAAAGCAAGGCACTTGCGTTGTCCTTGTGAGAGTGCTGTGGTAGAAAGAATACCATTTTCGATGTAAACTTTATGGTCTAGTTGTAGTTGCACAAGATAGTTATGTGTTTGGGTGTTGATGTGAAGATTTTCAATACCAAGAAAGCGATCAAATAGATAAAAGTCAGAAAATATTGCTGAAAACTACTGGCGGTAATCCTCGCGATCGCTAATTCGTTTGTCATCTAAACAAATCTCATCTGTATCTGTCCCCAACTCGCAGCAGTAGCAAAAATGCTCATACCGAGAACGTTATAGTGTCGATGCGATCGCGCGGTCGTATAAGGTGAATGACAGAAGTTTGCAGAAGTAGGCGGATGAGGTTCATTGATTGAATACCGACGTAGTGACTAAAAATAATTGCAGGGCGATCGCTACGTTTAGTTTAATAGTTTCACTTCCATTTTTCTTGCAGTGAAGCAAAATTTTTTCCTCCTAGTTCAATTTGTTTTTTGCTACATCCTGCTTGTAACCTTGCTACTAAATAGTCCAGATCAGCAGCAATTATATTTGTTCCGTGATCCGGTTCTATCAAGCTAATCAAAGCTATATCTTCCCGTTGTGCTAAGCTTGATATTCCTAAGAAATTAAAGACTCCTGATTCGTAAGTACCGCAAGGTACCGAAGGGTTATTCACTCCGACACAATACTCATTTGGCAGTAGCCAAGCTTGTGCTGGATAACCATGAAAATGAACGATTGGAGCACCTAATTTAATTAATTGTGGTACATATAAAGCTGCTGCTAAAGCAATAGCAAGCATGACGTAAATATCATATGAAGGTTTAATGTCAGTCTCTGGAGTAACACCTTGAGGTAACTGTAGATACAACTTCTCTTTCAAACCCACTCGAATCACATCAGTTTCTAGATTCAAGTTAGTTTTGTTTGCACCAGATCGCGAACTGACAAGCCATATATCTGGGATTTGCTTATATAAATACTCATCTCCTACTTTGATGCGAATATATCTTCTTCCTATCTCATTTTGTCGAACTTCATCGTTGTTAAATCCTTCAACAGGATATAGGTTTGTCCATTGATTCGCACTAATTTCTCTAGCACCCATATAATAAGGAGCTTCTACATAGGCAACAAATCCATAAGAAACTCCTGTTCTGCCATTAACAATAACATTAACAATATCACGATGAGACTTTCTTTTAAGAATTTGACTGAGTTGAGTACCAGGAGGAAATAATTCAGTCGATGCTAATTTATTACCAAGCTTCACCAACTGGGTAGCATAAATAGATGATTTGGGAGCATATTCTCCTACTTCAAATTTGCTTAATGGTAAAGGAAATATTGGAACAAAAAGTTTAGGAACTAAGGATTTTAGTACAAAAGTATTAATGTCTTTTCTTGAGTGTATAGAGTCTGAAAGATTCATATTTAAAATAGAAATATTTTGCTCGGAAACTCCTAGAACTATTTGACTAAAGGTACGTACTAATGTGCTTAAGCCTACTTTAATTTTTCTGGTATAAGGTAAGTCAGGATTTATTAGTTCTTCATCGATTTTTGTCAGTACAATAACCTGAGTATTAGTGGGGTCTTCTATATATTTAGCCGCGTGTTCTTCTGCCCAACTACTAAGTTTAGCAATTCTAGAAACAGACAATCTGGTGACAAAAAGAGAATAGATTTCATATCCTTTCTCTGCTACCCAAATACCAAATTTTCTCAGATAAGAGTAATGTCTTTCTACATCAATAACAGCATCAACACCCATTTTGACAACTTTACTACTAAAAGATTTTTGCCAACCTAGTATGGGTACAGTGATTTTGTAGCGAAGTACTTTTGTTGCTTGTTGCCAAGGTAAAACTTTAACTCCATACTCTATTAGCTTACTTTCTAACGCCTCTCTGAATTGAATAACTTGCAGATTGTTATATCCTTTTGGTAATGGTTTAAATGTCACTGTTAGCTTTGTCGCCATAAAATTGGGGTTGATAATTGGTGGTTTAAAATCTGTTACAGCTTGAAGACAACCACTAATTAAACGTCCAATAGTTGACAAACTTAATTCATGTTCTAAACCACAAACAGTGGTAACTTTTTGTTGACGAAGTAATGCTATAATTTCTGCTTTGTGTTCAACCAAGGCTGCGCGAGTTTCGGATGATAATACCCCTTTACTAGAACGAATACTAAGTTTATCGTTGTTAACATGGAATTGAACACCTTGTTGAGTAAGATTGTGCAGAAGCTCAGTGACTTTCATGATAAGAAAACCCTAATAGTTTACTAAGGAAATATTAAATCTCAAAAAATTCTAAGTCTTCTGATTCTTCAGCTAAGCGTTGAGATAGCCCTTCAATGGTTGGATAATGCCATATCAAAACAGGCGAGATTTGACATCCTAAAAGTTTTTCTGCTTTTCTAGCTATGAGCATGGCTTGTGCAGAATCTAAGCCGTAGCTGTCTAAAGGTTCTCGAATATTGATTTCATCAGATTCAATACCCAATTGCTCTGAAATTTGGACAATTAACCAATTATGAATTTCTGCTGCGGTATATGTGTTTTTGATTAAATTTGGTTGCGATTGGTTCATTTAAGTATCCCTGCAAGCAAAACGAAATTCTATTAACTGATAAAAAGTTGTTCAAGGATAGATTTAGAGCAATCTTGCACGCTAATGCAGCAGATGCTGATATGAATGATTAACTAAGCAACTTGTAGAAAGCCACTATCGATTAAGTTGGATAAATACTTACCGAATAGCTGTGCATCAATTGAAGGACAAGAAATATCAGAATGAGCAAGTGCTTTTAAAGTTTGTTCACAACTTATTTGTGGTCTTCTTACTTGCATATATAATTCTGGAATAGTTAGCTGCTCATCAGACCATTTTTCGAGTAAGAAAGGTCGTAATGTGTATAAAGGATTGTCTACAGAGCATACGCTATTCAATACTTCTGCTTGCCATTGTTCGTAGGGCATAGGTTGAATAGAATGATTTAAAGATTTAACCCATTCAAAAAACTCACGAATGTGAATTGGTCGCGGATGCTGTAGATGAAAAGCTTTCCCGATAGATTCTTTTTGCTGCGATAAGTAAACAATTGCTTGGCTTACATAGTCTACAGGCGACATATCCAACATATAATCAATATCAGGAAAACTGCCTAATTGTACGCAGCCTTTCAGCATCAAACAGATAAAGTCATCAACATTGGAGACACCTGTTTTGCTGTGTCCAGCAATGAGTGGCGGTCGATAAATTGTCACAGGAAGTCCGCGATCGCGTGCAATTTTAACTAGCTTTTCTGCAACCCATTTGGTTTGCGAGTAACCAAGGTAAATTCCCTCCCAATGGTCAAACTCGTCTTGTTCTTTGATAACTTTACCTGCATAATTGGCTGACTCAAAAATTGCAACACTAGAAACATAATGAACGGGCTTGACTTTAAATTGACACGCCAAGCGTAAAATTTCTTGTGTTCCTAAAACGTTTGCGGCTTTGAGTGCAGAATAGGGGTAAACGTAATTGAGCAAAGCTGCGCTATGATAGATAGCATCAATGTTTCCAGCCAGCATTTGAAATTGGGCAGAAGACAATCCTAGTAATGGTTGCGATAAATCGCCTAAAACGGGAATGATGCGATCGCTTAACTCATCTTGCCACAAATTGTATCTTTCTAAATTCTGTTGAAGCCTTTTTTTGCCTTCCTCTGGATGAGCAGCACGAACTAAACAGTAAACATCTGCTGCGGTTTTTTGCAATAATTCTTGAATCAAAAAAGCTCCGAGAAATCCAGTTCCGCCCGTTAAAAAAACACTTTTAGGTTCATCAACTGCATCTAAAAAAGCACTCACAGGAGAAATAGTTGCATCTAAAACGACTTCCGTACTTAAATCTAACTTAGGTATTGTATCAACCGCGAATGATCCTTGCTTTGCTTGACTTTCTAGTGTAAATTCTTCGGCTAAGCGTTGTGATAAGGTTGCAATTGTTGGATAATGCCATAGCCAAACGGGAGATAACGGAAAGCCTAAAAATTGTTCAGCTTTGCTGACGATTGTCATTGCTTGGGCTGAATTCAATCCATAGCTTTCTAATGATTCTTGAACATCAATTTCTTCAGGTTCAATTCCTACTTGTTCGCAAACTTGAGCAATTAACCAAGTTTGAATATCTGTTGTTGTATATGTTTTTTGTAGAGTATGAGAATCAGATAACACCATAACGAAACCTAAAATTGTGATGGACGATATTGGCTAAAAGCTATTGATAACTGACAACCTTGCATCTTCAAATTTTGAATTCGGTATAAATAGGCTGCTCCGGTCATAATTTGGTCAGCAATATCAACAACTTTACGGTTACTTGGTTCGCTCAAATAAGAACCTCTAGCCCAATCATTGAAACTTCCCATTGCAGGCCCACACCAAATTTGATAATCAATTTCTCTTCCTTTTTCACCAGAATTAGACCAACGCGAAGATAAACCTAAATACCAGCGAAAAATCAACGCCATTTTTAATTTAGGATTATTTGCCGCTTTATGAATTTTGTCTGGGTTTCTTGTCGATACATAAGCGACGGTATCTTCCCAAACGTCATTTAAACTTCTACGGAAGATTTGTTTTTCGAGTTTCTCTCTTTCTACTGCTGGAATCTCATCAATTGAGTCGTAATTTTTGTACAATTCATACAACTTTTGGGCGCGTACAGGAAATAGCGTTCCTCGTTTTAAAACTTGTAATTTTACACCCATTTCAAACATATCTGCGGCGGGAGCCATCATCACATCTGGCATTTCTGCTTGCGCGAGTAACTCTTTTGTGTGAGGCGAAGTTCCTGCTTCTACGCACGATTGATTTACTGAACCTGTGACAACATAAGCAGCACCCATCATGAAAGCAGCAAGTGCAGATTGTGGTGTCGAAATTCCTCCTGCAACACCGACTCGTACAGGTTGTTGATAACCATATTTTTTTTGAACTTCGTCGCGTAATTCTAAAATTGAAGGCAGTAAACAAACTAATGGTCGATTATCAGTATGACCGCCCGAATCTGCCTCTACTGTAATATCATCAGCGACAGGAATTTTTTCGGCTAAAGTTGCTTGTAATTCTGTAATTAGATTTTGAGCGACTAATTCTTTAAGAATTTTTGTCGGGGCGGGTTGAAGAAATTTAATCGCTATTTCTCGACGCGAGAGTTTAGCAATAAGTTTATTTTTGGTAAGAATTTGTTGATGAGAATCAAGGCTTAATCCAGCGGCACGATAGTAAACAACGTTAGAAGTTAAATCGAGAAATGCTGAAGCTTCTACGGTTGTCACGCCGTATTTGAGATACAAATCGACTGCACGTCGTTCGATCACAGGTTCGCTAGGACTATGCAGTAAATTAAAAGCGTATGGTCCTTCGGGTAGTGCTTGCTGAATCTGGTTGATTGCAGACTCTACACGAGAAGGCGCTAAACCGCCTGCACCAAAGCAACTCAGTATTTTTGCTTTTCCTAAAGCGATGACGAGTTCTTCTGATGCAATTCCGTGCGCCATTGCACCTGTGGCGTAGGCGTATTTCACCTGATGAAAATCGAGAAAACCCGCATCACCTAGTTGTGACGTAGATAAAGGGGGAGTAGCGGTTAAGAGTTCGGCTTGTCCACTTTTGCCATTATTGGCTGTGTAAGTGTAACCTTCATTCGTAGCGCCAATTTGGTTATTTGAGCGCACAATGTAACAAGGTTGAGCTAAATTGAGTAGTTTCGCTTTGATTCCTGCTTCATCAAAGGCAACGGTATCTAGCGAACCGTACCAAGCTTGAGTTGATGCACCTGTGAATTTGAGGCGATCGCTTTTATTAATTGTATTAACCACGTTTGTTAATCCTCTAACGATAATCAATACCTGTTAGTGACTTATTAACATCATCTTCAAGACATAGATAAACTAACTGGTTTACTGACTGGAGGATTTGTATTGATATCTTGAGTTGCTAATTGCGAGTAGGTCATCTGTAGCTGAATCATTCTACTCATTTGTTGTAAAGCTTTTTGGCGTGCTTGGAGAAATTGTGTATGGATTTGAGTTGTGCGTTGATTGTTTTCTTTTAATTTCAAATAGGTATTGTTATCTTCAAGGCAATGATTGCGTTTAGGAAAGAGTGTCTGCTGTGCTATCAACGGTATAACTGGATTTGTCTGTTCGATAACCTTGATAGTTTCGGATGATGTGGGAATAGCTTCTACTGAAATTGTCGTGTTATCTTTTTGTAAAACTTGCATAGGTGCTTGCTCAATGACGGTATTTTTATTAACGACAACGGAATCATCTACACTATCTAATTCAATTTGATTTAAAGGTAAACTTGTTAAACTTAAGGATTTTTGTTGCGTTGCTAAAGAAACTATTGAGTGTGATCGCGTGTATAGAGGGGATAAATCGAGAGAAACTTGATGGCTCAGAAGCTTTGCTAAGGCTTTGAGAATAGATGTATGATCATCTACACCTCGGCGATTTACAGACACTGTCACGTGTTCTTGACCTTTGAGATTTTCGCTAATCCACCGCGAACAATTACTTCCCGCACCGACTTCAATAAAGACACGTACGCCATCAGCATAAACACGATTCACTAAACGCGGAAAATCAACTTGTTGGCAAAGACATTGGGCGATATGATGCGCGATAGATTCACTATTGAGTGCGATCGGTGCGTATTTTGCGGATGAATAAAAGAGAGTTTCTGGAATATTTTGAACAGGTAGAGTCTTGATACGAACAAGTTCCGAATACTCGGATCGCATTGCTTCGCAGTGAATCACATGATTAAATGGGGCACGGAAGGCGTCGCAATTCAATTTTTCAATTAATCGCAAACAGGCTTGGGTTTCTCCTGCAATAACACATTCTTTGGGAGTATTAATTTGAGTTAAATAAACGCGATTTTCTTGCTTAATGTATTCTTGAATATCAGCAACTGAAGCGATTAAAACATAGGTACTCCAAAATTCATCAGGATTTTCTACTAGCGGTAAACCCCAAAATTCGCGGACAGCATCTTTAGAACCAGCAAGCCGAGTACTAAATAATGGTGATGCATTTAATGAATTGCTACATTCTTGAAAATCCGTCCAGACGCCTTGTGAAAACATCATGCTGGTTTCGCCTAGACTGTAACCGAAGCTGCAATATGGCTTGATGTGAAAGTAATCTTTGAAAATAGTTGTGATAAGTCCAGCGTAGCCCATTTCTGACTCTAGCATTGCCAGAGGATCGTTGAGCAATTGCTGTTCAATACTTTCTAATTGGCGTTTTGATAATTTGTGCAAGCTGCGCGGATAGAGACGCTTTTCAATATTGGCAACGCGGTTGCAAGCACTTTTAATGACAATATCGTCGTAAATTTGAGGAAATAAGCGAAACAGAGTTCTGCTAATACCAACATAAGAGTTATACGCCCCAGGATAAACATAGGCGATCGCGCCTTTTTTCCCTAAGGGATTTGTCGTAAAATAACTGCCTACAGGTGAGTGCCAATCGCCGTTTTGCTCAAATGCACGTTCTACACCTGTAAAGGCGCGTTGAATTTCTCGTAATAAGTCGTCTTTGTTGCGTCCGAGAAGTGCTAGTGTATAAGCTGCATTCACTTGCTTTTGGAAAGTAGCAAACGTTTGACTTGCCGCTGTGGTTAAAGAAGTACAATCTTGAATAGTTTGCTCTAGTGTATGCAGTTGCGCAATTAAATCAGTATGATTCTCAGCCGCGAGCGCAAATAGATAAAATGGCATTTGAGTCAAATACCGATTGCTATCTGCATAAAATCGCGTCAAGTTCTTTTTGCTTGTGTCTTCAGATAAAATGATATGAGCGTAGCTGCCATCTAAGGAAATACTATTAATTGCAGCGCTTCTTGGCTTCTCTAACGCGCGAAACCAAGGTTTC
This sequence comes from Chroogloeocystis siderophila 5.2 s.c.1, assembly GCF_001904655.1. Lineage (NCBI taxonomy): Bacteria > Bacillati > Cyanobacteriota > Cyanophyceae > Chroococcidiopsidales > Chroococcidiopsidaceae > Chroogloeocystis > Chroogloeocystis siderophila. The sequence continues at coordinate 274,134 of NZ_MRCC01000002.1, read as the reverse complement.
GATTCTGTCGCGACGTAAAAAGGACTTTCTTGCCAAATTTCGGGGTTTTTGGGACGACTCCACTGCGGTGTTGCAGGAATATAGCGGTAATACAGGCATAGCGCAGTTTTAATCAAACTCATGATTTCAGCTGCTGCATAGGTGTGTCCGATATTGGCTTTGACACTACCAATGGCACAACTGAGTTCAGTCGATGTTTGATACGCGGCGAGTAAACCTGCTATTTCTGCGTTATCTTCTGCTTCTACTCCACTACCATGCACTTCGAGATAGTCGATATCTTGGGGGTAAAGATCGGCAATTTGAAAAGCGCGTTGACAAACTTGCGTAACCGCTGCGGAATCGTACGCGGAAGCTGTATGCTGTGGCAGTAAACTAATCGCATCAATCACCGCATAGATGCGATCGCATGAGGTGATCGCGGTATCGAGTAACTTTAAAACAACTGCACCCGCACCCTCACCAACGATCCAACCATTAGCATTTTCGTCATAACTTAAAGTAGGAACACCTGTATTAATTTTGGCTAACTGGTTGCGTAATAAAACACTTTCGCTACTACCAGCTAAATCGACTGCACCAACGACAACCGCATCGACTTCGCCGAGTACAAGAAGATTTTGGGCAACTTCTAGCGCTTTAAATGCTGAATTCTCTTCGGCTGTTAGTGTAAACGCGGGTGCTTCAAATTGCCACAACGCAGAAATGCGAGTTGCGATCGTGTTTTCTATAGGACTACGATATTCACTTTGTGTCTGACTAATATTTGTTGTAGCCAACGCCGAATCATTCGCTGTCGTTTTCCCCGCCAAAATTGTTTGTAGTTGTCGAGTAAACTGCTGTTTACTATAAAGTCTCTGTAGCGAAATTTGAGTTGCCGTAGCAATAATAACGGCAACTTTTTCACCAGGCTTAATTTCCGCATCTTGCAAAGCATTATTTGCAACTTTAAGTATTAATAGTTCTTGCGGATTCAATTCTTCTATATCGTTAATTGCTAGTTGCTCATTAATTTTGAATGGTAGATACCCTCCTAAAGGCACTTGATTATTTTCAATTTGGTTTTCCTTAAGAAGCTGTTCTGCTTTACCTTGCCAGCGACTTCGAGGTAACTCAATAAAATTTTGTTTTCCTTCATAAACAATTCGCTCAAAGCTATCTAAATCTTGGCACGAACCTGCAATCAAGTTCATCCCAGTAATAGCTATTTTGGGAGCTTGTTTTTGCGTCAACATCGTTTACCTCTACTCTTTCGTTCTGCTGTGCCTCTGTATCAATTCTTATGACTTTAAAGACAATAAAGTTCCCTTAGCTTCAGTCATGCGCGAATAAATCTTTCCTTGACTATCGTGAGTAATGACCTCAGCGACTATGCTACTATCTGTTTTAGACTTGACTTCACAAGAGACATAAAATATTTCATCAAAAGAAACCGGCGCAAATTGTTTGTAAAGATGAATTGCCGAAGGTAAACAACCGTGCTGATGAAAATATTGTGACCAAATCCACAAAGAATGAATTTGGACATCAACGATATAGGGATTAAACGTTTGGACGGGAAATTGCCCTTGTTGCTGTTCGCTGACTTGCGGAAGTAAGCACTCAATCGTTACTTTTTCTGGAGTTATATTGAGAACTCGCCTAACTCCCTGAAAACTTTTACCATGAAATAAGCTGGCGGAACCATCCTGATAAAAAGATTCAGAAGGATAACTTTGGTCGAAGTTGAGGTTAAGAAAATGGTAATTGGGGGAAGAAGAACTTTGGCGTTTTAGAGTTAATTGCGTGCTAAAGTGATAGCGAATTTTTCCTTCTAAATTCTTACTCCAAATTTTAGCATCAAATTCAATTTCTATGTTGTTTTTGTTAATTTCTTGCAGTTCAAGTGTATATTCAGTAGGCGTGGTAGGTTCAAATATAATTCCTTTGAGAACTTTGTAATTTCTACAGCTACAAAAGTGATAACCAGGATAAAGTTGTTCGCACGTATTCGCGATCCAAGCTATGGCACAAGTTGCTGGAAGAACAGGGCGATTTGCAATTATGTGGTCTTGTAAAAACGGATTAGCCACTAAAGTTAAGTGCCGCTGAATGCGAAAAGTTTGTAGTTGAGAATTGAAGGTTTCTGAAAAGGTTAAAGGGCTACCAATAACAACTTGAGTATCTTGATGAGTTGATTCAAGTTCTTTCACAAGCATTTTGGCACCAACTTGGATCGGAATTGTTTCAATGTTGCGTTCGGCGAATGCTTTTTTTAATTCAGGGCTAACCATCCCGCTATCCCAAGGTCCCCAATTAATCGCAACAACATGACAATCAGGATAGTAGTATTTAACAAGCTGCGCTGATTTATTCAGAACTTCGTTGGCGATCGCATAATCAGCTTGTCCGACATTGCCGTAAAACCCTGCAACCGAAGAAAATAAAACCAAGTGTTGCAACTGGCTTATCGGAATACAACGCAACAGATTGGCTAAACCCGTCACTTTGGCGTTATAAACTTTGTCAAAGTCTTGCGCAGATTTTTTTTCAATCCGCTTATCCGCTAGATTACCTGCGCCGTGAATCATTCCGGTGACTGTTTCCAGACGTTCGGCGATCGCTTGTAACGCTGCTGCATCGGTGACATCAACACTGAGGTATTCGGCTTCGCCACCCGCTTGCGCGATGGCATCGAGTGTTGCTTGAATTTCGCGGGCTGATGCGATCGCATTGTAGTGTTTCTGCACCGTAGCGGGAGTTGGTTTTTCCCCACTGGCAATCAGATACTCCATAATGCGCTTTTTCAGTTCCGCTTCACTCGTGCATCTTTTAGCCCATACAGGTTCTGGCGTGAGTGAAGAACGTCCTAAAAGAATAAATTTGCATTGCTTCGCTTTCGCTAATTCGATAACGCATTGTGCAGTTATTCCCTTAGCACCACCGCTGACAAGAAATACAGAATTTGAGTCAACCTGGCTTTTCATGCGTTTATTCCGATTCTTGAAAGTTTTCATGACAGGTAGGATGTCTTTTCCACTAGTCACTAGTTCCTGACAAGCGTGACTCTCCCCTTAGCGCCGTAGCCTACCTCACTAATTAAACGATTGGGATCTTGAATTTCTGCGAGGATGTGTTGTACGGCTTGTTGTGCGTCGATATTCGTGCTGAAGTCAATAGCGCGACAGAATACCGCTTCCCATTCTTGATTCAGTGTTTTGGTCAGTCCAAACAACCCACCAGCGATCGCACTGTAGTGATTTTTTTGTCCGATACCCAATTCGCCGTCAAGGTGCGTTACTGTTATAAAACAACTGCGCCCTTGGGTGGCGGAGGAATTGAGTGGTTCTTTGAGATACTTGGCGATCAAGAAGATATGTTTGAGTAAGGCGGTTTCTGAATTGAGATAAGCAATCTCCTCGCGTTCATTGTGAATCGTCGGATGAAGGTGAATAAAACTGCCAATAGAACCGTGTTGCGCGATCGCATTTAACTGTTGTTGCAGATGTGTTTCACTCAAGTCCTCCAAAACAACACGTGGAATATGCTTTTCTACACCTGCGCTTTGTGGAATTACAGATTTGGGAAAACTCAAAACAACAACTTTTTCGCCTTTGGCAATTAAAGCCTGCGCTAATTGTGATGTTAAAGTCGAACCATTATCGGTAATTAAACAAACGTGCTGTTGGGGTAAGTGATATTCCAAGCGATCGGGAGGCGGTAGAACTTTCAACTTCACCACACTGCGCATAATATTGTGGCTGTCTAGTTCTGCGCTATCCTGCTTTTTTGGCAGTGTCTCCGTTGCAGTTGAATTACCGGCAATACGACTCATATACTCGGCAATTTGACCGAGAGTACGCAATTCGCCCAATTCATCAGGATTTGGTTGTGGTAAGCCTGGGTACAATTCAAGCAGTGCGCCTAAAATTTCGACGCGCTTAATCGAATCAATCCCTAAATCAGCCTCCATGTCCATTTCTAACTCCAGCATTTCCACTGGATAACCTGTTTTATCGCTGACGACATTCAGCAGTGTTTGACTTAAATCGGCAACATCGATTAATGCTGTGGGTGCAGAAATTGATGGTTCGATGGGAGGGTTCGGAATTGATACCACAGGTGTCGTTACTTCATCCTGAACAACTGCGTCTATTGTTGTCACTTTAGCTTTTACCGGAAGTGTTGTCGCAATACGGCTCATATACTCGGCAATTTGACCGAGAGTACGCAATTCGCCCAATTCATCAGGATTTGGTTGTGGTAAGCCTGGGTACAATTCAAGCAGTGCGCCTAAAATTTCGACGCGCTTAATCGAATCAATCCCTAAATCAGCCTCCATGTCCATTTCTAACTCCAGCATTTCCACTGGATAACCTGTTTTATCGCTGACGACATTCAGCAATGTTTGACTTAAATCGGCAATATCGATTAATGCTGTGGGTGCAGAAATTGATGGTTCGGTGACGGGGGGTGTTATTGGTAGTGGGGGTTCAGATAGCGCTTCGCTAGGCGACGGTTTGACAGCGGTATTCTCAGCAGGCTTGCTGCTTTGTTCTACGAGGGAAACACCATGACCATTCGCGTGATGTCCGTTACCGTTACCGTTGCTGATAGATGGTTTTGGTTGAAACGCTTTCGTTACGCCTTGTGCGATCGCGGATTCGTATTTTTGTTCAATCAGTTGGAAAAAGTTGTGCGAATGTTCCATCTGCTGTTGCAGATATTGTTCGTGAATTCGCAAAGTTTCTGCTTGATGATCATGAAACCGCATCATACTGCGTTCCAAGCTATCTCTTACCGCAGCATCTTGGGCGTTGGCAAGTAAGACATTTTGCTGCTGCGTAAGTTCAAAGAACGTTTGCACATATTCGCTTTGGTGTTTTAGCGATTCTTCGTGGACTTGTAAGATGTCACCGTGATGATCGTTAAACTCTGCCAGCGTAGATTCGATGCTGTCCAACATTTTTTGATAGTCCACTGTGGCGGGTGGTGGCGTTACACTGGTGGCTGCTTCTGGTTGACTAAAAGCAGGTACTGGCTGCGGATGATGTCCGTTTGTCACTGGTGTAGATGGCACGGGTGGGGCGACTGAGATGTGTGTATCTGCTAAAGCTTGCGCGAATGCAGCTTGTGTTTTTTCTGAAATATAGTTTGCACTATTTAAGCGGACGTTGAGGGCTTTATTGCCTTTTGGAGTAGGAGTTTTCGTTTCTAATTGGTAAGGATCAATATTTTTCAGCGACAATCCTGCGACGCGCAATTGAACAACTGCTGATCGCAGCGTGCGATCGCTATTTTGTTGTTTGTGTGCATTCACCGCCACAGCTAAGTGCGGGCGATCACCAAGTGTTTCTTTGACTAAATTCGTCAAAATATTTCTTGGTCCAAATTCAACGAAGAAATATCCCCCACCTGCATAGATATTCTCGATCTGATCCTTAAATAACACCGAATTAAGTAAGTGTTCTTTGAGGATTTTTTGAATTGCCTGGGGTTCTTGGGGATACGGTTTCCCTGTTACATTCGAGTAAATTACCGTTTTTGGTGCTTCAAAACGCGTTGCTTCAATTGCCTGGGCAAAAGGTTTTTGTGCGTAACCGACTAACGGCGTGTGAAACGCGGCGGCGACAGGGAGAACAACCGTGGAGAAGCCTTGGGCATTCAAAGCTTGTTGTACTTGGGCAATTTCTAGTTTGGTTCCCGCCAAAACGACTTGCTTTGTCGAGTTGAAGTTGGCGATCGTTACTAGCGGAAACTGCTTGATGAATGTCGTGACTTGACTGACATCGCCTTTCACCGCTAGCATCGCCCCCGCGTCAAAGTCTGGTTGCTTGGGAGTTGCCATTGCTTGTCCCCGCGCTTTGACAAGCGATAAATAATCGCGATCGCTTAAAACTTCAGCCGCCCACAATGCAGTTAATTCACCAAAACTATGTCCAGCGACAAAATCAGGTTTAAACCCCGCTTGTTGAAATATTTTGTACAATCCGGCGCTAAATACTCCGATGGCTGGCTGCGCGTATTGCGTCTGCTGCAAAGCTTCTTGCTGCTTTTGGCGTTGCGCGTTATCAAACACCGGAGGCGGAAACACAATTTCGGAGATCGGCTGCAATCCGTCTTGAATTAACAGGTTATCCATCTGGCTGTAAACCTGTCGCAAGCAGGGAAAGTTGAGTGCCAATTCTCTACCCATATCAAGGTATTGCGAACCTTGCCCAGAAAACAGCGCGACGACTTTACCTGTCGGATCGATACCGCTTTGGCGATAATAAATGCCTTGGGGATGTTCCCAATTGGTTGAATTGTTTTTAAGTTGTTCAATACTGATTTGCAGTAAGGCGATCGCTTGACTTGCTGAATCAGCAACAAAACCAAGCCTTGCCTCTGTCACAGGAACTTCTAGCGTTTGCGATGCACCAACAACTTGGGCAAAGTGTTGTTCTGCGGCTTCTCCTTGCAACTGTGCGAGTACATCAGCACACTTACGCTGTAACTGTTCGGGTGTCGCGGCGGATAGTAAGACAATCTGGGGCGTTTGATGAATTCGATAAGGATAATTCTTGTGTTCCTTGGTGTATTCTTCTAAAACGACGTGATAATTCGTTCCGCCAAAGCCAAACGAACTCACTCCAGCCCGTCGCGGTGCTTCGCCTGCTAACCAAGGACGCGTTTCGGTGTTGAGATAAAAGGGTGAATCCTCGATTTTGAGTTTTGGATTCGGTTTTGTGACGTTGATTGTCGGCGGTAAAACTTTGTGATGCAGTGCCAAAGCTGTTTTAATGAGACTTGCTGCACCGGCGGCGGCTTTGGTATGTCCAATTTGCGACTTGACGCTACCAAGGGCAATTTTTTGTTTACCGACGTTTGTTTCTTCAAAAAAAGCTTTTAAAGCGGTAAACTCAGTGGGGTCGCCTGCCATTGTGCCTGTTCCGTGCGCTTCAATTAAACTAACGCTTTCCGGCGCACAGTCTGCATCTTCGTACGCGCGGCGTAACGCGCTGATTTGTCCTTCAGGGCGCGGCGCGTAGATACTTTTGTACTTGCCATCGCTGGAAGTCCCAATACCTTTAATTACGGCATAAATTTTATCGCCGTCACGTTCAGCATCGCTAAGCCGCTTGAGGACGATCATGCCGATACCTTCGCCTAGCATCATCCCATCTGATTCCGCATCGAAAGGTTTGACGTTTTGGCTAGGGGATACTGCCGGAGTTTTACTAAAGCACATATACGCGACGATCGAGTTATCAGTATCGACACCGCCTGTCAACATCATGTCACAGCGATGTTCGACTAACTCGCTCATTGCCATGCGTAACGCCCCCAATGAACTTGCGCAAGCCGCATCGACAACGCAGTTTGTTCCCCCGAAATCAAGGCGATTCGCAATTCTACCACTGACAACATTGGCAAGCATTCCTGGAAAGGCGTTTTCTTCCCAGTTGACGTACGCGCTTTTAATTTTGTCGATGATTTTTTGCGTGTCTGCGTCGGATAAGCCGCTGCTTTTCAGGGCTTTTTCCCAAATGGGATATTGCAATCTTGCACCTAAAGGCATGGCTAACTGTCTTGCTAAGGCAACGCCTAAAATAACTCCGGTGCGATCGCGATTAAACTGCCGCGTTTCATCATATCCCGCGTCTTCCATTGCTTCTTTGGCAACAACTAAGCCAAGTAATTGCGAAACATCGGTGACTTCTAAAATATTAGGTGGTAGCCCAAATTCCATTGGGTTAAAGTCAATATCTGGAATAAAACCACCGCGTTTGCAATAAGTTTTATCAGGCGTTTTCGGGTCTGGATCGTAATAGGCATCAACATCCCAGCGCGAAGGTGGCACATCAGTGATACAATCAACTTTTTCAATAATTTTTTGCCAATATTGCTGTGTATTTCTCGACTGCGGGAACAGCGATGCCATCCCAATAATAGCAATGGGATTTTTTTGCAGTTGAGTATTGATGGGGTCTTGTTCTAATACTTTGTCAGCCATGCTTTTTTTCTTTTGTATTAGCTTCAACAATGCTGTTTCACAATTTCTGATTTCGTTGTGTAACTGTGATAATGCAACGGTAATATTGCAGGCAAACATAGGCTTAGGTCTACTTGTTTGCAGCACAAACTTAAATGATTTATTTAGTAATGACGAATGAGATTACATTTCTTTGACTTTACAAGGTTGTGGTAGTAAATCAATTACATTATTAAAGCTAGTAAAATAATCTTTGAGCGCTTTTGCTTCCCTACCTACAAAGTCAATCCATTCGTAGTGATAGTGATTCGGGAAAGCACCTTCTATTTGAAACAAAGGAAGCTTCGGAGTAGCCATCAGGAGCGAAACGCTGCTTTCACCAGAAATCGTTTGATTATCAAGCTTAATCGCAGCAATATAGTTGGTATTGATGACAACATTTTCAATTTTGATGAATGCCATAAATGACCCTTTTAAAAAAAATAGTCGGTTTTTAGCTACCTGAACTGGCATATCTATGGAACTTATCATAATTCTCAACAAATATAAATACTGTGTTCTAGCAAACGTTTGAGATAAAAACAATTTTTTTATGTATTTGTTGTCATTTGGCTTTGCCAAAAAATTATTGGTTCCTAAACTATCTCAAAAGTGCTGAATTCGTCAGATATCTTTATTCAGTTTTGTTCAGTGTCGGTTTACCTACTCATGTTGACGAAAGGAATTGAACGCGAACAAGGGGCGATCGCACTTCATCCTAATGGCTATGTAATTTTCTAAGCTTTAGCCAGCATCTTAGTTGCGCTATTTTGCTAATTTCTGTATTGAACGTAACAGAGATTTGACTTATTTATTTAACTATGTTCAAAACTTACTCTAGTTACAACAAGTTTTTCTCTATCGTTCTATCAGTTAATTAACAATCGGTGACGGCAAGTTGCAGTAGTTATGCTGGTCTATAAATTGCTTACGAAACTATCACGATATCTAGGCACCTCACCACAACTTTACACTATCTTTATAAAAATCGGCTTTTTTGGGGGATTTGTGTAAAGATTTGATGAAGTTTCAGCACTTTTCCGGAAACGTTGCCGCGAAAAGATACCACGATAAACATGATGTCAGCTTCCTCTTTGCACCTGCCTTCCCGTCCATTGTTGCCAACGTGCGATCGCTTGACTAACGTGCTGCGGGTCAAGATCACCTGTAAAGCAAATTCGCCCCATTCGTTCGCAACAAATTAACGCTTCGCCGTGTCCAATAAATGGCGCTAACACAAAGTTGCCTTCTTGCGAGTACAAACTTATCAAAAATGCGACAATGCCTTCGACACCTTCAACTTCAATCAGGTTTTGGGGTGCCATCAGCGAAGAGTAAGAAAACAGCGCAACATAAATCTCACCAATCAACAACTCGTATTGAAAAGGCATCCGTTGCTGCGTACAGAATTGATGAATGTACCCCGCCATGCGCAACACAGCAACAACGCGCGCTTCGTCGATTAAATAATCATGTCGCCAAATTGTCGAGGGAGTGGCGATCGCCAGTGCCGCATGAGACGGTAAACAGCGAATAAACTCATCACTCGCGGTGTCGCCGCAATAGACTAAGTGTCGTGCTAAAAGCCACTGATCGCCAGGTTGAGTATTCAAAACGTCTTGAGGAGTAATTTCTTTTGCTTGTGGTTGTAAGTGCTTGCGTAATTCTTTCTTTTTCAGCTTCGCCGCCTTCTGTGCTGCCACATTGCGCAGTGTTTGTAGTTGTAGTTCTCGCTGCTTGGCTCTAGCTTCATCTGCTAATTGCGCTTGGCGTTGGCGTTCTTCTTGCTTTTGAGCTTCCTGAATTGCTTTTTCGGCTTTCTCTGCTTGTTCGCGCTCTTTGCTTCCGGCGCGCGCAACTTTTAGTAGTGCGGTTGTGCTTTTGGCGATCGCCGTTCCTTTAATCGCTTCTTTCACTTCGGGCAAAATGCTTTTGGCAATTTGCTTTCCTTGTTGAAACGTTCGTTCCGTGTATCCTACCGCTTGTGCTAGCTCAAACGTTGTCTTTGGAGGTGGTGAAATCGTTTCACTGCCTTTACCTTTATAGGTGTATTGATTATCTCCTGGTTTGGCTCGAAGTTGCAAGCTTTCTAAAATGCGATCGCGTTCTAGCCACAATTCTGCGCGCTCCAAAGCATCTAGTTCGCTGCGAATCAAATTTTCATCAATTTCTGCTAACCGCGCGTGCGCTGAATCTGCACAAGTAATTATATTACACTCAACCTGCTCTAATCCGAGCATTTTGCAGGCTGTCAACCGATGCAGTCCAGCAATTAAATTTAAATCTTGATCGACTGTAATTGGGTTTAATAGCCCATTAGCCTTAATCGACTCTATCAGTTCAATAACTTTTTGTTGCTTGAGCGGACGTCTATTGAGACCAACTTTAATCTGAGCGATGGTGACAATAGGCATTAGTGTTGTGTATCTCCATTATAGTAATTAACACGCTAATCAAAATAATTAATAAATTTAGCTACACTCAATAAATAGCACTATGTTCAGTAGCTCAACTTTAACAAATCTTATAATTGTGATTGCAGTTAGTTGATTGTAACATTGTTGTTTAGGGTAAACCGTGTTAGTACAGCTTTACTCTATATAACTAGACTACAATATATACGAACAAACCAATTTTCGTAAAGTTCCTACCTAAGATAGCTCCACAAAAACTTTGTATATCAAAATTCTATATTATTATAGATATCTCAATGCTAGCAGCTAAATGAAATCTAGCTACCTAATCTCACTTGTTCTTGCGACGTAGTGAAGCTAGCTAGTCAGTTTGCAAAGCACATAACTACTATCAACTATTTATGAATACTAGTTGTGTTAAAAATCCTTAAGTCTATCTTCAACTTTCTCCACTTGCTTGCGTCAAAACGACAAGCATCATTTCAGTACGACAAACAAATTTTTTTTCACTTGCCTACTGTGAGATACTCCTAAGAACGCATAAAATCCAAAAATTAAACTTGTCCTTTTGAGCAAAGCCAATTTTTCACAATGCTGAACCGAGAAAAGGCTGACAAAGACATTCTTTTGCAAGTTTATTTATCACTTTATTAGAGAAACTCGTCTCTACGTTCCGCTTGTCTTCGCAGGCAGCTTAGTTATCGACCCATTCACTATACTTTAAAAATTGCTCAGCTATACTCATTTACAAACGGAAAAAATTAGTTATAATTCCTCCAGGGGTAGACCGTTTTAGTCATTCTCACAGATAAATTTTGGGCAATAAGTAGGTATTGAGAACTCGTTTCCCGAAATGACTCAATTCCCTCGAATAAAGTTTTTTGTCGTCTTGGTTACCGACTTCTGTAATTACTACTCATTGCGGCTCATTCCGCAACCTTGTTAGCAATCCGACTCAATAAAAATAAGTAATGGTGATGAGATTAACAAATATTCTGGTTGCAACCTGTCAAGCTATTGCTAGATTTTAGGTAATGACGTCGATAAAGCTTGATGTATCCATGTCGAAACTTTCTGTAGCGGAGTCTCTGATGGGATCTACGCTGTTATCTGAACTACCGGATCAGGAAAAAAAAAGTTATGGTTCAGAAGAAACGTGAGCGAGAAATAAAAGATCAGTGGTTGATTGGTGTAGTTGCGCTTTTGACTATACTCAATGGGATTTTCTCAATTTATAATTTGACAAGATTTAGGGCGAGTGCTCCGAGTGTCGTTACCACTACAGAGAATCCTACTCCAGTAAGAATTGCGGTGACTGGGTTAGGACGTTTAGAGCCACAAGGCGAAGTCATTCGCTTATCGCCGCCAACGTCAGCCCAAAGCGCGCGAGTGTCACAAATTTTAGTTCAAGAAGGCGATCGCGTTCAAGCTGGACAAATCATTGCGATTCTTGATACCTACGAGCCGCGACGCGCAGCTTTAATCGCCGCACAGCAGCAGGTTAAAATTGCCAAAGCGCAGTTAGCAAGAGTTCAAGCAGGCGCACAAACCGGACAAATCGACGCCCAACGCGCCACAATCGCGCGCTTAGAAGCTGAGTTACAAGGAGAAATACCAGCACAACAAGCTACGATCGCACGCTTAGAAGCTGAGTTGAATAATGCTCAAGCTGAGTATCGGCGTTATCAAAACTTATATCAAGAAGGCGCAATTTCAGCTTCTTTATTTGATAGCAAACGCTTACCCGTCGCCACCCTACAGCAGCAACTCAACGAAGCCCGCGCTACATTAAATCGAACAACATCAAGTTACCGCGAACAAATTAGCCAAGCAAGAGCCACCTTAGCCGCAACCGCCGAAGTGCGCCCAGTCGATGTGCAAGTCGCCCAAGCCGAAGTTGATGGTGCGATCGCCGCAGTTACCCAAGCCCAAGCTGATCTAAACTTATCGTATGTCCGCGCACCGAAAGACGCTCAAGTGTTAAAAATCCATACACGTCCTGGGGAAATTGTCAGTAATCGAGGAATCGCAGAACTCGGTCAAACAAACCAAATGTACGCCGTAGCCGAAATCTATGAAACTGATATTGCTAAAGTTCGTCTAGGACAAAAAGCAACGATTACTAGCAGCGCTTTGTCTGAAACTCTCAGCGGAGAAGTGACTCACATTGGGTTACAAGTCAATTCCCAAGAAGTCTTAAGTACTAACCCAACCGCCAACACAGACAATCGAGTTGTTGAAGTCAGAATCCGCATCGATAACCCAGAGGACAACCAAAGAGTTGCTGGCTTAACAAATTTACAAGTTCAAGTTGCAATTAACATTTAACTAATATATAGGAAAACTACTGGCGTTTGAATTTTATTACCAATTACCAGTTACCCACAACTGCTCGCAACTGATTTAGGGTTAACAGACTCATGCTACTCAAAATTCCTTTAGCATGGTTACAACTAGCACGGCAAAAAGTACGTTTCATTGTCGCTTTGGCAGGTATTGCTTTTGTCGTCGTTTTGATGTTCATGCAACTTGGCTTTCAAGATGCGCTTTACGAAAGTGCGACACAAGTGCATCAAAAACTCAAAGGCGATTTATTTATTATTAGTTCGCAATATAAATCGCTGACATCTCAACAAAGCTTTCCGCGATCGCGTTTGTATCAAGTTCTTGGTTTTGATGGTGTCGAATCAATTAGCCCATTATACGTGCAATTTTCTAAATTTAAAAACCCTCAAAACGGCGAAAAAAATCCTATTTATGTTTTAGGTATTGACCCAGCATTTCCCGCTTTTGACATTCCAGAGGTTACGCAAAATCTCGACGTTCTCAAGTTTCCCAACCGAGTTTTATTTGACCAAGCTTCAAGACCTGAGTTTGGTCCTATTGTTGAAAATTTTCGCCACAATGAACCTGTTTCTGTTGAAATATTTCCTTATAATGGCACCGTTGGTTATCAAGTCAACATCGGCGGACTATTTACACTAGGTCCTTCGTTTGGAGTTGACGGCAATTTAATTGTCAATTATGCAACAATTTTAAGAATTTTTCAAGACCGAACCCCAGACCGAATTGATATCGGTATAGTCACGCTAAAACCAGGTGCTGACGTCAAGCAAATGCAAGCAGCTTTAAGCGAAATTTTACCCAACGACGTCACAGTTTTTACTCGCCGCGAATACATAGCTTTTGAAAAAGATTATTGGTCAGTGAGAACCCCGATCGGTTTTGTTTTCGGCTTAATGGTGATCATGGGCTTTATTGTTGGTGTCGTTGTTGTTTACCAGATTTTGTACAGTAATATTTCTAATCATTTAATGGAATATGCAACCTTAAAAGCAATGGGGTTTAAAAACAAATATTTGCTTGATGTTGTATTTCAGCAAGCATTATTGTTAGCAGTTTTAGGGTATATTCCAGGACTTATTATTTCCTATGGATTATACGATGTTGCTAGCAACGCAACTCAGTTACCAGTAATCATGAGTTCTAGTAAGCTCATAGCCGTCTTAGTATCAGCTACGCTCATGTGTTTTACTTCAGGCTTCTTTTCAATAGGAAAACTCCGCTCTGCTGACCCCGCAGATATTTTTTAGAAACAGTGTTAATAACATTAGTTTTTATATGAAAACAATATATATTAATTATGGATGAACAATCTATAGTTGACATCAAAAACCTCAATCATTACTTCGGCAGTAAATCAACACGTAGCCAAGTATTAACAGATATAAACTTGGAAATCAAAGCCGGAGAAGTTATTATTATGACAGGACCATCCGGCTCAGGTAAAAGTACCTTATTAACCTTGATCGGTGGTTTGCGCTCGGTTCAAGAAGGAAGTTTGAAAGTTTTAGGGCGGGCACTCTATGGCGCGAGTGATGATGAGTTAGTTCAAGTACGGCGTCATATTGGCTTTATTTTTCAATCACATAATTTGCTAGAGTTTTTAACAGCAAGACAAAATGTGCAAATGGCATTAGAATTGCACAACGAACCTGATCGCATCGCCAAAGCAAAAGCCGAAGCAATGCTTCATGCTGTCAAGTTAGGAAATCGCGTGAATTATTACCCTTCTGATTTATCAGGAGGACAAAAACAACGCGTTGCGATCGCACGGGCTTTAGTCAGTCAACCCAAGTTAGTTTTAGCCGACGAACCCACCGCAGCTTTAGACAGTAAATCAGGAAGAGATGTCGTTGACTTGATGCAGCAATTAGCTAAAGAACAAGGCTGCGCGATTTTGATGGTGACGCACGATAACCGGATTTTAGACATTGCCGATCGCACCATCTATATGGAAGACGGTAAATTATTCAAAGAAGTCGTGTTGTAGCCTTTGAGTAGATTTATCTAGCATCCATGAAGATCACATCGTTAATTTTGGTAATTTTACATCAATATTTTTTTATCTTCTTTCCGTAATAATAACTTTATTCATAATAATAACTTTATTCATCATAATAAGAAGATACGATTAAATTTAGTTCCGAACTCAGGTAAAAAGAGCTTTAGCGCATAGGTTAGAAATATCTTAAACGGCAATCTCATCACTACTGATTGTAACCTATGCCCGTAGATGTATTTGATGTCAACTTTTATCAAAGTGCCCATTCTGATTTAGCTAGCTTCAATGAACAGCAAGCGCGATCGCACTTTCAAGCTTACGGTTTAAACGAGGGACGTGGATTTTCACCAATAGTAAACCTCAATACGTACCGTTCCAGTAATTCTGATTTAGCTAGCTTTAATAATCACCAGTTGCTTAATCATTTACAAAACTACGGCATACGTGAAGGAAGAAAATTCTCACCGCTAGCAGATTTAAACTTTTATCGTACTCATAACCGCGATTTAGCTCATTTCAACAACGAGCAAGTATTTGAGCATCTCCGCAGTCATGGAATTATGGAAGGGCGGCGCTTCTCACCTTTTGTTGACCTAAAATTATATCGTGCAGCAAATACCGATTTAAACTATCACGCAAGCTTTGATAATAAACAATTACTCGAACATTTAGCGAAAAGTGGAATAGTAGAGGGGCGGCAATTTTCAGTAAGCTTTGATAGCAATTATTACCGCAATCATCATTCCGATTTAGCACGAGCAGGCTTAAACAACTGGCAATTATTAGAACACTTCCAGCGTTATGGAATTCGTGAAGGACGTGCGGCTGCAGAATCGTTTAACGTACAATTTTACTTAACGAATAATACTGATTTAAGAACCGCAGGCTTTAGCTACCAGCAAGCACAACACCACTTTGAAGTTTTTGGCTTTTCTGAAGGACGTCGTGCGACTTCAGTTAATTTTTCTCTCACTAACGATCCTGGTAATACATTCAACAGTGCTTTTAATCTCGGTGTCTTAAATAGTAGTCACCGTGTTGCTAATAACTTTGTAGGTAACACTGATAGCAATGACTATTATCGCTTTACTCTAAATAACCGGAGTAACTTCAATCTTGTCCTTAATGGCATGAGTAGTGATGCTGATGTGGAATTATTCAACAGTGATGGAAACTTGTTGCAGCATTCTATTAATGGTGGTACTACACCCGATATTATCAACCAAACATTAGAAGCTGGAGTTTATTATATTCGTGTTTTTCCCTGGGGAGGAGCGAATACCAACTACAACCTCAATGTCTCTGCGACTGCTGTATTACCTACTCGTGCCAATTGGACTTTCATGGTTTACATGGCAGGTAACGATCTAGAGGATTTTGGCATCCAAGACTTTCAAGAAATGGCTACAGTAGGCTCAAATGCTAACGTTAATATCGTTTTTCAATTTGACCGTACCTCTGGATATAATAGCAGCTACGGTGATTGGACAGATACTCGGCGCGGACTCATTCAGGCTGGCAGTCATCCTGATTTAAGTTGTGGTATTAGTATTGGTGAAGCCAATATGGGAGACCCTAATACCTTAAGAAATTTCATCAATTGGAGCATGAATAATTACCAAGCTAATAATTATGCTCTGGTGCTATGGGGTCACGGTTCTGGCTTTAATGTATCCTATGACGATATTACAAACGATAGTATTAGCGCTAGTGAACTCAGTCGAGTTTTAAGCAGCTTTGCACGAAATATAGACTTAGTTGGTTGCGACGCTTGTCAGATGGGAATGACTGAATTTGCTTATCAAATTAGAGACTATGCATCTGTCTATGTTGGTTCTCAAGAAAATATTCCAGGCACTGGATGGAATTACACCACAATACTTTCAGATTTGAGGGCAAACCCGACGATGTCCGCAATTGGATTGGGTAACGCAATCGTCAACCGCTATGGACAGCATTATAGTTCTACTTGGTACAACGGTTGTGAAGAAACACTATCAGCAATTAACTTAACTAATTTGAGAAGCAGCAATCCTCACAATTTAGCTGCAACTCTTAGCCAATTTGCACATACTATTATGAATAACGCTTCTTATTCTGACCTATACCGCTTAGAAGTACATCGAGATAATTCCGCGTTTTTTGAAAATTTAGACTACCGCGATTTAGGGACATTTTTGAATCACGTTGCTAATGACTTTTGGATGACAAACACCATTAGAACTTCGGCTCAAACAGCGTTAAATAGTTACAATAGTACAATTATTCAAAACTACTCTTCGATTCATCAAAGAGGTACAGGCTTATCAATTTACTTCTCAGCAGCAGGGTTTTCTCCTGAGAGTCATTACCATAGTTCTAACCTCAGTTTTGCCCAGAATACTGCGTGGGATGATTTTCTTAATTGGGCACATTGGTAAGTGACTTAACTATTCAAGAATATAAAAGTGAACATAAGTGTGGCGATCGCGTTGTTTATATTTAAACCGTCACGCCTTCTAATTCCTCATCAGCTAATTCATACAACTCTCGCAATTTTTCTAATTTCTCTGCATCTGCTTGCCAAAAACCTCGTCCGTGGGCTTCTAACATTCTGCCGACGATATTACGAAAAGCTTCGGGATTTGCCTTGCGTAATTTCTCGACCATTTCTGGATCGAGTGCATACGTATCCGCCGCTTGGTCATACACCCAACTATCGATAAAATCAGCAGTACCGCCCCAACCAATTAAAGCTGTCATCCGTTGGGAAATCTCAAACGCACCGCCCGAACCTTGATTTGCCATTGCCTCCGCCCACTTGGGATTGAGTAACTTCGTACGATACTCCATCCGTAATAAATCATCTAAATTTCGCAAAGTTGTATCTTTCGAGAAGCTTTCGACAAAACTGGCGTTGACTTTCTTTCCGCGTTGCTTTTCTGCTGCTTTTTTTAAACCACCTGTATTAGCGTAGTATTCTTGAATATCGGTAAGACCGTATTCTACCGAGTCGATTTCCTGCACAATGCGATCGCACCTTTGCAATAATTGCGTCAATACTTCGGGTCGCGCTTGACCTTTGTCTTGTCTGCCATAACTAAAGACATTGCGATCGCGCCAAGTCTTGCCTAATTCATCACCCGATTCCCAGTTACCATCAACAACTCTTTCATTCACCATTGAACCAAAATCGCCCGCCGGATTAGAAAATAACCGTGCCGAAGCGTTTTCGACTCCTTGCGATCGCAGGGCTAAATAATGCTTGCGAATAAAGTTTTGCTCTTCTGGTTCGTCTGCCGTTGCAGCGCGTTGAAATAAATCGTCGAGTAGTTCGATAATATTGACAAAGCTATCGCGGAAAATACCAGAAAGGTTTCCTAATACATCAATTCGCGGATGTCCCACCTCAGATAAAGGTTTCAACTCGTAGCGGACAATTCTTCCTGTTCCTTCTTTGACCGGTTCAGCGCCAACAAGTTCTAAGAGAATTCCCAACGATTCACCGCGCGTTTTAATTGCATCTAATCCCCATAACATTACAGCGATCGTTTCAGGATATGTTTTGTGTTCTTGCAGGTGTTGGGCAATGATTTTTTGTGCGATTTCTTTGCCGCGTTCGTACGCTGCTGGTGATGGCATTCGGTAAGGATCTAGCGCGTGAATATTGCGCCCTGTTGGTAAGACACCAATTCCATCGCGCAACAAGTCACCACCAGGCGCAGGCGGAATGTATTCGCCATTGAGTCCCCTAAGTAGGTTTGCGATCTCATCAGTGTTTTGGGCTAAAAGATCGCGGATTTGTAAAGCTTCTTGGGGCAAGGTATGGGATTTTTGGTGAGGTTGGGGCAAGGCATTGCCTTGCCCGTACTTGCCTGTTGCGATCGCATCTATTATCTCTTCGGATAATTCTTCGCCGAAGTAAGCTTGAAGGTAGCTTGCTAATTCTTCTGCGGTAGGTGCTTCTCCTAGTGTATGCAATCCAGAGGAAAATAAGCGGTTTTCTAGTACTTGTAAATATTCATACATTTGCACTAAGTAATGGTTGAATGCCGCGTTACTAAACATCCGTGCATTTTCTGGTGTAAACGCAATGCCTAAGCGTTTTGCATCCTCAAATGGACAATCGGCATCGATTCCTGTATCAACAATTTTCTTGCAAATCGCTGCTTTCAAAGCATAATTCTTTTCGGGATCTTCGCGGTACTCTGCGATTAAATCCCGTAATGTGACTAATTCTTTATACAACCCTGCCCGACCGTAAGGCGGAACATTGTGCGAAATTAAGACACCATACCCCCGACGCTTTGCCAAAATCGATTCTGAAGGATTATTCGCTGCATATATATATAGATGTGGTAAGTTGCCCAACAAAATATCTGACCACGAATAACCGGTATTTCCCAACGGCGAACCAGGCAACCATTCGACTGTGCCATGCATCCCAAAGTGAACAACCGCATCAGCTTGAAATTCATGCTGCAACCATTGATAAAATGCCGCATATTGTGGATGCGGTGTCAAGTCCCGCTCAAACATTAGCCGCATCGGATCGCCAGGAATTCCGAGTGGAGGCTGTACGCCAATCCAAACGTTACCAAGTTGTACGCCACCAATATGAAAATCATTGCCATAGGTTTTAATACCACTACTTGTTAATGATTTCCAATGTTTTTCTATCCAAGATGTTTTGAGATAACCAAGCCACGTTTCTAAAGTGCGAGTATTTGTAACATTGCCCAGGGATGGATCTTCATCAGCGGCTTTCACCTGACGAATTAATTCTTCGCCATCTGCGGGTAAGTCTCCGACAGTGTAGCCATGCTCTTTCAACGCTTGGAGAAATTTCAGGAGCGATCGCGGTACATTCAATAAAGCAGCAGTTCCTGTCGCGCCGTAACCTGGAGGAAAACCATACAAAATAACCGCAATCTTGCGCTGACTCGCTGGCTTTTGACGCAAAGCAATCCATTTTTTGACCCTGCCAATCAACCGCTGTACGCGTTCGGGAATTAAATAAATCTTCTCGCCTACCAATCCACCCAAGGGAACCGAGTCAATCGCGCCATCAAGTTCTGGTAATGCATATAACACGACACTTTGCAATCCCCCTACACCTTGGCGCGTCCACGAATAAATATCTTGAATGAGTAACGGTGCAGCAACAATGTACGGTACATTTTTTGCACTCAAAATCCGCTTTGCAACTTCCACCTGTCGCCCTGCTTCCATCGAACCTGCAGGACCACCGACTAACGGAAAGCCTATCGTCGAGATGATCGCATCAACTTCTACAGCTTCCGGTGATAACGAAGGAGTTTCAATATTCCCCGACTGTCGTTGTGCAGTTTCATGCGCGGTCGTCATCCAGTCACGGACTGCGACATGACCTTCGACACCATTGATAAAAATTGGTAATGGAATGAATCCCGCCTCTTCAAAACGGCGAATCAACTGCGGAATATACGGCTGTTGCGTAACAACGTGCTTTCGATATAATAATATTCCTACGCTACTCTGACCTGCGACCTCCGATCCCTGACTTCTACTTTGATACCATTTCAGATACTCGCGCGGAGATTCAAAGTAACCTTGATAATCAGGATGCAGCAATCCCATATTAGGAGTTTCGACAGGTGGTGGAATCTCACCAACTTTGACACCTAAATACTTTTCTGCGAGTGTCCAAAATAAGGCAGCAACGTTTTCTACACCGCCTGCATTCCAGTACCCGTAAATAATCAGCCAGTTGCGCAGGTCTTGAACTTTTTGCCCAGGAACAAATTTGAGGAGTTTGGGACCAATTTTTAAAAAGCTAATATATCCAGCGAGGCGATCTTCTTCGCGTCCTTGACTGAATTTATCTAAGATGAACTTTACCGGCTTGGGCATTCCTTTAGGCTTGTCACCGATCGCAAACGCCCCCAGGCGCGTTAAACTCATTAATTCTAGTGCTGATTCAAAAACAAGGCGAATCGGAATATGTTGAACGCGATCGCGCAGCCACAAAACTTGGTCGTAATCAAATAATAGACTACCAAAAAACACTTGGGCATCTGCCAGCGCGGCGGCGACTGCATCGGGTTTTGCTGTGATATCGCGATCACTAAATACCTCAATCGTCAACTCTGGACAACGTTCTTCCGCTAACAATGCTGCTTTGCGGTACAAGTCAGCATTGAACGATTCAAACCCCGCAATCAAAACAATGCGTTGCATACCTTCAGCCCAAACATCTTACTTTTGATCTTACGCGGGAAAATCTTTACAAACTGAGTGCTTGCGTAAAAAAAATGACTCATATTGCTGGTAACTGGCAACTGATTAATGGGTAATCGGGAACGTGGAAACTTGTAATTAGCACTTAGCGATAGAAGAAAGTTAGCTCTGCCAATGACCAATGACCAATTACCACTTTGACATTATGTTTACTTTTGCCAACACACTTACTCATTAGGACTTGCTTCTTGAGGAGTATCTGCATCTCGCTTAAAAGAATGTAAAATTATGTAAAAGCTCCTTTTAACCGCCCATGTCTACTCGGTTTAGTGCTTCCCAAGCAGTCGAAATTGTTGTTCCCGAACAACCAATTCCTATTCAACATTATTTGCGACAGCCGCAGCGTCTTGTTAATGCTTTAGTCGATCCTAGTCGAGTTGAGCATTTAAGTTCTGATCGTTTTCGCTTGACCATGCGTCCGCTGACCTTTATGACACTGAGTATTCAACCAACAGTAGACATTAAAGTGTGGGCAGAAGCTAATGGCACAATTTATTTACAGTCCCAAGGTTGTGAAATTCGGGGAGTTGACTACATCAACCAACGTTTTGCGCTAAACCTCAAAGGCTACTTATCTCCATGCCAAGTTGGAAGTAACACAGGTTTACACGGAAACGCCGATTTAGAAGTTCAAGTAGAGTTACCACCGCCATTGTGGTTAACACCCAAGCCAATCTTAGAGACGGCGGGTAATGGTTTACTTAAGAGCGTACTATTAACGATTAAACAAAGACTCCAGCATCAATTGCTAGCAGATTACTATGCTTGGGCAAGTGATACGGAAGATACCGACGCTGGTTTAATTATTCCGCAAGTTCCTTAGTTCCCATTGCCCTAATTTGACAGGGACGAAATGACAACCGATGCAATCGCGAGGGACCGTATTGTTGCAGTGCTTGTAGATGACGTGCCGTACCGTAACCTTTATTGGATACCAAGTCATACATCGGATACTTAGCAGCGAGGCGCATGATCAGATCGTCGCGCCATACCTTCGCGATAATACTCGCAGCAGCAATAACAAGCGATCGCTCGTCGCCTTTGACGAGTGCTTGTTGCGGTATTGGCAAATCCTTGATCGCCTGATTGCCATCAACTAAACACAGTTCTGGCTGAACCTTAAGCTTAGTCACCGCCCGCTTCATTGCTAAAAGTGACGCTTGCAAAATATTGATATTGTCAATTTCGGCTGTAGATGCAAACCCAACTCGCCAATCTACAGCCAATGTACAGATTTTTGCCGCTAACTGTTGTCGGCGGCAACTCGATAGTTGCTTGCTATCGCGCACTTGGCTTGCGGCTAATTCTGGTAAGGCAGCCGGAGGTAAAATGACAGCTGCTGCTACGACTGGACCAAACAGCGCCCCGCGTCCAGCTTCATCTACCCCAGCCAGCGAAATTGAATGTTGATTGCTGAGTGCAAAGTCAAGGTCTAAGTTAATAGACTCGTTTTTCACGCTCAGCCTTGCTCTGCACTCTGGTAGGGACGTATCATTTTACGTTTCTTCTTCACCTCTTTCTACTGCCGAAGACCGACGGCGACGCCTACGAGTGACAACACCTCCGCCATTATCACCTTCATCAGTCACAGCCGCAACTGAAGATTCCTCAGTATTGGTGACAAAAGATTCTGATGGAACTTCTGCGCTGATTGTCATTGGTTGTGATTCTGATGATGCGGGTACAGGAACATCTTCCTCCGTTGCAACTTCTGAAGGAGCCTGTCCAGGTAGTACCACGTTAATAATCAGCGATCGCGAATTTTTAACTGACCGATTCAAGTGTACCAACGGAGAAACACCCATCATTGCATAAATTTCCTGTTCTTCTGGAGTCATTTCCACCGAAACAATCTCTGGTGGTTCGACGACAGCTGGTTTTACGGGTTCTGGTTTTGTAGGTCGAGCACTGCGGTCGCGTTCGATCCAACTGTTTTTGCCAATGATCGGTAACGATACCTCTGAGGGTGCTGATTCAGACTCTGGTTCAAAATCTTGGTCGTGATCGCTGACTAAGTTAATCGGTGCAGCAGGTATCCGAGGTTCATCTTTGACAGGACCTTCGACTCTGCCAATCAAGCGACGCCGAGTCCGACGATTTTTGTTATTTTCTCCTAGTTCTTGATAACTCGGATGATTCAGAATATTGAGATTGGCAATTTCATTGTCGCCTGGTTCAACATTGTAATCTGCGGCTGGTTCTGTGGTGTAATCGCGCGATTCTGCCAACCGCAGCGTTTCACCCATCGTTGGTTCTCCTCCATTGCGCAGCGTGATCGGATCGCGTTCCGATTCTCCTGGAAGATGAACTAAATGTCCCAATCCACCACAGGTAGGACACGGGCGACCGAACAGTTCGTAAATGTTTTGTCCTTGGCGCTTACGAGTTAATTCAACTAACCCTAACTCGGATAACTGCGCAATCTGCGGTCGTGCTTTATCAGCTTTAAGCGCTTTGTTAAAGTGTTCCAACACTTGCAATTGGTCTTTGCGCGATTCCATATCGATGAAATCAACAATAATTACTCCTGCAAGATTACGTAAGCGCAGTTGGCGCGCGATTTCCGTTGCGGCTTCGCAGTTTGTCCACAGTACGGTTTCGCGTGCTGTTGCCGATCGCGTGAACGACCCAGAGTTTACATCAACAACAGTTAAAGCTTCGGTCGGTTCAATGATCACGTACCCACCCGAAGGTAAATCAACTCTTGGTTTAAGCGCTTCGCGAATTGCGGCGTTGATGCGGAAGTATTCTAAAATGGGGATGCGATCGCGGTGATGGTCGATTAACAATCCCTGTGGAGCTTGACCCCCGCTCCAGTTAATCAAGTATTGCTTGACGCGCTTTAGCCCTGTATTGGAATCGACAACAATGCGATTCACATCCGCGCCATACATATCGCGCAGAACGCGCTGAATAAAATCATTATCTCGGTTCAAAAGTGAAGGGGCGCGTGTCGATTGTGCTTCTTGTAAAATCGCCTCCCATTGCCGTTGTAGCGACTCTAAGTCTTCCATAATCGCTTCTTCTGGCTTGCCTTCGGCTTCTGTGCGAACCAGTAAGCCCATACCTGCTGGTTTAATCAGAATTGCCAAAGCTCGTAAGCGGTTGCGCTCATTTTCATTTTTGATGCGTCGTGATAAATTCACACCGCGTCCAAACGGCATCAACACCACATACCGACCTGGTAAAGTAATATTTCCTGTTAACCTCGGTCCTTTATTTCCCGTCGGCTCCTTCATCACTTGCACCAAAACTTTCTGCTGTGGTGCCAACAGTTCTGTAATTGCTCCTGCGGTGCGTTTAAGCTTGAGCGGTCCTAGGTCGGTGACATGAATAAAACCGTTACGTTCTGTATCACCTATATTGACAAATGCTGCATCAATACCTGGTAAGACGTTTTCGACAACACCTAAATAAATATCACCAATCTGGTGCCGACCTGTAGCAACGACAAGTTCTTGAATTTGGTCTTCTGAAAAGACTGCGGCAATATTATGCTGCTCCGCTATGATAATTTGTTTTGGCATTCAATTCCCTCAAAATCGCCATCAATTCTTGGCTTTAAATTTTAGTTACACAAGGAAACAAAATCAGGTTTTAACACAGCAGAAGGTAAAAGGGAAAATCATTTCCTTACGATTATGCTGAACTGCGATCATCTCGTTACCTTTGTTGCTCAGTGCGTCCTTCCCAAATTTGCAGATTTTTAGCTTTAAAACCAGCTTTCAACTTCTCTACTGGTACATAGAATATAGTTTTGCTCGTGATGGAAACCAAGAAGTTATTCTAGTTCTAGCCTCAATTCGGTCAATTCTTCCCGAATCGGCACATACCTAGCGTTTCACTTGAGTAACCATCTTTTGTTGAGCTTCATGCATTTTCCTAAATTAAGGAACTTTTAGGAATACACTCTGCAACAACTCATAGCGAGATATCAATGGCTGCGCCTAGACTTGGTTATACCACTTATAGGGACAAATAGAGAAAATACTCAATCCGCCTTAGCTTTTGTGCAAAAGAATTGTCAAATTCTTTACTCATCTTCGCTTTAGCCCTGATAACAGGAGAGTGGTCAGGTCACTCAACGTGCGGCGCTAGAAAAACTTCTATTGGTTCAATTTTAACTCAACGTTGTGAAAAAGCAATTAACTGTCGCATTGACTTACTATGAGATTGCCTCGCTTGTGGTTTCTTCCAAGATTAACTGCTGGCGGTGGACGTGCAGAATATGAAATTCTTGCTGAGGCGCAACTTGCTCCAACATAAAGATAACTTGCTCTGGTCGAAGTTGCGTACCATCATTACGACAGCTACCGACATAGCGAATGATGGCGCTTGCTTCGCGTGGTTCAGCCGATAATGCAAATAAGCGATCGCGTAAATTCACGTTTTGGCGTTTACCAGACTTGCTTGTTTGCTCAAACCAAATTGCTTTTGAGTTGGCGATCGCTGCTACCCATTCTTGCCATTGTGCAGAAGTTGTCTGGTTTGTTGTCGTAACGGTAATCAGATACTCAGCTTTGTTTAAGATTTGAGTTGCAGCAGGTGCTTTCAAATCAACAACAGCTACGCTGTAAATTGGCATATCGCTCGGCAATTGTTGACTTAATCGGTGTTGAAACTCCTGCGGATCTACTTCTTGCGTTAACTCAAAGTCAATAATCTCACCGCTACTGGTTGCACCTAACGGTAATGCTTGCGCCATACTCATGCGCGGACTCGGATGAAAGCTACCTGTAAACGAAATTGGTAATGCGGCTCGACGAATTGCCCGATCAAACAATCGTACCAAATCAAGATGACCTACTAAAGCCATATCGCCCAGCTTGCCAAAATGAACGCGTAAGCGCTGCACCTTGGTTGTTTTTGGCACAACGCCAACAAATTCGGGAATCGGCGGTGGCTCAATAACGACATTATGACCAAAATCTGTACTACACACTCCACAGTGCGAACAACCATCAAACGAACAATCGGGTACTATTGCTGCTGCTAAAGCGCGTTGCAGATCGTCTTTTAACCACTGCTTACTAATTCCAGTATCAATATGATCCCAAGGTAATGGAGTATCAAGCGCAGGTTGTCCTTCAGCTATCTCTTCGCTGAGCTCTTCAATTTGACGATATTTCCATCTTAATCCAGCTTCGGCGATCGCTTCGCCCCAAGCATTAAAAGCTCGTTCTACACTGTCATACCAGGCATCCATACCCGCACCGAGTTCCCACGCCCGCCGAATGACACTACCAAGTCGGCGATCACCTCTACCAATGAAATCTTCCATCGCTGAAATGCGCACATCGGTGAAGTTCGCTTTGACTCCCCGCATCCGGCGAAATTCCTGACGTAATAGTTCTTGTTTTCGTTGAAACTCAGCCGTAGAAACCAAGTGCCATTGAAACGGAGTATGCGGCTTCGGTGTAAAGTTAGAAATCGTTAAATTAAATGCGAGTGGTCTTCTCCCTTTAGCGCGACACTCGCGTTGCAACCAAGCTACGGTTTCCGCAATTCCCAAAACATCCACATCCGTCTCGCCTGGTAAACCGATCATAAAATACAGCTTGATTTTATCCCAACCTTGTTCCCAAGCTGTTTTCACACCGCGTAGCAGTTCTTCGTTCGTCAACCCTTTATTAACAATATCCCGCAGCCGTTGCGTTCCAGCTTCGGGCGCAAACGTTAACCCTGACTGTCGCGCACCGCCCAAGATCTGCGCAATATTTTCATCAAAGCGATCAACACGTTGGCTGGGTAACGATAATGAAATATTCTCCGCTTGCAAGCGATTTTTGATTTCCATTCCTACCGCTGGTAGCGATAGATAATCCGAACATGATAACGATAGCAGCGAAAACTCATTGTAGCCTGTAGCGCGCATTCCCTGCTCAATTGCGGTGACTACTGCTTCGGGTTCGACATCGCGTGCTGGACGTGTCAGCATTCCTGGTTGACAAAAACGACAACCCCGCGTACACCCCCGCCGAATTTCAATTGTCAGACGATCATGGACGGTTTCTACATAAGGAACTAAGCCTATTGAATATGCAGGTATTGGGGTCGCAACGCGGCGGAGAATTCGCCTTGGCACATCTACAGTATTTGGATATATTGAGCCATCGGCTGCCATATCATAAAACTGCGGCACATAAACCCCTGGGATTTGTGCCAAGTCGAGTAATAAATCTTGACGGCTTTGTCCGCGTGTTTTACCTTCTTCTATGACTAAGCCGATTTCTGGAAGTAATTCTTCACCGTCTCCTAGGGCAAAAAAGTCGAAAAAGTCCGCGTAGGGTTCGGGGTTTGAGGTTGCGGTTTGCCCGCCTGCAAAAATGAGTGGATAGGTATTTGAAGCTTGTCTATCTTTCCATGTCAGCGGAATTCCGGCTAAATCCAACATCTCTAAAATATTGGTTGCACCAAGCTCATAGCTTAAGCTGAAGCCGAGAATATCGAATTCTTGTAAAGAACGCTTAGATTCGACAGCAAATAAAGGCGTTTGCGTTGCACGCAGTTTAGCCGCTAAGTCGGGCGCAGGTAAATAGGCGCGATCACACAATTGTCGCGGTTGCGCGTTCAGAATATTGTATAAAATGATATGCCCCAAGTTAGATGCCCCAACTTCATAAAGTTCTGGATAAGTTAATACCCAGCGGACTTTAGCAGCATCCCAGAGGTGATGAACCGCCCCTAGCTCGTTTCCTAGATAACGCGCGGGTCGTGAGATCTCAGATGTAATTAATCTTTCAACAGCAACTGTCACTGTACTTATCAGCTAATAGGCGCTACTCATTTCAACCTTAGCACTACTGGCGTTAACAGTTTTATTCTGTCAAAACTTAATGCTTCCTGATAATGACAGCTTGACTATGCACACATACTTTGCTGTGAATAGTAGCTATGTGCTGTTGCTACCTCTGGAACAGCGATCGCCGCCTCAAAAGCCGCAAAACTTTCAAAGATCTCTAATACAAGATCAAGCTGAGTTAATTCAAAAATTATCCGCAATGCTGGTGACACCGCACACAGACTAAACCTTTTTCCCCAGGTTTTCGCGAGATTTAGACTCTGAACCAACGCAATTAGACCCGCACTATTAATAGATTCCACGTTTTCCATATCTACTAAAATACCAGTGTGGTCATCTTGGGTAACTGCTATTTTTAGTTGTCGCTGAAATTCTGCCGCACTTGCAGCATCAAAAAAACCGTAAGGTTTAATTAGCTTAATCTTTGGATAGGCAATCATTGTTTGCATCATACGTTTTTGCTGAAGCTATTCACCAATTACCTGATAGTTAACAACTTGATAATAAAGATAAACTTGGAAACTGTGTATTCAGTGAAGTACTGAATCTTGATTTTTCCAACTCGGTTGTTTAAACCTATCATTAATTTACAAAAATATAAAGTATACACTTATACGAAAAAACATTTTCATAACTGCATCGAAAATTTCTTTAATTTCTTGCTTACCTTTAACACGTCCTACTTGTATCGCTAGAATACGGTAAAGAAATTCATGTCGCTTCTACTACAAAGAAGATCAATTTGTGCGTAAATTAAGGTAAAATCCCTAAGCAGTACTTTTTATAAGCGTTTATTAAATTTAATTCGCGACGTATGGGAGTTTATATAAAGATTCAGTAAAGTATGTTATTTACGCTTTTCATAGCATCTATCTTGCGGCATAAATAGTTAGTTAGATTTCAGTGATAGGAATCACGTAGCCAGCATGATTTAATACATTTTTGCTACCATATAGATACTAGAAAATAGAGAGAAATGAAATAAAAACTTTAGTATGAGAAGTAGATATGGCATTCGTCAATTAGTAGAAAAAGCACTATATATTAAGCGTTTAACACCTGATATTGAAAATGCAATCAACTCTGAGTTAACCGCGCAAGGTCATATTTCTGATATCGATTACGAAGCGCTAGAGTTATTAATGGCAGAGATGGATGCAGGTAGAATCAAGCTCGTGCCCAGCTTTTGAAGCTGTAAAAGTCTAAGTCTAACTTATTCGATATTGAAGTAACTCTATAAAAGCCGTTAGTAAGCACCCCTTACCCATTATCAAGTTCTGTGCGAGGATGAGCCTGATACGTTTGCCAGACGCGACGAACAAACTGATTGAGTTGCGCGACACTAGCTGAATGAGTCTCCGCAGCAGGTTCTGTAGCTAATGGTTCGACTAAAAAAGGAATGACCTCGGTATCTAAAGCAGGACGAAACAAGATACTATGCCAAAATAAGTCCGCAGCGGAGCGTAAATCAGTAACTACGGGTGGCTGTTCGGAAATAACGTCGCCGGAATGTGTCACTAACACCAAGGGACGTACCCAGCACATCCGACGCGACTCTACGACTTGAATGACTTCTGCATACAAACGTTGATTGTCATTTTCTAAGTAAACAATTTGTCGCGGTTGAAAGTCACAGTTAAAGTCCATTGGTACTGACTCCACAGCATCTGTGTTACATTTATTGCTGCTTAGTCCAATTTTACAAAGTCATCCAAATTCAATCATACTCTCAGAGCGATCGCGATGTTTTATCCTCAGGGTAGTGGAGAACCGGCAGCTTGCGAATCAGTTGAGATGAGATAAAATAAATAAATAACTGTTAAGCAACGTTTTAACAGTTTGTTGTAGTGAATGAAAAAAGTGGATAGCAGTGTCTGTCGAAACTCTTGAGAAGCGTTCAACGAACAGAAAGCTCGCACCTCGATACCGCGTGCTACTTCATAATGATGACTACAACAGTATGGAGTATGTCGTGCAAGTGTTAATGCAAACAGTGCCGAGCATTACTCAGCCGCAGGCGGTTAGCATTATGATGGAAGCGCACACAAATGGAATGGCGCTGGTCATTACCTGTGCGCAAGAACACGCTGAGTTTTACTGTGAAACCTTGAAAAATCACGGTTTAACCAGCACGATTGAACCAGAGGAATAATTAAAACATCGTTGTGGCATAAGATTAGCAGTATCGCGCGTTATCCAGTTTTTGTGAGACTGGGATTTTTTATATTGGTATTACTGCTGATGTGGCTGCCAGTTGCCATCCCAATTTATTTATTAGGGCGCGATCCTAATACAGTGAGTATTCTGACAATGCTGCTGTTGTATGGAGAATTTATTTTCCTCCTACGCTGGTGGGGAAAGCGCGTCTATCATCAGCGTCAGATTTTACAGCATTACGGTTTAGTCAGAACTCGGCGTAATTGGTTAGAGTTACTCCGTGGACTTGTTAGCGGAGTTATTTTAGTTTTTAGTTTATTTTTAGTCGAAGGTTGGCTAGGTTGGTTAGTTTGGCTTCCTACTACTGGTTTTTTACCACAAATCATTTTAGAAGGCTTAATCGTGGCGATCGCCGTTGGTTTTGCAGAAGAGTTGTTGTTTCGCGGTTGGTTGCTTGATGAGTTAGAACGCGATTATCGCCCAGCAGTAGCACTGTGGATGAATGCTATTTTATTTGCGCTGTTGCATTTTATTAAACCGCTACCAGAAATTTTGCGCACCTTACCACAATTTCCCGCATTAATTGTCCTGGGACTTGCTTTAGTTTGGGCAAAACGATTGCGAAATCGCCTTGGCTTACCAATTGGTTTACACGCAGGTTTAATCTGGGGTTATTACATCATTAATGTCGGGCAATTGACACAATACTCTGGTCAAGTACCTGATTGGATAACGGGTGTTGATCGTAACCCACTTGCTGGGGTTATGGGGTTGTTATTTTTGGCGATACTGGCGTTGGGGATACGGCAGCGGCTAAACTTTTTGGTA
The DNA here is from genome assembly GCF_001904655.1 of Chroogloeocystis siderophila 5.2 s.c.1. NCBI lineage: Bacteria > Bacillati > Cyanobacteriota > Cyanophyceae > Chroococcidiopsidales > Chroococcidiopsidaceae > Chroogloeocystis > Chroogloeocystis siderophila. The sequence continues at coordinate 243,337 of NZ_MRCC01000002.1, read as the reverse complement.
TCTGGAAAGCAAGCGAAATAACGCGTGCTGCCATAAAACACGATAGTGCGAACCATAACAAGTGATTACTTTGGAAGCGATAAGCGGTAACTAGCGCGATCGCACCAATCATCGCCGCAACTAGACTTGCTTGACGCAAAACGCGCCCTGCGGTTAAACCTAAAAAGTAACCGTCGAGCATATAAGCTAAAGAACCAAAACCGAGAACAGGTAATAACCACCACACATAATTGCTAATTTGAGCAATGACAGTAGTATGATTTGTCAATAGCCCAAATAGAAGCAGAGGAAATTGTGCAAAGGCGATCGCAAACACGAATCCGACAACGAGACTAGCGCTTCCAGAAACCCAAAGTAATGGTAGCAGCAGACTCGAACCTTGACCTTGAAAAATGCCTGCTAGACTTTCGGTAGCAAATGCTAGTCCATCGATAAAGTAGGCAGCAAGAGTAACAACTTGCATTAACAATGTATTTGTTGCTAGCACATGTATTCCGAGTGCGGAACTAAGGTTAGTAAACAAAGCGAAGGTAGAAACGAGTGCCAGGGTACGAATTAAAATATCTCGGTTGAGTGTAAAAGTAGCTTTCAACGCCGTCGAGTCTAAAAGTTGTTTGATTTGGAGGCGGAATAATAGCTGTTGACGTTCCCAGAAAAGGAGAATACCGCCAACGCCCAGCATCAAATACTGACTTGTCGCGGTAGCTAGCCCTGCGCCTGTACTTTCTAGCCCCCACTGTACAATAAACAGATAATCAAGCGCGATATTAGCTCCATTTGCAACTGCCGACAATAGCAAAACTTTACCGCTTTGTTCGCGTCCGAGAAACCAACCAATGAGAACAAAGTTGCATAAAGTCGCAGGTGCGCCCCAGATCAGACTATTGTAGTAATCTCTTCCCGCCGCTTTGACTTCTGGTGCTGCACTCAATAAGGTAAATCCTAGTTCGCCTAGTGGATGCTGTAAGAGCAAAATTGCGAGTCCTAAGCATACTGCGAGTAACGCGTTCCGTAATCCTATGAGGACAACGCTTTGTTCGTCTTGGCGTCCTACGGCTTGGGCTGTTGTGCCAGTTGTTCCCATGCGTAAGAAGCCGAATGTCCAGTAGATGTAGTTGAAAAGCACGGTGGCTAAAGCAACTCCAGCTAGATGACGAATTTCTGCTAAGTGTCCGAGGAAGGCAACATCTACCAACCCCGCGATGGGTACCATAAGGTTAGAAAGAATGTTGACGCTTGCTAGTCGAAAGAAGCGCTGGAGAAAGTTATACTGCGGGTGGAAACGCATGAATGTGATGTGAATATTAACGAACCACAGAGGAAAGAGTGATGAGTTATATAGAAAACACTATTCTTCCTCTGCTCCTCCGCTTTCCTCTCTGTAGTAACTTTAAGGTAAAACAACATTAGTGCCAATGAGACACGCGCCTGTCAGGTTGACGCCGGTGAGATGTGTTCCTTCGAGTTCTGCACATAAGAGGTTTGTGCCGGTGAGGTTTGCTCCTGTAAGGTTTGCTCCTCTTAAATCTGCTTCTTCGAGGTTGGCTTGTTGTAGTGACGCGCCTTGTAAGTCGGCTTGACTCAAATTGGCACCGTGCAGGTTAGCACCACAGAGGTTGACACCGCGTAAATCTGCACCGCGTAAGTCTGCACCTTGCAAGTTACTACTCATTAAATTGGCACCGCTGAAGAAAGCACCTGCGCAAGATGCTTGTGATAGTTTTGCACCCATTAAGTTCGCGCCTCGCAGATTGGTACCACGTAAGTCTGCACTTGTCAAGTCTGCTTGCATCAAATTCGCACCGAGGAGGTTTGCGCGTAGGTCTGTCCCTGTTAGCTGCGTTCCTAAAAGATTTGCACCCTCTAATCGCGCGCGTTCTAGTTTGCAGCCGGAAAGATTTGCACCTACAAGCGTTGCGCCTGCTAGATTGACTCCCTCTAAGGCAAGACCTGCAAGCTCCGCATCTTCTAAATTCGCTCCTGGTAAGTGTTTTGCTCCAGAACGCAGCGCTGTAATGTCTTTATCTATGCTTTTTTCTTGTTTGAATGTGGGGCGATCGCTACTCACACCTGACTCCTTGCTGATTGATTCGCATTGTTGCTATCATCACTCGTTTGCGGCTCGACAAGCCACATTCCCGCACTGATTTTTGGTGCTGCTATTGGCAATTCCAAGCCTTGTTGCAAACCCATCACTAATAGTTCTAGCGTGTCAATCAGTTTTGGGTCCCAGGCTTGTCCTTGCTGTTGTTTAAACTCGGTTAACGCTTGTGTCAAAACCGAAGTTTGCTGTGGTTGTGATGCTTGGAGTTGGGTAACGCGTTTTTGAAACGCCGCAACTAAGCCTAAAATGCGTGATTCTAAAGGAATTTCTTGCCCTGATAAACCCGCAGGTTGACCGCTACCGTCCCACCACTCGTTTTGGTGCGTGATGATGTGGGCGATCGCCTGCATTCGCGGCATTGTGCGCAATACTTGGGCTGCGGGGACTAACGGGCAACTCGGTGCGTCGTCACCGTATTGTACTCCTACCGTTGCAGGGGCGATGCGATGCAGTAATCCCGCAAGGCGCAAGCGTTTTAATTGCCACGCGGGTAAGTCTAATAATTGTCCGATGGTTTCGGCTAAAGCGGCAGTTTCTGCTGCTGCCATTGGATTATCGGTATCGGCTAGGTCGATCAGTTGTGCGAGTCGCAAAAATGCTTGTAACTCGTTGGAAACTAAGTTTTGGTCGAGTATTTGTTGGGCATCGGGTGCTAACTGATGAACGCCACTTTGACTAATTTGTAGATAATCGACAACGCGCGAGACGGTGTAACCCAAATCATCTAATTGCGTTGGTGTTGCTTTGGCGATCGCGGCGACTTGGGTGATAAGTTGTTGGCGAAGTTCGGGATTGTATTTGCCAATGTGGGCAATCGCTAAATCTACCGTTTCTCGCACAAGTGCTGGCTCAAATGTCCAAAACCCGTAAAACTTACGCTCAAGGTCTACTGTTGGTCTGCCAGCAGTTCCATAATCAGCTGCGGATAATTCCTGACATAACACCATCGCGGTGTAACTAGGAGAATAAATAATTAAATGCCACTCTTGCGCTACAGGATCTTTGGGGTCTAACGCGACTAAATCGACGTTTGCAAGTTGACTTGTCGGATGTTCGGCAAAACCCGTATCTGGGGCTGCCATAATCGCGATATGTCTTGCCTTTTGTGCGATTTGACTGTATCTGTCTGCCTCTTGGAGATACCATTTTCCTTGTTGAAACGCGGTAATGACTAATGGTGGACTATTCGAGGTAAGAACACAGTCTTCTAAGGCGTGACAAAGCGCGACAAGGGTATTTTTGTAATACACACCCAAATTAAGAGGTTGTTTAGTATTAGCGTGGGCGGTGGCTAGCTGTTGGAGTATAGAACCTTCTAACATGAATTTGAGCAAGTGGTAATTGGTGAAGCCGCCGCACGCCTAAAGAGGTTTCTAAAGAAGGAACGGCGGTAATTGGTAATTGGGTGAGCGAAGATGATATTGCCTATTACCTATAACCCATTAACGCCAGTTGCTCTCACGCGCCGAAGCCTCCAAGGGCGCACTGGCTCCCCATTACCAATTTTATTTAAACTGTAACAAGCTGCTTTTTGTTGCTCTCAATCGGTGCAGATAGGGCTTCTTCTAAGTCAGCACATCCAAGACGCGCTTCGAGAATGTTCATCACTTCTCGACCAAAGTCGTTGGGGTTTTTCTGCCATGCTTCTAAGCAAACTTCGCCAAAGAAGGAACCGAGGGGTTCAGGGTTCCACAGTAGTTTCTTGGCAGTCCAAGGCATTAAACTCATAGGATCGTAATCTGGTTTAAGAATATTGTTTTTCAGCGCGTATTCTTCTAAGTGGGTGTGCGGTTGTAGACCAATAAAGAAGATAGCTGGTTCAACTTTATCTGCGCCAAAAATGCGTTCAAGTTCGCGGTGATAGGCGATCGTTTGCCGAATTGTCTCTGGACGTTCGTCAATCACATTAAACGAGTAGTTGACAGAAACTAAGTCGTTGAAGCCCGCCGCTTTCAAGTCTCGGCAGTTTTCTAAAACTATCCGCAAGTTATAACCCATGCGCATTTTGCGTACAAGTTCTTGCGAACCACTCGTAATGCCAATTTCAAAATAGTTCATCCCTGTTTTGACCATGAGGTCGCACAGTTGGGGGGTTAAGTTGTCAGCACGGATATACGCCGCCCAGTGAATGTCTTGCATTCCCGCATCGAGGATTTTTTGTAGTAATTCTACAGCGTCATCAATAAAGCGTCGCGCTGGAATAAATTGTGCATCAGTAAACCAAAAGTTACGAATCCCGCGATCGTAGAGTTGGCGGATCTCCGCAACAACTTCATCTGCTGGGTTAATGCGGACTTGTTTGCCTTCAACTACGGTGTAGACGCAGTAGCAACAGTTGTGCGGACAACCGCGCTTAGTTTGGACGCCGACGTAGAAATCTTGATCTTGAAGATAGTACTGAAATTCTGACCAAATACTTTCGATGTAGTTGTAGTTGCAGGCACTTTTTTCAATCGGTGTCGGTTGTTCGTGGATGAGGCGATCGCGTGGCGGCTTTTCGCCAGCAACATAACAGCGTTCGTCCCGAAACTCTTGACCTCGAATCAGCTTTTCTAGCAGTAACTCTCCCTCGCCGACAGAAACAATTGTTCCTTTGGGTAACTTATCGCCTAATTGCTCGTAAAATACGCTCACTGCACCGCCACCGACGACCGCACGGGCTTCTGGCTGATATTTTTTGGCGCGGCTCAGTCCGCGTTTGATCAATCCTAAATTTCGCCACAGTTCAGTGTAGTATGATGCTGCTAGTCTGAGTCCACCGATTGCTCCGCGTAATTTAGTGAAGGGATTGCGCGCATAGTAAAACTCAAAGGCATTTTGCAGCGGGTTTCCGCCTCTACCTCCCACAGGCGCATAAATCTGAATATCTCGCCACGAGAAGACTAGTAATGTCGGCTGAAATTCATCGACACAAGTATCAAGCGCAGACGCAAAATCGAGAGGTGGTACTGTTCCTAGGTCAAAAATGCGTTGCTCAACACTGGGGAATTGTTTATGGATATAGTCTGCCAAGTAAACAACTCCAATCGGAAAAATGGGGTTGCAAGGAAGGCGAACGTAGAGAATCCGGTTTTCCATAGTGCTTATTTAGGACTGAATCTTAGCAATTGTCGGACAGGAGCAAGTAAGGAATCCTCTTTTTGTTCTTACGTGCAACTAGCTGCGGGGTATTTATAGAAATAGTCAACATGATTAGAAGATTAAAGAGAATCTCAGAATTATTGACTCAATGATGAGCAAGGGCTGTGCTTCGCCTTTGTTGTAACCCTGACCTCTAACCTCTAACCTCTGATGAAACACTGATCCCCAGATAGATGCCTGGTGATTTGTAGATTTTATGAAAGAGTTTTTCATATAACTTTACGATAACATTCAGTTTGCTGCATCGCGCGGAAATTTTTGTCGATGGCGCGAAGTGATTGCTAATTGTGCAAAAATTGAGTTTAATTAACTACAGAATTAAACTCGTAGTTCTGAATTTAAAAGGAATTCTGATTGTAGCCATCAGTTGGTAGTCGGGGTTACAGCATCTGGGGATCGCTCAGTGTTAGCTTGGCTAATGTAATCTCATAGGTGTGGCTTGACGCTACTTGGCGGTTATGGCTCAAATTTTAGATCCCTTACCACCCAATCAATCTAGTCAACTTGTCTGCTGCTACGTCAATGCGACAAGCAAAATTCAGATTGCGCGGATTTCTAATATTCCCAACTGGTATTTTGAACGTGTGGTATTTCCAGGACAGCGGTTGGTGTTTGAAGCGCCACCGAAATCAATGCTGGAAATTCATACCGGTATGATGGCGAGTGCGATTCTTTCAGATACGATCCCCTGCGATCGCCTTTGCGTTAGCGAAGAGGGCAAACTAGAAGAAGCGCCAGAAATCAGCACAAAAAAAATAAATTTAGCAGCCGCTGTTTTAACGTCGGTAGATTAGACAATTCCATCTTTAAGGTCAAGCATAATAAACAGTTCATTTTTGATAAAACGTTTAATTCACTTTTCCCTCGCAGGAAGGACAACTCCTAAACCTTTTGTGGCGCTAAGGTAAGATGTAGTACTTGCTAAGGATTTGGTTTAAATTGAATCTGCCTTCCTTCCTGTGGTTGTGGAAAATAGCAGCATGGTCGATGGGATTATCGCTGCTAGCCTATCTGTTGTTGGCTGTAACTGGTGTTTGGATGTTGCGCGCCAGGACGACACGCAAACCGCGTCCTAGTTGGCTGCGATCGCTGCATTTTATGTTTGGTGGTAGCTTAGTTCTTTTAGTGCTACTTTTACTAGCAATTGGAATTGTAGGTACACTCGGTCACTTCGGTAGTCTAGGTCACTCTTCGCATCTTTCAGCAGGTTTACTTGTCGTAGGTTTAGTTTTACTCTCCGCAGTCAGCGCGATATTAATTGATCGTTTCACGTGGATGAGATCGCTGCACATCGGGACAAATATTCTTCTATTCCTTGGGTTAGTTTGGGTATCGTTGACAGGCTGGGATGTTGTGCAAAAGTATTTACCTTGAACTAAAACCCTAGGCGTCGCATTGCATGACATCTAAGAACTCACTGAAAGCTTAGTTCAAAATTTGTCCCAAATCGAGTACAAATCCAGGTAATACATCCTCTCCTGACAAATCTAAAGGCGATTGTAATACTGCAACATTCTTACCTTGACAATAGATCTCGACTGGTTGGTTTTGCGGATCGATCAACCAACCGAGAAGCGCACCACAATCGATAATCGATATATTCGTGCATTTTTGCTTGCTGCATGTTTAACCATGTGGCGATAGGTTTTCGGCTTACCCTGATCGCTAAATAAAATTGTAATCTGATGTAGCGCTTCAGGACTGAGTAACCAGAAATCCCACATGGCGTTAGCATCTTTGCAGTTTGTTTGCGGGTTGCACTTTTAGTGTATGTATGAAATCAAAAAACTTGAGCGGATCGCGGATGAAAAAGACTGGTGTGTTACCTGTTAAATTCCAATTGTCCTCTTCGGTATAAATACTTAACCGCAAAATCTCTAGGGTCGGGCACTGCATCAGCTGACCCTTTTTCGCCACCAACGGTAGAGAATCGTAAGAGAACTAGAGTTTGCTTGCCAATTTCGGAAAAAAACTTTCGCTTTGCTGTAGCAAGTAATGTCGCGGGTAACAGTAAATGTACCAAATGCAGCGGCTCCGTTCGCATGAACAACGCGCTCAGGAATTCGTTCGCGGTTGAAGTGTGCTAGCTTCTCCATCAAGTGAAAATCTTGCATAAGCACAAAAGGCCGGCGATCGCCTGTGGTTAAAGAGTTCTGGTTATCTGCAACAGGAGTTCCATTCGCGGTTGTCAAAGTATTACGATCTGACATATAAGTTGATTTTTCCATCTTCTGAGACGCTGCAGCGTCTATTTAGGGTCGGTGCAAGCTCATTCTCTACGCTCTTGTTTATAATCGTTATGAGCTTGGTTTAATGTCGTACTCAGAATGACTTCGACTTTGAGTAACAACGTGTAGATTGCAACAATCTGTAACATCAGCAGTTTGGCAACCAGCGGTAAGCAAATATCGCTAATACGCTTTTGGCGCTGTGTTTTGCGTATTTAATAAAAAGTTTCTTTAGCAGTAAGTCGAGTATTTGTAAGTTAACTAGATTACAGTTGCTTTAACTTCTGTCAAGATTTCCGCAAATTTGTAGATTAGCGAGCTATGCTCAAAGTAGTTGCAGCAGCGCCGACATGAAAAACTCATATAAAGGAGATTGCTGTCATGGCACAAGAAACCGCTGCCCGATTTTTTAAAGCTGTACAACAAGATCACGCCTTACAAGAGAGACTCAAAGCAACATCTGATCCAGAAGCCTTCATCAAAATTGCTGCACAAAGGGGCTATAACTTCACTTTAGAAGATTTAGATCAAGCTATCAGCCAGTTATCACCAGAAGAATTTGCGGCGGTGATTAATCCTGGCGTTTCTCCTCGGCGTCATATAGTCCCAAGGTAGGCATACATTACAACGCTAACAATTTAGCTTGAAGGTTGTAAGTGCGTAGATCTTTAATTGTGCAAGCTTTAAAAACCGAGAGCAATTTGGCTATTTAAAAACTCAATCTGTTGCTAATCCCATACCTCTTACGGGTGGGATTTTTGCTAACCAGGTAAGTATCAGCACTAAGTGCCTTTATTATAATAGTTGGCGGTGAAAAGCGAGTCATAAATGACGAGTTGGGTTAATCAAAGACTATTCTCCACGTTAGATTGAGACTGTTAGGTATTCATTTAAAACTTAAATCTTTTAATCCATCTTTTGCTTAATTTTTGATTTTTAATAATCATTCTCTAATAATGTTTTCTTATGCTGATTTTACCGAAAAAAAACTTAAGAATTCGGCACTTGCGTTAAGAGTTTGCGCTCAAAGCTTAATCGTATATATCACAAGTTGCGGAGAAATCCTATATCTACACAATTTACTTACATTTTTTGAGATTTTTTTATAAATGAACTAAAAACCAAATGTATAAGTTGTGTATGAGTTATGTATGGCTTTTATTTAGAGGCAACATTTATCAGTGAAAATGACTAAAATTGTCTGGGTAGTTCATATTCTTGTTTATGTCAAAGTGAAGAATACATATAATGTCGAGAAATTTTCGTAACGACAACCAATAAGTAAGTTATTTACCAAGAATACTGTTACTAAAAAACCGAACTTGGTAATTGAATAAAACAACTCAAGATGATGATGTTGTCAAAGGTATTGTAAATGTTGTAGGACGGAGAGAGTGAGTCGAAAATCATCATTAGGTTTTTTTATAGAAAAATGCCGAAAAAGATTTAGTCATAGTTTGCGGGTGTTGCATTTACTAAGAGCAAATCTATTAAAAACCCTTAAAACTAATCGTTTAAAAAATAGTACTTTTCACCAAAGAAATCACTTGACAGGAAAAGTATTGGGAAATGTAGCAGTGACGGTTATAGTTGCGATCGCAGTACTTGCAGGTCATACCGTATCTGCGCAGTTGGTACCGCAAGAACCTTCGCAGCCGTTAACATCGCTCAAAACCGTACCGATTCCTGAACCAGCAAATTTAGGAGAATTCGTCAGTGATCGCGCCGCAGCGATCCGCTTAGGAAAGGCGTTGTTCTGGGATATGCAAATTGGTAGTGATGGAATTCAAGCGTGTGCGAGTTGCCACTTTCATGCGGGAACAGATACGCGAGCCAAAAATCAGCTGAGTCCAGGATTATTGCGTGTTAATGCTGATGGTAGTCCTAATCCCGATCAAACGTTTAGTGTAGGTAGTGGACCTAATTACACGCTTAAACCGGAAGACTTTCCATTTCACAAACTTGCCGATCCGAATAATCGTTCTTCCGCAGTCCTTGCAGATAGTAATGACGTCGCGGGTTCGCAAGGTGTACCGCTCACCAAGTTCAATAGCACAACTCCAGGAAACGCACAAGATAACGTTACAGTACAACCCGACGCGGTATTCCATGTAAATGGTGTTAACGTCCGCCAGGTTACTGAGCGTAACACACCAAGTACGATTAATGCGGTATTCAACTTCCGTAACTTCTGGGATGGTAGGGCGCAAGATGAATTTAATGGAGTCAACCCGTTTGGTTCGCGAGATCCGAATGCGCGCGTGATCAAAGCATCTAGACCCGCAGCATTACCGCAAGAAGTCAAAATTAGCTTAAAGAATGCCTCACTTGCTTCACAAGCAGTAGGACCACCGCTCAGTTCGGTTGAAGAATCGGCAACAGGTCGGATTTTTCCTGATATCGGTAATAAACTCGGTAGAGTCAAGCGTCGGCTACTTCCAAGAGAAACAGGTAAAAAATTACGTGCGTTGCGACCACTCAGTAAACAACTGGTTGCGGCCGATGATAGCGTACTTGGTGGTTTAAGTCGCGGAAGACAACCAGGCTTGAAAACGACTTACACGGCAATGATCAAGGCAGCGTTTAAGCCTGAGTGGTGGAGATCTAATTATCTCATCAACGTTGATGCTAGTGGTAACCGTAGTTTTGTACCTAGAAAAGCTTCGCAAACCGCAGATGCAGATGGAATTGTCGATCCTAGTCAATTACCAAGTCAGCAATATACGCTGATGGACTATAACTTTTCGCTGTTTATGGGACTCGCGATTCAAATGTACGAGTCTACGCTTGTCTCCAACAATGCACCGATTGATCGATACCTCGAAGGCAATACAGGTGCTTTGACAGCTGCACAAGTGCGCGGTAAAGAGCTATTTGAAGGCAGGGCGAAATGTATCAATTGCCATGGCGGTGCAGAATTTACGAATGCATCGGTGAGAAACGTGCGGAACGAACGGCTCGAACTGATGGAAATGGGTAGCGGGCAACCCGCAGTGTATGACAATGGCTTTTATAACATTGGCGTGCGACCAACGCAAGAAGACTTAGGCTTAGGTGGGAAAGATCCCTTTGGCAATCCGCTATCGGAAACACGGCTAGCACAGCAAGGGAAATTTAACGCACTTTTGGGCGACAGTCCTAATATTACAGTTGGTGCAGGCGATCGCGTTGCAGTCGATGGTGCTTTTAAAACGCCAGGACTACGCAACATCGAACTTACCGCCCCTTACTTCCACAACGGTGGACAATTGACACTGCGGCAAGTCATTGATTTTTACAATCGCGGTGGTGATTTCCATGAGCAGAATATTAATAACTTAGATCCAGATATTGAGAATCTGAACCTAAGTGAGCAAGATAAAGATGATTTGGTGGAATTTCTCAAAGCACTCACCGACGAGCGCGTGCGGTTGGATAAAGCCCCCTTCGATCACCCGCAACTGTTCATTCCTAACGGACATCCTGGAGATACAGCATCGGTTACAAACGACGGTACAGGTCAAGCTACCGATGGTACGCTATTGGAACTGCCCGCAGTAGGTCGTAATGGTGGTCGTAGTAGAGCAAATTTTCTGTCTTGAACTTTAATCAGTTGACAGTGAAGAGAGCCTGGGAAGACTTTTTCAACTGTCAACGCGCGAGCAGGGAGTGTCAAACCATGTTCTAAGCATCTTTTCAATTGCTATAGTAATGGGCAATTAGCAATCAAGGCTAATTGCTTTTTTTGCGCTTTTTACTACTCCACAATTTCATTAACAGGGAAGCGGTCTAGTAATTGCATTGCCCGATAGGCGTTGCGCTGTAAAGCTTCGGATAAATAAGGAATATGAGGTATCTGTGACAGCAAATCGAGTGTCCGGCGTAACAGCCGCACGACATCGCCTTCATCCAAGCTGGTATTTGCGCAAAGTTCTGACCACTCGACTCCTAACGCCCACTGTTCGACCAATGCTACTAAATCGTATTCTAACCAAATGGGAAAAGCGACATTGTAACGGCGTTGCAGTTGAAACAATTGACGCCGGACAGAACGCAATCCAGCAAGTGCTTCTTCGACTTCAGAAGCTAAAGCGTAGCGTACCCAACTATCTGGGCGGGTATTTTCAGTTACAAGGGCAGCAATTGCTGCGGCGAGGTGATGCGGATCGAGTTGATTGAATTCCCCACTGCTTAAAGCGAGTCCTAGCCATAATTCATTGTCGCCGCGAATCGCCGCTGCGACCTGTCCTAAATGCGTCGGCACTAACTCATTCAAGCAACCAAACCGTTGCAGAATTTCAATGAGATGTAAAAATTCTTCCCAATGCTGCTGAGACAATTGACTTAACTCGGCTTGTCGCTCGACTATTTCTGCTTGCAACTGCAAAATTTTATTACGGCGTTTGAGGATTGTTGCGGGATTATCAGATTTATGTACCGGATGCGCTTCTAACTGGGCTTCTAAAGCGGCGACTTTTGCTTGTTGTGCCAAGACTTCAGGGGCGATATTCAATTCTGCAACATCAGGAATTTGCCGCGCGATCGCCACTGTTTCTTGATTTCCCCGCCGCGATTGACCTGGCTTTAATGGCATTTCTGCTGGCGGTAACAGATCGCTGGCGATTTCTAGTCGCGGTAACTCTGCATACAAGTCCACAACATCACTCATCATCACAACATACCAACGATTATCTTGTCCTAAACAAACCAAGTATGGCGCTTGACCTGCACCTGGTGTTTTAGCGACTAAAACTGCGGGGATTGGTGTTGCGGTGGGTACGTGTTTTCCTCGCAGACTCAACAGCGTTCCTGACACTGCAAAACTCAATGTTAAGCCTAATTGTTCTGCCCGTGCTTCTTGCGCTTGTTCGTGAAGTGTCTTCAAAAGTTGGCGTTCTACTTTAATGCGTTGGCGTAATTTCTCATACTTTGCCACCTGTTCCATGTCTATCGACTCTAGCTGTGCTTCAATTTGAGCAACTTGCGCTTGCAGATGCGCGAGAGATTCATAATGTGGTTTCAAGTACAATGTGGCTAAATACTGCCCAAAGCTGCGTTCAATAAGTTCTCTTGCTTCTTCGAGCGTATGCGTTTGCAGCAAATTCAACACCATACCGTAGCTTGGTGTAAACTGGCTCACAAGTGGATCGGGTTGGGCTGTCGCAAGATACGCAGCTTCTTTAGCGCCTTCAAACGGCGTTTGTAATGTAACGACATGACCAATTTTATCCATACCGCGACGTCCCGCACGCCCTGCCATTTGGAGAAATTCTGAAGGGTTAAGCAGTCGGTGGCCGCGATCAGTGCGTTTGGAAAGCGTTGAAATTACGGTTGTCCGCGCAGGCATATTAATTCCTGCGGCTAGCGTTTCGGTTGCAAACACAACTTTGATCAGTCCCTGCTGAAACAGTTCTTCGACTAACCCTTTCCAAGTTGGTAGTATCCCTGCATGGTGTGCGGCAATTCCGCGATAAAGTGGTTCGATTTGCCCTGCGCGTCCGGCTTCCGGATTGCGGGCAAGAAACGCATCGATTTGTTGCCTCAGTTGTGCGGCTTCCGCTGAGTTAACTAGCGACATTTCTAAACTTGCGACAGCTTGGTCGCAGCCTCGACGGCTGAAGATAAAGTAAATCGCTGGTAGCATATCTTTCGCTGCTAACCGCGAAATTGTGTATTCCAAACTCGGTGATTCGAGCCGCGCTCCATTTCTCCGCCCACCCCGCGCATGACTTGCATCGCCGCTACCTGGCTTGGGCTTCAAACGCGGGTTAATTTTAGATTTGCTGTTGTCGAGAAGTGGAAATAATCCTTTGGGGTTGCAAAAGTAGAATTCTAAAGGAACTGGGCGAAATTCTGAGTAGATGAGTTCTGTAGGACCGTGAACTTGATTGATCCAATCGGTGAGTTGCTGGCTATTGGCGATCGTTGCAGAAAGCGCGACTAACTGAATTGTCGAAGGGCAGTAAATAATCGATTCTTCCCAAACCGTACCTCGCTGGCGGTCGTTCATGTAGTGGCATTCATCGAGGACGACAGCTTCGACATCTACCAAAGAAGTTCCAACTTCCCCGATGGGCGTGCCATAGAGCATATTACGGAATATTTCTGTAGTCATGACTACAATTGGCGCATCGCGGTTGATTGAGGCATCGCCGGTGAGGAGTCCTACCATGTCTGCCCCAAAGCGATCGCGAAAATCTCGCAGTTTTTGATTAGAAAGTGCCTTTAACGGAGTTGTGTAGAAAACTCTTTTCCTACGGCTTAATGCCCGATAAATCGCGTATTCCCCAATTAATGTTTTTCCCGAACCTGTCGGCGCGCATACCACAACCGAGCGACCAACGTTCAATGCTCGAATTGCTGCCAACTGAAACTCATCGAGTTGGAACGGAAATATCCTTTCTAAATTTAGTTCGGGAAATAGTTGCGAATTCACTCAATAATTACTTTTCGGCGATTTACTGATGCGATTAACTTACCTTGACTTGATTAAATTATAAACGTTAAAAGCATCCCATAATTTTTCTAGTCCTTTGCGCCCAATTCTTGCGATCGCTCTGCTGCGGCTTTAACGGCTGCCATCAGCGCTGCTCGAAATCCCCCACGTTCTAACTCGGTGACTCCGGCGATCGTTGTGCCGCCTGGACTTGTCACGCGGTCTTTCAGTTCGGCGGGGTGTATTTTGGTTTCTTGTAACAATTGTACTGTTCCGCGTACAGTTTGTAGTGCAAGTTGAGTTGCGAGCGCGCGTGGTAAACCTGCGGCAACGCCACCATCAGATAATGCTTCTACGAGTAGAGCAACATACGCAGGTCCCGAACCTGATAACCCTGTGACTGCATCCATCAACGTTTCTGATACTTCTACGACTTCTCCAACTGCAGAAAATAGCTGCTGTGCCGTTTGTTTGTCACGCGCACTGGCAAGCGACCCTGATGTAAACGCCGTCATTCCAGCGCCTACAGTGGCTGGCGTGTTGGGCATTGCGCGAATTACGGGAAGTTGAGGAAAAGCCGTTTCTAACTGCGATAACGAGACTCCTGCTAAAATGGAAATGATCAAGGGTGCTGAGGCTAGAGGTGATGCTGCTAACTCAGCCGTAACAGCAGCAAATACCTGTGGTTTGATTGCCAACAACAGCGTAGATACCTGCTGCGCAACAACTTGATTGTCATCCGTAACTGATACACCATATTGCTGCGCTAAGTAATCGCGTCGTTCGGCTGATTTCTCGCCGACGATCACCTCGGTTGGTTGATAAATTTTTTGAGAAATCAAGCGGGATAAGAGCGCTTCTCCCATTACCCCGCCACCAATCATGCCAAGCTTAACAGACAACTGAACGATTCCTGTATTAAAAACAGTATTAGCAACAGATTCAATAGAGTTAGATTCAAAGTGCGATCTTAACTCGACTGCGCAATTCGAGTCGAATCTGCTGACCAAGCGTGGCTGTTGACCGTTGTTGTCCTTTCTGTACGCACTTGAGTTTGGGGAACTTCTTGCACAACTCCCGATTGAGTTGTGACTTGGACGCAAATAGGAGTAAACAGAAAAATACTGTCGCCGACACGCTCTTGATGACCATCAATTGCATAAGTTCCCCCAGCAACAAAGTCAACCGCTCGTTGAGCCAGATCGGGATCCATCATTGTCAGATTAAGGACAACTGATTTACGCTCGCGCAAAGCTTGAATTGCTTGCGGCATTTCTTCAAATGAACGGGGTTCCATCACGATCACTTCATACATCCGATTTCCAGCCTCATGCATGCCGATCACGTTGTTCATCGAAGCTGCTCCTACTTCGGAATTAGGTTCTAATGTAATTCTTTCACGTACGCGCCGCCGTGGGCGAAATTCTTCTTCGACTGGTTGCGGAGCCTCAGCCTGATAAGGATGGCGGTAGCCATTATCATCGACTTCGTATTCAATTTCATCATCGATATACGGATCGTCGTCTAACCCAACAATCTTTTTGATCTTCGTAAAAATTTTGCTCACTGTTTCACTCTCCCTGTCTATTCACAACTATCTAGTTAACTGGGAAAACTTATTTTTATCAAGTAGAAATGTGATCGCCTAATTTAGATTACTTTATTCGCCATCCTTTTTTATCTAGGTCATATGCTCAGCGAGATTCTTAATTTTGAAGTGCATTCGCAAACCCAGGATTTCTCCTGATTTTGTCGCATTTTCGATTAAGAAAAGCTCTTTTAAAGAGTGTGAGGCATTCGAGCGTAAGAAGCTTTAAACCAATTAAAGTTAAAAACTTAACTTGTCGCCTTTGATTTAAATTACATAGTGCTCTGGTTAATACTATCTTTTTTATCTGTAATTCAACCGCAATCCCACTGAACTTTCCCTACTTTTTAAGTTACTTTCGTGCTATAATACCCTCATAATTGACTTTCCGATTCGGTAGAATTGTTTATGGTTGGTCTTGCACCAAACAGAATACGCCCTAGTCTCACCATCGTTGCTCCGG
Source organism: Chroogloeocystis siderophila 5.2 s.c.1 (assembly GCF_001904655.1). Lineage (NCBI taxonomy): Bacteria > Bacillati > Cyanobacteriota > Cyanophyceae > Chroococcidiopsidales > Chroococcidiopsidaceae > Chroogloeocystis > Chroogloeocystis siderophila. Next base: position 227,398 of record NZ_MRCC01000002.1, on the reverse strand, counting down.
CTTGCACTGCGAGGAGATAGTCGTCAGACATTCCCATTGAGAGGTGGTGCATTGGCATATTAGACCAATGTTGTTTTTGAATGTTCGTTGCAAGTTCGCGCGTCTGCTCGAAAAGATTAAGAATTTCTAAATCACTCAATCCTAGCGGTGGAATTGTCATCAAACCTTGAATATTTAAGCGATCGCATTCGTTAAGCGCGGGTAAATCTTGAAGCAGTTCAGACACACTCCATCCCGTTTTATGCGGATCGCTGCGCAATTTTACCTGCAAACACACTTTTGGCTGACACGACATCTGTAGTGCCAGTTGATTCAAGCGTTGTGCCAGTTTTAAGCTATCAACCGAATGAATCCACTGAAATTGCTCTAAAGCTTTTTTGGCTTTGTTGGTTTGCAACCGTCCGATCATGTGCCAAGTAACATCGGTTAAGTCGTGTAGCTGTGCTTGCTTACTCGCGGCTTCCTGAATGCGACTTTCACCAAAATCTCGTACTCCCGCTGCATAGGCTTCGCGCATCGCTGCGACTGAGACTTGTTTGGTGACAGCGATCAAGCGGACTGTGTGTGGCAGTTTTTCGCGGATTTGGGTAATCCGTTCAGCAATCGAACTCATTGGAAGGTACGTTGCAAAATTATTTGTAGCTGGTCGTATTCTTGGGTTTGTCCGGTGCGACGTAGCATACGTAAGCGATTTTCTAATAATAAACGAGCCTCAGAGCGACCAACTGGCTCAAACTTCATTCCTGATGGTGTGGTCGATACCAAAAAGAATAGTCTTTGCGCATAAAGCGTCGTAAACAGTTCCTGGTGTTCCTCAACAAAACAGACTCTGTACAATAGACCGAAATTTGGATGATTGATGTAATGTTCTGTACTCATTCCCTCTTGGTATAACGAAGATTTAGCTTTGTTGAGACTACCCGATTCACAGTGCTGATGATATCTTGATTTGGGTTCTGTATTCTACTATTGGGTAATGAATAATTGGCGAAAAGAAAGCTGTTAAAGCTTAGCTATGGAAATTGCTACCAATAACTAGCCTTGTGCTAACAACGTTGAGTTTTACTCACTTATTCATGAATCAAAATCACCGTAGCGATCGCATAATCGCGATCGTGGCTTAAACTCAACTGCCAAGATAAATGATTCCAAGTTGCAACTAACGCAGCAGCTTTCCCGTGTAAGTATACTGTAGGTGCGCCACTCGTGTGACGCCGAATCTCTATTTCGGTGTAACTAATACCCCGCCAACCTGTTGCTAGTGCTTTTGTCACGGCTTCCTTCGCCGCCCAACGCCCAGCTAGCTGATGAATCGAAGGGCGACTAGGTGAGTTAATCGCGTATCCGCAATCGTATTGTTCGGTTATGGTATAGACGCGGTGCAAGAAGCGATCACCGAACCGATCAAGCGCTGCTTGAATGCGGGGAATATAAACAATATCAGTTCCTAGTCGAATCATTATAGTAGAGGTCAGAGGTCAGAGCGGCAAGGCAGTGCCTTGCCCGTAGGGTTCAGCGTTGATTAAGGTTGAAAAGTCATGAAGTGTTGAGTTTAAGAAAGTTAAGAAAATCTAATGCTTCCCAACTATGAGCGCGAACAATTCAAAACTCAAAACTAGCCACTCTCTTACTCACCCCTCATCCCTAGTTTGATTTAATGCGGCAAGTTGTGCTTGCGCTTTATACAGCGATTCGTACCATTCTTTTTCTGGGTCGCTATCAGCAACGATCCCAGCACCAACTTGACCCCAAACTTTTTGAGTCGCTGGGGTAGAGGTAGAAGACGCCGGAGCAAGTAGCAGTGTGCGAATTAAGATATTCAAGTCTATGTTACCGCGCCAATCGAGATAACCACACGAACCATAAAATAAGTTGCGGCGGACAAGTTCGAGTTCTTCAATAATTTCCATACAGCGAACCTTTGGGCAACCTGTAATCGTTCCACCAGGAAACATTGCTTGAATTAAGTCTATTGGGCTGTAATTTGCATTTAAAGTGCCTTTAATATTACTAACAAGGTGCATAACGTGGCTGTAGCGCTCGATCGTGAGTAATTCATCAACCACTACCGAACCCCAGTTACATACGCGCCCTAGGTCATTGCGTTCGAGATCGACAAGCATGATGTGTTCGGCGCGTTCTTTGGTATTTGAGCTCAACTCTTGAGCAAGCTGGCGATCGCGATCGGGTGTGGTACCACGTGCTCGTGTTCCTGCAATTGGTCGTGTTGTTGCTTGTTGTCCGACAAGCTGCACTAATCTTTCAGGCGAGCAACTCGCGATTTCTCCCCAGGGCGATCGCCAGTAACTCGCAAACGGCGACGGATTGATTTTGTGTAATGTTTGATAAATTTCCCAGCCTGAAGCGGTTGTCTCGGTTTCAAACCGCAGCGAAAGATTTGCCTGAAAAATATCTCCAGCTTGGATGTACTTTTTAGCACGCCAGACTGCGTTTTCGTACTCGGTCTGAGACGTGAGAAAGAGTGGTGGGGGAGATGGGGGGCAGGGGGGCAGAGGAGCAGAGGAAGATTCTACTAGATGATGTTCTAACTTATCTAATTGCTGCGGATCGGAGGTTGCCAGATAAAGAACTTGTTCCCAATGATCGAGGACGGCAAAGCACTCAGGTTCGTACCAAAATGCTACCGGAAATGGCAATAGATCTTGTTTGAGAGTTGGCAGTTTTTCGATTTCCCAAGCTAAGTCATAGCCTAGCCACCCCAGCCAACCTCCTGTAAATGGTAACGTTGGCTGGGGTGGTATGACGAGCCAATTTGCAGCGCTCAGGAGCCGCTGACGAAGACACGATAGAACTTCGCCCACTGCTGGAGTCCACATTTGCAGATGATCGTTAATTGTCCGAGGTTTACCGGCACAAATCGAGTAGCGAGCTTGTGGTAAGCGCTCTAAAGGTGACGGATAAGGACTTTCCAACAGCGTTGCAATGGTATCATTTGCAAACAGGGCAGCAAAAACTTGTGCTCCAGTACGATTTTTGAGAGGAAGCGATCGCCAATACCAAGGTTGCATTTATGCTTCGTTACCCCAAACAAATCTTGCGCTCCAGAAAGCTATTAAACACACTATGGCAATCCAGTCACGGCTTCTTAAGCGTAGATCGTGCCATTGTACGCGATGTTCATTCGGGCTTGTAAAACCGCGTACCATCATCGCATTAGCCATTTGTTCGGCTCGGAGTAAGAGATTTTCTAGCAACCGTTCTGCTACCATCATCCAGATTTTTACTGCACCTTTCAACCCCAGTTTTTTCCAATTAATTGCTCGCGTACGCACTGAACGCGCTAAATTTTGTACTTCTTCTAAAACTAAGGGAATAAACCGCAATGATAGCGTCAGTGTCAAAGCAACTTCTGTTACAGGAAACTTGAACCAGCGTAAAGGTCGCATCAAGCTTTCCATCCCAGCGGTAATTTCCTCAGGAGCAGTTGTCAATAAAAATAAATTAGTACTGTAAATTAAGGTAAACAGTATCGTACTTAAGCGAATTGCCAAAACCAAAGAACGACGAGTGACAGTAATTGGTCCGCGCTGAAACAGAACGTACTGATAATCCGAAAGTTGCGGTATAAAACTCAACTCATCACTGGGAAGGCGGGGTTGATAATCGATGCTGAGCGTATCTGGACTTGCAGCACCGAGTAATAGGACAAAAAAAGCTACTGTCAATAGCCAGCCCATCTGCTGACGCCATACTCGTAAAGGAATTTTAGCTACAAGCGTAATCAGCACAAGCAATCCCACAAGCATAATCCGCCAAGCAGAATTTGCCAGAATGGGCATGAGTAAGAAACTCAATAACCAAGCCAACTTTACCCTAGGATCTAGCCGATGCAACCACGTTAGCGGTTGTTCTAGGTAAAGCCCCATTGGTAGCGATCGCAGTAGATCCATCTTGTGAAGAGGTCAGAGGTCAGGGAGGATAGAGAATTATGAGTAGCGAGTTAGGAGTTTATGAAAAATTCTAATTTCTCCCAACTATGAGCGCGAACAATTTAACACTCAGCACTCACAACTAACTACTAGCCGCTGTTTACACGCGGGTAGCACGATTTGCGGTATTTTCTACGTCACGGGCTTTTTTACTACGCCATAGTAGACGGATGGGAGTCCCGTTAAAGCCGAGTTGCTGTCGAAATTGACGTTCGATGTATCGCCGATAGTTCGTGTTAAACCGCTCAGCTTCATTCACAAACAAGGCTATTGATGGAGGTTGGGTGCTTACTTGCGTGCCATAGTAAATTTTACCTTGACGCCCTTGACGCGTCGTAGGCGGTGAATGCCATCTCACAGCTTCTTCTAAGATTTCATTAATCACCGAGGTAGAAACTCGGCGTTTGTGCGCTTCGGCTGCTTGCATCACAAGTTCTAGAATCTTCTCAACACGCTGTCCTGTTTTAGCACTAACAAAGATCATTGCTGCCCAATCGACAAAATGCAGTCTTTCTTTTGTGTGCTTTTCGTAGTCATAGATTGTGTACGAGTCTTTTTCGACAGCATCCCATTTATTCACAACGATGACACAAGCCCGCCCTTCTTCTACAATCCGCCCTACAAGCTTTTGATCTTGTTCCGTCACACCATCAAGCGCATCAATGACTAATAAAACGACATCTGCACGACGAATTGCTTTAAATGCGCGATTGATCCCAAAAAATTCGGGACCGTACTCGACGTTTTTCTTTTTGCGAATACCAGCAGTATCGATTAAGCGGTAAACTTTTCCCTCGCGTTCAATCACAGTGTCAATCGAGTCACGGGTTGTACCAGAGATAGGACTCACGATCGCTCTTTGCGTCCCAACAAAGGCATTTAACAAACTCGACTTACCTACATTCGGTCGTCCCACAATCGCCACTTTAATTTCGTCGGTTTCGGGAAGTTCGCTTACGGGTGGTATGTAGGTAATTAATTGATCGAGTAATTCTCCGGTACCGCTACCATGAATTCCAGAAACAGGATACGGTTCGCCGAGTCCTAATTCCCAAAATTGCGCAGCTTGGGCTAAACCTTGGTCGGGTGATTCGCATTTATTAACGGCTACAAGTACAGGAACCGGTTGTTGTCGTAGCCATTCGGCGATCGCTTCATCAGCGGGAGTTGGTCCTGTTTGTCCATCTACGACAAAAATTGCGGCTACGGCTTCTGCTAATGCTAAGCTTGCTTGTTCTCGAATTAAAGGTAAAAACTCAGTATCATCATCAAAAACGAGTCCGCCCGTGTCAACTACGACAAATTCGCGATCGCGCCAGTACGCATTCGAGTAAGTGCGATCGCGCGTGACGCCAGGTTCATCGTAGACAATCGCCTCGTGCGCGCCAGCTAAACGATTGACTAGCGTTGATTTACCCACATTTGGGCGTCCAATAATAGCAACAATGGGCAAAGACATAATTGTGGCTGCAAGCTTCAGTCTTCTATTCTAGCTGCTTTCTTAAGGAGGCAGTAAACCGAAGGCAGTTTTGAATTTGTATCAATAAATTTTGGAAATGGCAACTGGTCACTAAAAGTGAAGGGTTGTTAGTAACTAGTCACTAACAACAGCGTAATGACACCGATATTCTGGTTATTTTACCGGAGATGATCATTAAGGCTCAACACTTTCTTCTGTTGTTGGAATTTTTTGCCCTATTTTAGGTTCTTTCCCTGCGAGTAAGCGCTGTATATTGCTGCGATGGCGCATAATCACATAGACACCAGCAGCGATCGCAAAGAGCAGATAAGGTAAAGGCTGACCAAAGACAAGCATCAACAGTGAAACTGCGATCGCACCTGCAATCGAACTGAGTGAAACAATTCGCGATATTGCTAAAACTAAACCAAATACCGCAGCAGTAGACACCGCAACTTGCCACGACATTGCGAGTAATACGCCTAAACTCGTCGCTACCGATTTGCCACCCGTAAAGCCCAACCAAATCGATTTACTATGTCCCAGGATGGCAAAAATCCCCGCAAATGCTACCATCCATGCTAACCAGTTTGTCGGATTGACATCAGCAGGAATCAGGTTTTGACTTGCGGCAAAATTGAAACTCCAGCGAACAAGGGCGATCGCTAAAATACCTTTCAACGTATCAATCACTAACACAAAAAAACCAGGACCTTTTCCAAGCGTCCGTAGTACATTTGTCGCGCCAGTAGAACCCGAACCATGTTCGCGAATGTCAATACCTTTTAACACTCTTGCTGCGGTGTAGCCTGTAGGAATCGAACCCAGCAGGTAAGCCACTAGCAAAATTGCTGCACACAAAATTAACCAAACTGCCATATAAGTATAGTGGGTAAAAATTAGCACAACTTGAATGTTAGTAATTGGTCGCTGGTAACTGGTAAGCGCGAAAAAACATTTAGCAATCAACAACTATACATGACCTATTACCTCATTATTAGCCTGCTTTTTTGCTGAAACCCCTACAGTTGAATAGTATATTGCTCACGTGTGCGGATCTTCTGCAAATTCACAATATTGCGCAATATCCTGCTGCGTAGCTTCACCCGTTGCAATATATTTTTCTGCAAGTTGCTCAGTAGACATTTTCATAACGGTTGCGACTCCTGAGCCTCCTTGAGATAGAGGAGCATCGTTTTCTTTTCTACAGACAGTTGCTGCAAGCCTAAGTGTTGACATATTGCAGGGATTTTCACACCCAGCGCATAATTCATACCTCGACTTGCAAACATTCGCGAAATAGCAGGGTTGACGCGGTTAACTGAGTGACAAGCCGCTGCTTTAAGAGCGATCGCTCTTGCAGTCGAAAAATCAGGTTCTTCAATTACAAGCCATCCACCAGGCTTGCGTAAATCGATCATTCTAGAGAGTGCAACATGAAAGTCAGGAAGATGGATGAGAACGTAACGCGCATGAATCAAGTCAAAGCCACCGTTTTCTAGTAACAATGCCGGATATCTGCTTTTATCACTTCTACGTTTGATCGCTGAATGTTTGCCATAAACCGCGGATCGACATCAACCGCTGTCACTTTACCGTCGCTTCCTACGATCACTGCTAGCCATTGCGTGATCGAATACTCGTTCAATTGCCCGAAGTCGTTCAAGTTCTGAGGAATGCTGAGTATCAGTAAACACATATATTGATTCTGACATTCATTTCTTCTTTACAATGCAACTTCAGCCAGCCAATCATTCCAGCAGGCTCATTCGACTTGCTACCGCGTTCAAAAATCGTATTCTCTTTCTCTTGCCATTCTTTGAGGATCGGGAGCAAAGGCTAACCATAAGGGAAATTGCAGCAGCCCCAAGCTGATTTTATCTTCGGAATCATCAATAATAATCAATGGCATGAAGTTGCTTTTCACAAGGCGTTCAGCTTTTACGGCTACCGCTTCGGGAGTTTCAAATAAACCAACACCGCGATCAGGACCAAAATCAGGGCGCGAAATTCCTAAGCAATCTTGTAAGCCGCGTCGCCAGTCGCCGAGACGTTCGGGAGTGTTGGCTAAAATGAGCGTGCGGAGGCGATCGCCGTGTAATTCGTGTAAGACAGAAATCACCGCCGAAGCAATCAGGATATTCTGTAAGCGGCTACCCATGGTTCGTAAGGCACCGCGCCCACCTTGGGTAAAAAACCAGTTCGCGGCGCGTTCAGCATGAACAGGTTCAAATGTCCGACGCAGCTTCCACGGTGGACCATAGTAATCTGGTTCAGAACGGTATTCATCCAAGAAACGGCGAATTTGCTTTGCTGTCGATTGAAAGCGCGGTTCGGCGAATTGTGGTGCGGGTTGTAGTTCTTCAACAGGTTTGGCTTGTGGGATTTCTGCGGGTTCTTCCTTGACTTTTGAAGCTTTTGGTGCTATCTGTAATTGTTCAGCGGCTGCGGCTAAATCTTGCAAGCTACCTGTGAGATAGTCTTTAAAGCCTTGGACGCGAATTGCCAAGTCTTGCGAGACTCCTGCAAATGTGGTACGCATCTCTGCGCGAATTCGTTCTTGACGACGTTCAAGTTGTTCTACGGCGATTTGTAACGACTGTTTGCGTTGTTCGAGTTGTGCTAAAGATTCTTGTATGACTTGTTCGAGTGCAGTTTGAGTTTGGTTAACTTGCTCAAACAGTTTTTTACGCTGCGATTGGAGTGTGGCGATTTCTGCTTTGAGTTCTGCAACTTGACTTTCTAACTCGCTTAATTGTTGTTGGGCTTTGATGGCGCGATCGCGTTCTAAATCAGCTTCAATGCGCGAAAGTTGTTCTAACTCAACCAAGAAATCTACTCCAGCTTCTGATTCACTGCTCAAAGCTTCTTCTGGTAAAAATTCTTCTTGTATTTCTTCAACGTTTGCTTCTGGTACAAATTCTTGTGTAGAATCTTGACCTTGTGCTTCGTTCAAGGCTTCGTTAGCTATTTCTGGGGTTTGTGGTTCGTCTTGATTCATAAAAATGAATTTGAAATTCAGCAAGCAATTAATTAAGAAATATCATCTTACTATCTGCTAGTGACTAAAAACTATTTTCTCCTCTAGCTTCTAGCTACTCCTTTCGGAAAGCGTTGCTCTAAACAGCTTGCAAGCATTTTTGGGTCAAATATAATGGGTAAAAAATGGATGCTTTTAACTTCTTTAAAGTAGAACAGGATAGGAACATTAGACCAGAAGATTTCCCAATTTTCCCATTCTTGATAGGGAAAGCGACGAATTAAGTTTTCACCGCGATAAATATCAAGTGCTGTGTCTGTAAATTGTAGGCGCAAAGTTCCTGCTTGGAACATCAGAAACAGACCAAATAAAGCGATCGCACCGCCAATCCAAGGTGAAACGAGTAGCAGGGGAATAGCCAGGACTATGATCGCAACAGGTAACTTATAGCTGGGCGCAAGTTCAATCGTTGTTGATGAAATTGGAGAGGAAGGAGTCATTTTGCATCCTGTTCTACAAGTACACTTTTTAACTTACTTCCTATCTTAAAACCTTTAGTTATCAGATACCCCGTAGCACTGCACTACCAGTTCCTTGAAACATGATAGCGGTCAAGAGAAAATTACTGATAAAAATAGCGAGCAATGCTGTCACGACAGCAGTTGTCGTTGATTGTCCAACACCTTTAGCGCCTCCAGTTGTTGTTAAGCCCCAACTACAACCAATGATCGCAATGAGAATGCCAAAACAAGCTGCTTTGATAGCAGCGCTGCAAACATCCCACACATTGAGAAAGTTGCGCGCTGAATCGAGAAATGTGGTTTGAGAAAGGTTGTACACATTAGTAACAATCAGCAATCCCCCAATCATCCCTGTCACTAACGATAAGAGTGTCAAAGCTGGTAGCATCACGCAGCAAGCGATAACACGCGGAATAACGAGGTAATCAATCGGATCAGTTCTTAGCATATACAGCGCATCGATTTGCTCGGTTACTCGCATTGTGCCAATTTCTGCGGCAAACGCCGAACCAACGCGCCCTGCTAAAACAACTGCTGTCAGTACGGGGGCAAGTTCGCGTGTTAAGGCAAGCGCCAGCACGCCTCCCACAGCATTTCCCGCCCCAAATTGAATAAATTCTCTCGCGACTTGGATAGTAAACACAGCACCGACAAAAGCCGCTGTAACCAAGGCGATTAAGAGCGATTCGGGTCCTACAGCCGCCATCTGATCGAGTGTGTTACGGCGATGAATTTTACCTTGCAGCAAGTGAACGATGACCTGTCCACACAGCAAAATTGCTGCTAGCAGCCGCTGACTCCATACTCCTAAACTTGAATTACTGCGCGTATCACTCAAGGTGTTGATGTTAATCTAATATGGTTTTAGAGGAAAAGTTTCCCTTGTATCTCTTCAACACAATAGCAGCTTTAGCTCCGTACTCCCATCGCCAACATCCCACAAGAACCGAGCTTAATTTACTGTAAAAAACTTTTCAGAATTCTCAAAGTCGTAGTGAGTCACTCAAATATGAAGCAACGCCTGTAAAACAAGGACTAGTTAGGCATTTTTGAGCTATTGCTAAAGCGCAAAGAGCACTGGGAAACTTTACGACACTTAGAACAAGTAGATAAATCTTTTAATAGAAATTTAAGATTGTTGAAATTTGCACGCGTTGAGCGCGATCGCTCGTATTGTAGAAAGTAACAAATGTCCTTTGGCTATCAACAACGGAAATTGCCTGCATGAGCATGAGCATTTTGTCCAACTTCCTCCGTTCGCTGCTACTTTCCATTATTCTGAGTTTTATCGTACCGATGTTGATTATTGGTGCGGTATTAGTCAGTACTTCGATCGTTGGTTATATCCCTGGATTGCATGGGATTTCTCAGGCGATCGCCAACCAAGTTTTGCTGTTTTTAGCGACTTTCGGTAGCGGTAGTCCTGTTGATGGATTGATTGTCATCTCAATGACTTGTAGCCTTGTGGGAGCCTTGTTTGATACCTACGCTTTTTATCGTTATCAGAATTTACGGGGCGAGTGATGAGTAGCTAGTTATTCGCGATTAGTTTTGTTCGCGAACAAAGGTGGCGGAGGCAATTATTTTGAGAGGAACTTCTTAACTCAACACTCAGCACATTGAGAACTTATAAATCCTCTACCTCCTCTACACCGAAGCTTTGCTGCTATAACAATGGGGACGGAAAGATGAACTTTTGCTGTGCAAACAACCGAACATACTCGCTTTCTTGCATTTGATACCTTGTTATCAGGTTGAGCTAAGTAACTCAACTAACTGAAAAATCAGTGCTTAGAGTTTCCTTAAGACTTGAGTACTCACTTCAAATCAAGATCTATTAGCTATTAAGAGAAAGCCCAGATTCGGAGGTAAAGAAAATGGCATTAATTCGTTGGGAGCCTTTTCGCGAAGTTGATAGTTTACAACGGGACATGAATCGCCTATTTGACAGTTTAATGCGTGCAACTGACGGTGAGCCAGCCAGCAGTATGGCGTTTGTCCCCGCCGCAGAGATCGAAGAAACTCCCGAAGCTGTTCATCTCAAGTTAGAAATTCCAGGAATGGAAGCCAAAGACTTGGATGTACAAGTTACAGCCGAAGCGGTTGCAGTCAGTGGAGAGCGCAAGTCAGAAACGAAAACCGAAGAAAAAGGCATGACTCGCTCAGAGTTTCGTTATGGTTCTTTTAGAAGAGTGATTCCTTTGCCGGCTCGAATTAAAAATGACGAAGTTCAAGCAGAGTACAAAAATGGTGTTTTGAACTTGACTCTACCCAAAGCGGAAGCTGAGAAAAACAAAGTTGTGAAAGTAAATATTGGTTAAGGCTGTTGGATAAATACAACCTAAGTGTGGTAAGTCCTGAGTGCAATCTCAGGCTTTTTTGTTGTTATAGCAGAGGACAGAGATCATACCATTTCACCAAATAAAAGCTCCAATTGTAGCAAATTTACAGTGATATGGTATCAGAGGTCAGGGATTAGGGTTAAACTTCGCTCAGGGCAGTCACTACGAGCTTTTATAGTGTCCTAACTGTTTACAATGTAAATCCTCAACTAAGGCGACAAAGCGATCGCGAGTTGTTGCCAACGCGATACAGCTTTACCAATGACGCTGAGTTCTTGCATTAAACGGTCAAAACGTTCTGGTGTTAACGATTGTGGACCATCTGATAAAGCTTTTGCAGGGTTGGGATGGACTTCAATCATCAAAGAATCGGTTCCTGCTGCAACTGCGGCAAGCGACATCGCCGGAACGTATTCTGCTTTACCTGTACCGTGGCTGGGATCGATCATGATTGGTAAGTGTGTCAGTGATCGCAATACAGGAATAACTGCTAAATCAAGTGTGTTGCGTGCATACTGCCGATCAAAAGTCCGAATTCCGCGTTCGCACAAAATAACATTGGAATTTCCGGCAGCTAAGATATATTCTGCTGCCATTAACCACTCTTCAATTGTTGCAGACATGCCGCGCTTGAGTAGCACGGGCTTAGGTTGCGCGCCGACTTTTTTGAGCAGCGAGAAATTTTGCATATTGCGCGCCCCGACTTGAACAACATCTGCAACTTCGACAATTTTGTCCAGGTCAGCCGCATCCATAACTTCGGTAATAATTCCTAACCCACTCGCTTTGCGTGCTGCTGCGAGTAATTCTAAAGCACTCTCGCCATGTCCTTGAAACGCATACGGCGAAGTTCTAGGTTTATATGCACCACCGCGGAGGAACGTTGCACCTGCGGCTTTGACGCGCCGTGCCGTTTCGACAATCATTGCTTCATTTTCTACCGAGCAAGGTCCTGCTACTACAACGACAGGATGATGTTGTCCAAAGTAAACTGTACCGTTAGGGGTGGCAACAGCTACCTCACTGGCTTCGCCATGACGGAACTCGCGACTGACTCGTTTAAAAGGTTGCTCTACGCGTAGCACTTGTTCAATCCAAGGGCTAATCTCTTGAATTTGCAGTGGATCTAGACTTGCGGTGTCTCCCACCAAGCCTAAAACGACTTTGTGCTTGCCAACAATCTTTTCCGGTGTTAAACCCCACGTAGTAAGTTCTTCGCTTACACGAGTGATTTCGACTTCGGGAGAGCCGACTTTCATGACTACAATCATGTGTAAATTCCTTGCTCAGTATTTCGGTGCTCTATGCTCTGTAAAAATAAATCCTACACAATTCAAATATAATGCCCATTCGCTCACCGCATGAATTACGAATGAACGCAGCAATCTTGGGCGATCGCAGTTATTGAAAGTCAAGTTCTAAAACCGTTACACGTTTTTCTGTCGTCTTGAACGCCAAGCTGACAGCATCCGTCCCCAGTTGCTGGTGAACTCTTGCCAGCCTAGCATACTGCCCACAATTTCTTCATCCCAAGAAGCAGAAAGGACACCGTAGGATAGACCCAATACACCTAAACCAAAAAAGCCCATACTGACTAGTAAAACTGCTACGTTTGGCAATTTAAACCAGCCGTGACTGACAATTAAGTAGCTGACAATAAACGTGGACATACCTAACGCCGTTGGTATACCACAAAAAGCTGCCATGCGTCGCGCCATGCGATCGCTCACTACTTTTGGTACAGCCATTTGCGCTCGTGTTACCGGTGGGGATTGATCGCTTTTAGTTGCTACTTCTTGTATTTTTTTGACGACTGGTGCTTGTTTTTTGGCTTTTGCCGTTTTTTGATTTTTTTTACTCGGTTCAAAGGGCAAACGCTTATTTTTAGGTTCAGGTGCCATGCAATCGATTACTCCTTAACCGCGAATACCAAGGCGGCTAATTAAATTTTGATACTGTTCTCGATCTTCTGTTTGCAGATAGGATAGCAAACGCTTGCGCTGACCGATCAGTTTTAATAATCCTCGTCGAGAAGAATGATCTTTCTGATTGCTTTTAAGATGTTCGCTCAAGCGGTTAATGCGCTCAGTCAGCATCGCAATTTGAACAGCCGATGAGCCAGTATCAGTTTCGTGCAGTTGATAGTTAGAAATTAACTCTTGTTTGCGCTCTTGCGTCAAAGTCATGGTTTACTCGATTAAGACTAAATAGATTTATTGCAGCAATCTCTCATGTTACCACAGCCTTCACAGATGTGAGAGGGGCTAAGAGTGGAGGATGCTACGCCAACCTGCGTTTCAAAGGTCAGGGGTTAGAAAAGAAATTTCGTCTTTTTGTTGGAACCACTGTTGATATTGATGAACGAACATGATACGTGAGCTATTATTCCTGAGCTTCGGTTGTGGCTTAACTCAGCCATGCACGACAGGTCTTAGTGTATAAATTCATACTTAGCAATTTGTGAAGTTGCGATCGCCTAAACTCACAGTAATAGACTGCACTCATCAATTACCCCAACAATTGTTGTCAGCCAGCAACTTTTGATCTAGAACCTCTTGTAGATACGCGATACTTTCTGTATGTAAACCGAATTTTAAAGACGTAGCGCAATTATTTCTCTTCAAAGTTAGTATGAACATCCTAAAATAAACTATCAATAAGTTCTTTAATAAAATATCTACTAACTTTTAAATATTAACTTATCTAATTATACAAAAAAGAAGAAGTGGTAACGCTTCTTCTCCAACAGATTAATTGCTTAATTTATTTTATGTTGCTAACTGCTCTAATAATTGTTGCTCAGTTGATACTTCTACTGTTTGGTTATCATTTGAACCATTATTTTGTAATTTAGTAGAAGCTGAAGAAACGTTATCTAATATGGGCTTGCGAGTTTTGAGATTGAACTTGTAGCCATGAGGTAAGATATGCAGTTTAGCACCACAAACAGCTAAAGCCTCATCCTTTAGTATTTCGTTAACATTGGTATGATTAACATTGGAATCATCTACAACTGTAACTGAACCTTCCCCAACAACTTCAAATTGGTCATCACTTACAACTATAGCGGTATTTTCATCAATACCAAATCCTAAAACAGCAGGCTGTTGTGCTAGCGCCGCAATTAAGCGTCCTAAGCGCCCGCGTTGTGAGAAATGTTGATCGATGACAACTCCTGGAAGAAAGGCCATACCAGGACCTAAGTCTACAATTTCCATGCGAGGGTTTGTCTCAGAGTCGCCTTCTACAATCATGACATCAGGCATCACCGCCGCTCCCGCGCTTGTTCCGCCAACAACAATTCCTGTTTGAAAGCGTTCGTGAATTTTTGTATCAATTTCTGTATCTTTTAAAATACTTGTAATACGGGCTTGATCCCCTCCAGTAAAAAATACACCTGTTGCTTTTTCAATTGCTTCCAATGCTGTTGAAGAGCTAGCATCTTCACGTGTTTCTGTATCTATTATCCGTACATCTTCAGCGCCTAAACGCTCAAAAATTCTAATATAATTTTCTCCAACTTCGCGTGGTAGTTCGGTTGCGGCTGTCATAATCACAACTCTAGCTTTTGTTCCTCCTGCACGGCGAACAAATTCACGTAAAATCGTGCATTCTCCCTCTTTATCTTCGGCTCCACCGATAATCACCAATTGACCTTTTGCTTGGCTTTGTGCCATATTTCCTCCGATTGTTGCTGAGAATCAGGACTTAAGCATCATCGACGGACGTTTGAGTTTCAACCTTTGTTAGTTCTCTGTTCACCTACTTCTAATGACAAAATAATCTTACGTAGAAAAGAACAAGAACTTGCATAAATCCTGCTTATACATGTTAACTAGACCATAATAATTTTGTTTATGCTATTACCCTTTGGTAGATTTATATACAGAAGATTAAAACCTACGGTGTCTGAGTTAACACGAATTGCAGAATGGCTACAAACAACTTTTATGGACATAAAAAAGACCCTAAAACTAGGATCTGTTACTAACGGCAGGTATATTTAAGGTTAAAATTTTTATTACAAAGTACTTATTGATTGCCTACACTGAAGAAGCTTCTCTAACACGGCTTCGCAAAATTAAGTTGTCTAGGAAAGCGCGCGCCCGTTTAAGCGGAAGGTGCCTTGGTTTTCCTTTAAAAACAATTTGATACTCATTTTTGGTTGGACCATCACCATAACCTGAGATGAGTTTTCTATGAAATGCTTCTTCTGCTAGTTGCCGAATTTCTTCTCGAAGAGCAGCTTCCATATCGTTCATAATTGTGCTGTCTCCTAAACTTCTTTAATTAATATTTATATTTACTCATGGCAGTAGTCAGAGCGCACCTTTCGCAGGTTATATATCTAAGCTAAAAAATCAACGAGATTAAACACTGAGTTGGAAAAAAGCTTTAGCCAAACTATACCCTCAGATAGCTGAAAAATAGCGCTATTAAAGTTAATCTTGGTCGCAGACGTGGCTAGTCATATTTGGTTTGATATTCAAGGACGTTCACGCGCAAGAGAATGCTAGCCATACCAAAACAGCTTGTGCATTAATTGCACATATCTATAGCCTTCGGCTTCTCCAGAGGTAATTAGTAAGCAGTGAAGTTGAGGCGCAACTGAGCGTCCATAATGATTTTTGGGAGAAACTCGATGGTACAAAGCGCAAGTACAGATGTAGTTAGAGTGAATGCTAGAGCAACTGATGTCTTTGATATCTTTAATTTAAAACATTACGAAGGTCCTAATCGTTATTTAGAAACAGGCGCATTAGTCTTTGATTTAGCGCTGACAGAGTATCAGGAACCTTTAGCCATAGAAGATTATATTGCAGCAGTAAGCGATCGCTATCCGCAACTGCGTACCGAACAGTATCAATCTCACGCACATTTGTTTGCCCGCACAGTGTCCGAAGTCGGGAAACTTGACATGGGCTTACATTTAAGTCGTTGGAGTATTGAACACCATCTAGAGTACGCCAGCATCGCAGTGCAATCATTGCATGGTAAAACAGTCCGCGCAGTTGTTTATTTTGTTTGGGATTGGTTTGAAGCTATTACACAAAACCGAGAAATCATCTACGATGAGCAGATTAGAGTCCTTCAAGATAAATTCCGGCAATCAGTTTACGGTGGTCCTACAGTTTATGCTTTATTGCGCACCGCTGATCAAAAACGCATTCCGACATTTTATCTGTGGGATGAAGGTTTGATGCAATATGGCTATGGTAGAAAGCAAGTACGCGGTGTAGCCACAACTTTTGACTCTGATAGTCACCTCGATTCAGACTTTACCACACGCAAAGATGACTGCAAGGCTTTTCTCGCTACGCTTGGTTTTCCTGTTCCGAGTGGCGATCTGGTAACTTCGCTCAAAGAAGCCTTAGCAGTAGCCACAGACATTGGTTATCCCGTCGCCGTGAAGCCAGTAGTAGGACATAAAGGAATCGGCGTCACCGCAGATGTGCAAAATTCTGAGGAACTCAGATCTGCTTACAATAGGGCAGTCAAGGCGATTCCCGAAGATCAGCCGGTTCGGATCATTGTTGAAAAGAGTATCTCAGGGTCAGATTTTCGATTACTTTGTGTTAATGGTAGGTTTGTAGCTGCAACCGAACGGCGTCCTGCATCGGTTGTTGGTGACGATGAATCGACAATTGCCGAATTAATTGAGCGTGAAAATTGTAAACCAGCGCGTCTTGATACACCCACCTCTGCAATGAGTAAAATTCAGTG
The DNA here is from genome assembly GCF_001904655.1 of Chroogloeocystis siderophila 5.2 s.c.1. Classification (NCBI taxonomy): domain Bacteria; kingdom Bacillati; phylum Cyanobacteriota; class Cyanophyceae; order Chroococcidiopsidales; family Chroococcidiopsidaceae; genus Chroogloeocystis; species Chroogloeocystis siderophila. The sequence continues at coordinate 210,422 of NZ_MRCC01000002.1, read as the reverse complement.
CGATGAGGCAATGGAACTCTACTTAGAAGAACAAGGTTTATCATTAGATAGCGTACTGGAAAAAGATCGGACTGTATATCTGCGTAAAGTTGCTAATCTTTCTGCGGGCGGATTTAGTATTGATGCAACGCGCAATGTTCATCATGACAACATTATTTTGGCACAGGATATTGCCCAGCATTTTCGATTGACTTGTCTTGGTATTGACGTCATTACGTGCAGTCTTGCTGAGTCTTGGAAATCAGGTAATTTTGGTATCATCGAAATTAATGCAGCGCCTGGCATTTTCATGCACCTCAATCCTGCTGTTGGTGAAAGCGTTGATGTGCCATCGCATATTCTCGAAACATTTTTTGATTCTGGCAGTCATGCCAGAATACCGATTATTACATTCAATCGCGTTTCTGTAGGAGAACTCCAAGAAACAATTGACCACATTCTCTTGCAGCATCCTGACTGGACAATCGGTGCAGTTTGTCAAGATGGTGTTTTTGTCAATCGTTCGCAAAAAGTTTTGAATAAAGTCTACAACAACAATGTTCAAAACTTACTACGCAATCCCAAGCTTGATTTACTCATTGCCGAGTATAACGAAGACGTTTTAGAAAAAGAAGGAATGTTTTACTACGGTAGTAACATGGTTGTCCTCAACGATCCGACAGAAACAGAAATGATGTTGACGCGAGATGTTTTTGAAGACTCAACTATCGTTGTTAAAGAAAGAGACAATATTTCTATTCGGCGTCGAGGCTTGATTGAAGATTACACGTTAGGTGTAGGTGAGCCATTCACACGAGTCTATCTTAAGGAGATCGGCACAATATTATAAAGCCTAGCAATTAAAATCGCACCTCGCTCAACTAAAAAACAATGTTAAAAAACGTATGAAGATAGGTTTCGTTTGTATAGCTGCGGTGTCAACCGCTGAGCTTATTTCCATTGAACAGACGTTAGGATAATGTGCGTAAAACCAAAAGTGAGCTACACGAATGAAGCTCACCTGAGGAATGCTTAACGCATTTAGCTAACTCATTACTGTTGCCAAACAAACACTTTGGCTTCGTAACCTCCAATGTCAAGCATCATGCCATCGTCTCCAGACTCTATATCGTAGTCTCCTGTCCATTCATGCCACGTACCAGCCGCAGGGAAGTTAGGCACATGATAACCACCGAGGAAGTTTTCTGAGAAGTTCGCAATGACAACAACACGCGAACCTTCCTCATTCCAGCGCGTGTAAGCGAGAACTTTAGCTTCTGGATTTTCGTGAAAGAAGTCAATATTTTCGGTGTAAAGTGCATGATTTTGCTTGCGTAGCCCAATCATTCCTTTGTAGTACTCAAATAAACCACGATTGAGGTCGTTGCCTAGCAAAGTCCAATCAATTTTGGCAGAATCAGGAGTTTTAGACTTGTATTCGCCAAACTCTTCACCCATCCATACAAGTGGAACGCCGATTGCTGTCATTAAAATGGCGACCCCAAGTTTGATCCGCTTGAATGCTTCTTCATCAAAAATTTCGCGATCGCCTAACTCGACCATCAGGTGGTTGTGGTCGTGATTTGTTAAATAATTAACGACGTTCACTGTCCCCATGAAGCCTTGACGTTTACAGTCGATGACATCCTTGAGGCGTTCTAAATCAAACGTGTCACCGCAGATATGTTCTAAAACACAGTGATAAAAGCTATCATGCCAGCAACCATCCATTGGTCCATCAGCGTTAGTAATGCTGGGAGTTTCGGGAATATGTTCGGCAACGGTATAAAATGGCTTCATATCAGCCGTCTTTTTGGCTTCTTGCACAATCCAGTGCATAAAGTCGTAGTTAGCAATTTGCCGTGCGGCATCGAAGCGAATACCGTCTGTGTGATACTCCTGAATCCAGAAACGGACATTATCACCAATAAATCGCCGTGCTGGATAAGTTTCTAAATTTTCGTCGTAATGCTCATAATTAAATTCTGGTCCCCAGTTGTTATCAGGATCGCGAGGAGCATGATGATACCAATAATCATGATCAATTTGTGTCAGTGGGGCTGATGCCTCGGAGTGGTTATAAATACCATCCATAATGACGCGAATTCCTCGCGCATGGCATTCATCGATCAAATGTTTTAATCCCTCTGTTGGACCGTAACTCGATTCTGTAGCGAAGAAATGCCGAGGGTTGTATCCCCAGCTATGATCTCCTGGGTATTCTTTAACGGGCATAAGTTCGATCGCATTAATGCCCAATTCGCAGAGATAGTCGAGTTTCTCAACAACGTGCTTGTACTTACCACGCGCATAAGGGTCATCCTCGCCCCCAGAGAAATCGCCTACGTGTAATTCATAGATGACTAACTCATGGTCTGCGGGTAATGGCTTATCATCGTGTTGCCAAAGATAGGTGTCAACGATGCGTTGTCCGTCTTTGATCCGTACAACTCCATTTTGAGTAGGGTTATCAATATCTACCGCATAAGGATCGACAACCTCAACCCATTGATCTGGTTCAAAAAACCAAGATTTGGATTGAACGCGAAATTTATATTGATAACTACCGTCTTCAAGTTCTACTTGCGTACGGAAATAACCGTCTTCACCTTTTTGCATGGGGATATCTTCCCAATTTGAGAAATCCCCGATTAAGGCTGCTCCTTTGATGTATGGAGCAAACAATTCAAATTCAATCGGAGCTGCCATAGACGTAGTTAAATTAGCAATATAGATACCCGTATTATCTTGTTTCTGGTCGCATCAGTCTATAAGCCCCAAGAAGTATGTTGCTCTATATATGTGGCTTTCTCCACAATCAAGCGATAATTAGCATTTAAGATAGTTTAAGATTGATTTCTCCTAATAATCGCTGTAAATCGAATTTTATCAAATTCTATATTTATATATGTAATGATGTTTTTCGAGGCAATAGTATTTTTTATTACTTGTTTTTTAATATTTATTCAGCAAAAATACATAAGCATTGAATAATGTTTACTGAATTTTTTCGACAAAAATGCCGTTTTTCTTCAAGAATTACTTTGATTTAACCAATGCAATGACACCTGCGATCGCACAGTTAATACAATGCCAATCCGGTTGACAGCCTCACACGTTCCTCCGTACTACACCATTTGGCAACGTAGAGAAAATACACTTTATCGGTCGGAATATGTGGTTTTATATCAAAAAAGTTCTGCTAAAATTGGCTGAACGATAAATACTTTGATAGCAGCTATATGAGCTTTCCGGTACGACAAGCAGCGCAGCACTCCGCAGACGCAATGTTTTACTACTTTGCGTACGGTTCTTGTATGTGTCCGGTAGATCTCAAGCGATCACTCGGTGAAAAAACGCACATTTACGTAATCGGGCCCGCCCAGCTAAAAGGATATCGTCTGGGATTTTATTCGTATTCGGCGCTGCGTCATTCGGGAGTTTTAGACATCATTAAAGACAAAAGTGCTGTTGTAGAGGGCGTATTGTATCAATTACCCTGGCGCTTAAGCGCTCATTTAGACGAACGCGAAGGCGTGCTACAAAATTGGTATCGTCAAGAAATTATTAGTGTTTCCAGCAGCGATCGCCTATATCAAAACGTTCGTACTTACGTAGTTGTCGATAAACTAACCGAAGAACTCGCTCCAAACGATTGGTACTTTAACGTTGTGCTGCGGGGTGCAGTGACGTGTGGACTCACCGAGCAATACTGCTGGAACTTATTCAATCATATGCATCAACTACAACAGCGCTACACTCATAATCAGATATTGCGCTCAGCTTGAGCAATTAAGATGTCACGAGGTAAAAGTCAAGGATCAGCACAATGAATCGTTGTCCGCATTTCCTGACCTCTGATCCCCGACCTCTGACCCCTCTCTATCTTCATGCAAGCCCAACGAGCTTTTCACTCAAATCCCACATCCGCTCAGCTTTTGTATCATCACTCGCCTGGGGAGAAACCTTTTGCACAAATGGCTTACCATCTTTCTTCTGGCGATTACCCCAACTCCAATAAACACCCGACTGTTTGTATTCAGGATCGATGACTACCGCTGCGACGCGCTCACCAGCTAATTCTTGCGATACATACCCTCCGGTGATGTACTTTTGAAACAAAGGGAAAAGTTTCTGAAACAGCGGATAGTGATTGCGAAAGAGCGGAGTATCAGCAACACAACCTGGATACAGCGAAGTGAAAGTAATTCCAGTTGCATCGTGATAACGTCGATGTAACTCTCGCATCGTCAAGACATTACAAACTTTGCTATCTTTGTAAGCTTTTACAGGTTCAAATTTCTTACCATCAACCATTGAGATTGGGGCTTTGAAGCCCTCAGCAAAACCATCTAAGTTTCCTAAGTCAGGGCGCGGGGGAATCTTACCACCCAATTCATCAGGATTATGCGTCACAGTTCCCAAAATGACGACTCGCTTATCCGTAGCCGGTGAATTCTTGAGATCTTCAAGCATAAGGTTGCACAGCAGAAAATGACCAAGATGGTTAGTCGTCATTGTCAACTCATAACCTTCTGGGCTGCGCTGTGGCTCTTTTAACAAAGGCATATAAATCGCAGCATTGCACACCAAAGCATCTAATGATTTGCCACTTGCCCTAAAGTCGTTTACAAACTTGCGAACGCTATCGAGCGAACCAAGGTCAATATGCATAACAGTGTAGCTGTCTTGTGGTATTTCTACACTTTCAGCAGCGTCTTTTGCCTTCTCCAAATTGCGACACGCCATCACTACGTGCCATCCTCTTTGAGCAAACGCTTTTGCCGCGTACAAACCAACTCCTGACGATGCTCCTGTAATGACAACTGTTGACTTGTGATGTTGTTCCATGCTACGTTCCAACTCCGTTAACTGCTTCTAAGCTTTTCTTAGGATCTCACACCACTGATCCAACTTATATGTAGATATGTAGAAATGAAACTATGGTAAGAATGTGAAAATAAACGTAACTCAAGGGTGGTAATTGATGGTTAATTCTCCCATGACCTATTACCCATTACCAAAAGACGACTAACTACTAACTTCTAATTTTTCGATTATTTGCTCTTGTTGAGTTGCTTCAGGGTGAGTGCTTACCCGATGTTGAACAGTCAATACCGAGCAAGGTGCATGATGCAAAACATAGTTGCTCACACTACCCAAAAGTAGCTCGCTTAAGCCAGAAAGACCTCTACGCCCGATGACAATCAAGTTAGCTTGCCAATCACGCGCTGTACTGCATATCGTGCGACCAGGACTACCCGCACATTGATTAAACTCTGTGGTGATGCCTGCAACTGTTGCTTGGTCTGTATATGATCGCAGTAACTCTAAGCCATGTCTTTCCATTTCTTGCCACTGCTGTTGATACAGTTCCAACGTGCGATCGCTCACGCCAGGATAATATCCCATTGTGGGAAATATCGGCACACTTGCACTTCCTTCGGCTTCTCCTGATAGAACGTGCAACAGCATTAACCGAGCATTACTAACTTTTGCCAGACACAGCGCTTCTTCAAATACAACTTTACCAATTGCAGAGGTATCCATTGCAACGAGAATTCGGTCGAACATATAAACTGCCTCCAACTATGCATTGTCATTCGTACCAGAAAGCAGGATAGCAATAACCGTTGGGTATACTTCTAATTTATGTATATATACAAAGAATTTGAGGAAATTGTGGGGAAACTTAAAAAATGGCAACTCCACTAACTTGGCTGACAAAGCATAACTAGGACGCGTGATGCGTCAGGCGCGATCGCGTACCAGCCCAGCATAATTTTCATCTTGTTGCTCACTCCTAAGTCGCCAATATTTAAGCTTTTTGAGAATTTAATCCAGAAAGCTGATTTTTGAGAAGTTATAACGATGATTGCACGCTAATACATCGTTTTCATATCCCGCGATAACACTTATATCTAGCTTTCTTGCTTAGATAATTTCAGTATTGATACGGTTACTGAGTTAATTATAGCAATGTCATGATCGACTCAACTTAACGAGGAGTGGTATTTGTTGCAATCAAAACAGAGTAGGAACTGTGGTTTGCTTCACGCTCTGAATTGCGAGTGAAAATAAACGCATATTTTGACATAGTTACATGATTAATATTATTGAATAATTTAAATGATAAACGATATTTAAATGCTTAGGATTTTAGTAAGCCATTCCAGTTAAGTATTCAATTTATGGCAACTGGTAGTACACAAAAATGTAGCGAGAATTCAATATTATGCTTGCTGAAACAATCAATAATACCGATTTTGTCAGTAAACTGGCAATATTAAAGCAAGAAAGATTTAGTGGAAAATTAATACTCAAAGACATTCAAGGTCAAGAGTGGAATATTTACCTATTTCTAGGGCGGATTTTATATGCTACAGGTGGTAATCATCCTGTCAAGCGGTGGCGAAGAAATCTACTGACTTACTGCCCCCAAATTGATGTAAATGCCCTCAAGTTTCCAGAAAATACTGACAATAGTAGTGGTGAGATCTCTTGGGAATATCTTTTGTTGTATTCGGCAGTCGAACAACAACAAACAACGCGCGATCAAGCAGCCAAAATTATTACTTCAATTGTTGCCGAAGTGTTATTTGATATCACTCAAGCAACAAATATTACAGGTAAAGTAAAGCCAGATAATCTCTCGGTTCCGCAACTCGTATTGCTCGAACCAGGACAAGCAATTGCCGAAGCCCAAAACGCGTGGCAAAACTGGCAAAAAGCAAAACTCGCAGATCGTTCGCCCAACCGCGCCCCGATCATTCGCGAACCCGAACAGTTACAACAGCAAGTCTCACCAGCAGTCTTTCAAAACTTGACAAAATTACTAGACGGACAGCGATCGCTACGCGATATTGCAGCGGGAATGAAACGTGATGTGATGGAAGTCACTTCTTCACTTCTACCTTATATTCAATCAGGCTTAATTGAATTTGTAGATATTCCTGATGCGGCACCACCAATTTCCCCACCTGCTACCGTCGCATCACAACCAACTATCGCTTCCTCAAAAGCTTTAATCGCCTGCGTCGATGATAGTCCGTTAGTTTGTCAAAGTTTAGAAAAGATCTTAACAACCGCAGGCTATCAATTTATCTCTATTCAAGACTCGTTACGCGCGATCGCAACATTACTAACTCGCAAACCAGAGTTAATTTTTTTAGATTTAGTCATGCCAAATACAAATGGCTATGAAATTTGCAGTCAATTACGCAAAGTGTCTGTGTTTCGCGATACGCCAATTATTATTCTCACTGGTAATGATGGCATTATTGATCGCGTTCGAGCCAAACTTGTTGGTGCCACAGATTTCTTAAGTAAACCAGTGGATGCCCAAACGTTACTAGAAGTAACACAAACGCACCTCAACAAAACTCCACAGGTGTAATTTTGTTGCTTTGAGATTTACCTGACAACACCCTCGTGTCAGGCAGCTTAGCGCTGCTTTTAGCACAACGATAAACACAACTAGTTATTATTTCTGAGGTTAAACGATGAGTACAGTTTTAGTTGTTGATGACTCGATTACTGAGATCGAAATTATCAGTAGCTGTCTGCGTCGTAGCGGCTTAAATGTCATCACAGCGTGCGATGGTGGCGATGCGATGAACAAACTCAGCAGTCAAAAACCAGATGCGATTATTTTAGATGTCGTGCTACCCGATAAAAGTGGTTTTGAACTTTGCCGCGATCTGAAAGCCGAAGCAAGCACCAGTAAAATTCCTGTCGTGATCTGCTCAACCAAAGGCAGTGATATGGATAAATTCTGGGGTAAAAAGCAAGGTGCAGACGCGTATCTATCTAAACCTGTCGATCAAGAAGAACTCGTACGTACTGTTAAACAACTAATTCAAAGTTAAGGCAATAATGATCGCCTCGCCAGGAGATGAGCCATGATATCGGAGTTTTTGACAAGAGGCACGACACCTAGCATTGCAACTGAACAAACCACAGGTGTCACTCAACAGTTTTTGCGAGTACACCTCGTTCCTGATACAACAGCTATGCTGGCAGTGAATCAGATAACCGAAGTGCTAACGATCCCGATCGCTCAAGTTGTCCCGATTCCCCATATGCCAGTTTGGGTGTTAGGTGTTTATAACTGGCGGGGTGAAATTTTGTGGATTGTCGATTTAGGACATTTGTTAGGGCTGACTCCATTGTCGCAACAAACGACCTATTATTCAATTTATACCGCTGTCGTTATTCGTAATGCCCAGTCAGAGAAATTTACCCCAGGAAATCAAAATACCGGTGAAAAGATGCTGGGATTGTTGGTTAATCGTGTAGAAGATCTCGAATCCTGTAACCCAGATATTATTCAATCTCCTCCACAATCAGCAGTTAAACCTGAATTAGTTCCTTTTCTGCGTGGTTATTGGCTCAAACCAACAGGTGAAATCACAGTGGTGCTTGACGGCAACTCAATTATTGCGGGAATGGCTCAAAACTAAATTTTTCATACATGGTCTTTTTACTAAATTTAGCTCAATTTGTGCATAATTTTTGTTTTCGCTAATTGTTATTTGCCAACAGCAATGCGCAATTAGTCATTCGCGTGCTTGCCGTATAAGCAAGCGACTAAAACATACATCACATCAAGCCTTTGTTTCCAGGTTTTGATGTCAATAACTATATTTTTTATTAGTTTTTACCTATGGTTCCCTCTTCTGAACCCCATACAAATACATCTACAACTGATGCTCCGAATTCCTCTGAGCAAGGTACAGTGGTAATTCATAACCAGTTACCGCAAACCGAATGGGTTACGCCTCAACAAGATACAGATACGATCGCGGAATTATCACCGCCAGTAGACCCCAACGAAACCAAACAGCGCAAGTCCAAGGGAATTAGCTTACGGTATAAAGCAACCGCACTGGCAATCGCAATAGGAACTTTACCTGTCCTAGCAATTGGGGCGACTGCATATCGGTTTGCGCGCCAAGCATTTGTCAAACAGGTGATTCAAGGGCAAGTTGAAAAAACATCTCTCATCGCCAATAAAGCAAATGGCTTTATGCTAGAGCGTTATGGAGATTTACAAACGTTATCAAGTTTGGCAATTTTTACCGATCCGCAGTTGCGATCGCAAACAACGCTGGAACAAAAGCAAGAAATTCTTGATGGTTACATCAAAAATTACAAAGCATACGACAGTATTGCTGTACTCGATCTTGAGGGAAATATCTTATTTCAATCGCAAGGTGCTGCGCTACCAAATCAGGGCGATCAATTGTATTTTCAGTTCGTTAAGAAAAACGCAAAATCCTATATTGACCTTCCCACAAAGTCGCCAACATCTGAAGAACTCGTTATTCATGCTGCGGCACCCATTCGCGATCGCACTACAAGTGAAATGATTGCGATTTTGCGTACGCGGATGCCTGTCAAGCAACTTGCAAACTTTCTTTTAACTGAAGGTGTCGAAGATGAATATCATATCCTTGACGCGGCAGGAGAAGTCTTTATTGCAACTGGTGAAGAGTATCGACTTGGTAGAGAATTTTTCGAGCACTTCCCTGGGTTGGCAAAACCTCTCATCACTAGAAAATCTGGCTCTGAAATTGTGACAGATATAAAAGATAACAAGGAAGAAATCGCTGCGTATACTCCCACGCAATCGCTTGAAGGACTACCGGATTTGTACTGGCAAATTGTTCTTCTCAAAGATACCTCGATCGCTTTTGCACCTCTTCAACGCTTAGAAACAACACTCATACTAGGAACTGGATTAACCGCGCTGCTGGTTGGTTTACTGGCTGCATACCTTGCTAACCGTGCAACTAAACCAATTTTAACCGCAGCCGATACTGTAGAACGACTTGGAGAAGGAGAACTTGACAGTCGGATTCCTGTTAAAGGCAATGACGAACTTGCCACTCTAGGCAGTAACATCAACTCAATGGCAGCCCGATTACAGCAATTACTAGATACTCAAGCCGCTGAAGCCGAACGTATAAAACAAGTAAAAGATATTACAGTTAAGCTAGTTCAATATACACAAATACAAGACATTTTTGAGTCTGCTGTTATGGAGGCTCGTCAAGCCCTCAAGGTTGATAGAGTTGTTGTTTATACGTTTGATGAGCGATGGCAAGGTACAGTGGTTGCGGAATCAGTTGTCGCCGGATTTCCGCAAGCCTTGGGTGTAGCTATCAACGACCCCTGCTTTGCGGATAAATATGTAGAACGCTATCAGCAAGGTCGGATACAAGCTACAGATAATATTTACACAGCAGGTCTTACTGAGTGTCATATTAACCAACTCGAACAGTTTGCAGTCAAAGCAAATTTAGTTGCTCCTATACTGCAAGACGGTCAGCTTTTAGGCTTATTGATTGCGCATCAGTGTTCTGTACCGCGATCGTGGCAGCAATCGGAAATTGATTTATTCTCCCAAGTTGCATCGCAAGTCGGCTTTGCTTTAGACCGTGCTAAGTTGCTAGAACAGCAACAAACTGCTAAAGAACAGCTACAACAACGCGCGCTAGAGCTACTGCAAGAAGTTGACCCTGTCAGTCGTGGCGATCTCACAATCCGCGCCAAAGTGACTGCGGATGAGATTGGCACAGTTGCTGACTCTTACAACGCTACTATCAATAGCTTACGGCAGATCGTTGCTACAGTACAAAATGCAGCGGCGCAGGTAGCTAATACAACGTCAAGTAATGAAGTTGCTGTCGCTGAGCTATCAACGGAAGCATTGCGGCAAGCAGAAGAAATTGCGCTGGCACTCGAAAAAGTTCGCCAGATGTCATTATCAATTCAAGCTGTTGCCGAAAGTGCCGCCCAAGCCGAAGCAGCAGTACAACAAGCGAATGAAACCGTACTTGCAGGCGATCGCGCAATGAACCGCACGGTGGATGGTATTGAGGCGATTCGCGAAACTGTGGCAGAAACATCCGCTAAAGTACGACAACTGGGTGAATCTTCACAAAAGATTTCCAAGGTTGTGAGTTTGATTAGTTCCTTTGCCGAACAAACAAGCTTGCTATCACTCAATGCAGCGATTGAAGCGGCACGTGCTGGAGAAGAAGGACGTGGATTTGCTGTCGTTGCGGATGAAGTTGGTTCGCTCGCACGCCAATCGGCTGAAGCTACAGCAGAGATTGAAAAGCTTGTTGCAGAAATTCAAGCTGAAACAAATGCCCTAGTAGCTGCAATGGAAGCTGGAACCGAACGAGTTGTGACTGGAACTCGTTTAGTTGATGAAACGCGTCAAAGCCTTAACAAAATTACAGTTGTCAGTGCTCAAATTAGCTCTTTGGTACAAGCAATTAGCGAAGCATCGGTCATGCAGTCACAAGCATCTGAGGAAGTTACAAAAACAATGTCAGATGTAGCAGCGATCGCTGATCGCACTTCTAATGAAGCAACGCAAGTATCTGCCGCCTTTAAGCAACTACTAGCAGTCGCCGACGAAATGCAAACGAGTGTTGGTCAATTTAAAGTTAATTAGGGAATCAGGGCAAGTGGCTAGTTATTTTTTCGAGCCTCCCCCAATTCCTGCACTCTAATTTCTATATTTATTTATAACTATGTTAGAGCATCGCCTTGAAGAATCTGTAAATAATAGTAGAACTAGTGATTCGGCGTCTAGCAGCTTAGACTCTGAAGCACTAGAAGTAGACTTAAGAACGTCAAAACCAACTTCTCCCCAACCATTGCAGCCCAAGTCTAAAAACGCCTTTTCGTGGCTGCGTCGTGGTTGGGATAACCTCACTTTTAGAACTAAGCTGACGCTACTTTTAGTTGGTAGTGCGGCAATACCTGTACTTGTGGTGACGCAAGGTTTGATTTCTCTAAATCGCGATCGCGCTTTAGAAGATTTGAAACAAACTTTGCAGCAACAAGGACAAATTTTTGCAAATGAGTATGTTCTTTGGACGCAAGTAGATACAGAAGCGCAAGCAGAAAATCTAGCTAAAATCTTACAAGCAACCGAAATTGACCTCAATAATCCAGCGCAAGTAGCAGCGCGTCGGGAATTTATAGAAGATTACTTAGTTATTAACAAGAATAAGGAAAATCCTGAGTTAACTAAAAATTTTAAAATTATTACCGATGCGCAAGGTAGAACAGTAGCACAAAATATTTTTGTAATTGATGAAAATTTTACAAATCCACCACTTTTACCTGCCTCAAATCAAGAACTACAATTACCCAAATATCGTCAGCTTTCTTTACCTACAGGCATTTCTCTCACTGATATTCCGATTGTCCAAAATGCGCTGAAAACAGGACAACCTCTTGCCGGTATAGAACTAGTTAAAAGTCAATCTCTGCAAAAGCTAGGCTTAGATAAACAAGCGAATATTGGGTTACGGCAACAACCTAATCGAAACTTGCCCGAAGAAAAAACGCCATTTCCTGAAGGAAAGTATGAAATTGATGGTGGAAAGGCTGGTTTACTGAGTATGGCTGTTCACCCCATCAAAGCAAATAATCGAGTTGTTGGCTCGGTTGTTATTGGTACTTTACTTAATCGCAACTATGGTTTAGTCGATAAGTTTTCGCAAAACTATAACGTGCCTACAGCAACAGTATTTGCTAAAGATTGGAGGGTCGTCACCAACGTTCCTTATACAGATAATAAAACACGAGCGATTGGTACGCGAGTTGCGCGTGGGGTAGCAGAAAAAGTCCTCGACCAAGGCGAAGAATTTATTGGGGAAACAAGTATTATTGGCAGGCAGTATCTTGCATTTTATACACCGCTTTACGACCATCAGCAAATTCTTAATCCTCAACAAGCAAAGCCTGTAGGAATTGCTTATGTTGGCGAATCTTTCTTAGACGCAGAAAACCAGTTGGCAAACCAACAACTAATTGCCTACAGCATTGGAGGTGGTATCCTTTTCATCGTTGGTTTGATTTCGATTCCGATCGCGAATTCGTTTGCGCGTCCGATGCGGAAGTTGTCGAGGTTTGCACAGCAGGTAGCATCAGGTGAAGCGGGATTTGATTTAGATGCAGATAGCGATCGCCAAGATGAACTCGGCGTCCTTTCACGCGAAATGAATATCATGGCGCAAAACATCGCCGCCAACTTAGAAGCCCGTCGTCAAGAAGCTGAACGCGCCAGAATCCTAAAAGATATCACGATTCGCCTCAGTCAAGCGCTTGGTACGCAAAATACATTAGATACCGCAGTAAAAGAAATTCGTTTGGCACTCAAAGCGGACCGCGTTGTTGTATACAGCTTCGATGAACAATGGCAAGGTACGGTAACTGCTGAATGTGTTGCTGATGGTTTTCCGCAAGCTTTGGGGGCTAACATTGCCGATCCTTGCTTTGCGGATCGCTATGTGGATAAGTATCGTCGGGGGCGCGTTCAAGCGACAGAAAATATCTATACAGCAGGCTTAACTGAGTGTCACATCCAGCAACTCGAACAATTTGCGGTTAAGGCAAACTTGGTCGCATCAATTATCACCAACGGGAAGTTAATTGCTTTATTAATTGCACATCAATGTTCCGCACCGCGTGCTTGGCAACAAGTCGAGATTGATTTATTCTCGCAGTTAGCAACTCAAGTCGGATTTGCGTTAGACCGCGTTAATCTTCTAGAACAGCAGAAAGCCGCAAAAGAACAGCTACAACGCCGTGCGTTAGAGCTATTGATAGAAGTCGATCCGCTCACGCAGGGGGATTTGACGATTCGGGCAAGTGTGACTGAGGATGAAATTGGGACGATCGCCGACTCATACAACGCAACGATCTCCAGCCTCCGCCAAATCGTTACGCAGGTACAAGAAGCAGCGCAGCAAGTTGCGATAACAACGACGACAAAAGAAAGTTCGGTTGCTGAACTCTCACAAGAAGCATCGCGCCAAGCCGCAGAAATTACGAGTGCCCTAGCACGAATTCAGCAAATGGCAAACTCGATTCGCGCGGTTGCGGCGAGTGCGGAACAAGCAGAAGCGGCGGTACAACAAGCAAGCCAGACCGTAGCTGAAGGCGACACCGCGATGAACCGCACCGTTGATGGAATTTTAGCGATTCGCGAGACTGTAGCACAGACGTCTAAAAAAGTCAAGCGACTGGGTGAATCTTCGCAAAAGATTTCTAAAGTCGTCAACCTGATTAGTACATTCGCAGATCAAACAAACTTACTCGCGCTCAACGCCGCAATTGAAGCCGCGAATGCTGGCGAACAAGGACGGGGTTTTGCTGTCGTCGCCGAACGCGTCCGCGCCCTCGCCCGCCAATCTACTGAAGCAACCGCAGAAATTGAAAAGCTGGTGACAGACATTCAAACCGAAACAAATGAAGTCGTCGCAGCAATGGAAGCTGGTACAGAACAAGTCGTCGCAGGTACGCGGCTTGTTGATGAAACGCGTCACAGCCTCAACAAAATTTCTGATGTCAGCAACCAAATTAATGAACTCGTCAAAGCGATCGCAACAGTTACAGTCGAGCAAAGCCAAGCCTCCGCCGAAGTCACGCAAACCATGTCGGATGTTGCGGCGATCGCTAATAAAACTCTAACTGAAGCAACGCAAGTCGCGGAATCTTTCAAAGAACTCTTAGCCGTTGCACAAAAACTCCAAGCTAACGCTAGTCAATTCAAAGTGAATTAAAGAGGCTTCGATCCAATGACTCAAATTTCTCCCAAGCTTACCACTCACGATCAAGCGCAAAACGCCATACATTTGCCTCCTGCACACAATAGCAACAAATCAACACCGCCACCACCAAAACCACATTCGCGTCGCGTCAGTTTGCGGGCTAAAGCAACTGCCTTGGCGATCGCGCTGAGTACGCTACCAGTGATCGCGGTAGGTGCAACGGCTTATTACTTTGCTAATCGTTCCATTACTCAGCAAATTATTCGTCAGCAGCAGTCTACTGCAATTGACCTTGAAGACAGATTAGAGTTATTTGTCCAAAGTCGCTTTTTAGATGTACAAGCGATGGCTAATCTCGATGTCTTCGCCAATCCACAGACACGTTCGATTACGACTCGCCAGGCAAAAGATACAACTCTCAATAACTTAGTTACAGCATACAACGGAATTTACGACAGCATTGCAGTCTTTGATCTCAATGGTGATGTTATAGCGCAATCTAAAGGTAAACCGATTAACAATCATCGTAATTCAGTGTATTTTCAGGAAGCACTGAAAACGGGTCGCGCTTATCTGAGCGAACCAAAAATTGCTGACAATTCATCTAGTGTAGTTCGTACTTTCACAATAGCTGCCCCAATTAAAGATACTGCAACAGGAGAAAATATTGGTGTTATTCGCGCCAGAATGCCGCTAGCTGCTAATAAATTGCTTGATGTTGATAACCGGCGTCAGGAGCAGTTTTACGTGGTAAATTCGGCTGGTCAAATTTTCTTAACATCAAACGAAGAAGCTACAGGAAAATCTTTTGAGCAGCAATTTCCCAAGTTATTTAATCTAGTCCAAGCAGGTAATTCTCTCGATATTGCATCAACTATTGAAAATCAATCAACAGCAAATAAATTAGTTTCTTATGCAGCTGCTGAAGAATTACAAGAATTACATAATCTGAACTGGGGAGTAATCGTTAGTACTCCTAGCAAAATTGTATTTTTACCTCAACGGCAATTACTACTAACTTTCTTACTAGGAACAGGTTTAACAACATTGCTCGTAGGTGTTCTAGCAGCTTATCTTACCAACCGTGCAGTCAAACCAATCTTAAAAGCTAGTGATGCTGTTACTCAAATTAAAGAAGGCAAGCTCGATACTCGTGTTGTCGTCTCCGGCGAAGACGAATTGGCGATGCTGGGTAATAACATTAACAGCATGGCAGCAAGACTGCAACAATTGCTCGACAACCAAGCAGCAGAGGCAGAACGTACTCGGATTGTTAAAGATATTACTTTACGCTTAGGGCAATTTCCTCAAATACAAGACATTCTTAACACTGCTGTCCAAGAAATTCGTGCAGAACTCCAAGCCGATCGCGTAGTTGTGTATGCTTTCAATGACAAATGGCAAGGTACTGTTATTGCTGAATCAGTTGCTGAAGGTTTTCCGCAAGCTTTAAATGCAGATATAGACGATCCTTGTTTTGCCGAAAAGTACGTCGAACGGTATCGTCAAGGTCGAGTACAAGCGACAGCCAATATTTATACAGCAGGGCTTGGTGAGTGCTATCTCAAACAACTCGAACAGTTTGCAGTTAAAGCCAACTTAGTTGCTCCAATTATTCAGGACGGTCAGCTTTTAGCTTTGTTGATTGCGCACCAATGCTCTGCACCACGGAATTGGCAACAAGGTGAAATTGATTTATTCTCGCAGCTAGCAGCACAAGTCGGCTTTGCACTCGACCGCGCAAAGCTCTTAGAACAGCAAATCAAAGAGAAAGAAAAACTGCAAAAACGCGCACTTGAACTGTTAATGGAAGTCGATCCGCTGAACAAAGGGGATCTGACGATTCGCGCGAATGTTACTGAAGATGAAATCGGAACGATCGCCGACTCATACAATGCAACGATTTCCAGTTTGCGACAAATCGTCAATAAAGTTAAAGTTGCAGCAGAACAGGTGACAGCAACGACTAACTATAGCGAAAGTTCAGTACAAGTTTTATCGCAAGAAGCCGTAAGACAAGCCGAAGAAATTAGCGCCGCACTAAACCAGTTACAAGCGATGGATGACTCGATTCGGGCTGTGGCACAAAGTGCAAAACAAGCTGAAGTCGCAGTCCATAAGGCAACCGAGACTGTAGCTGCTGGTGATGCGGCGATGAACCGCACTGTTGATGGTATTGAAGCGATTCGCGCTACAGTTACAGCCACTGCAGAAAAAGTAAGGCAACTTGGAGAATCTTCACAGAAAATTTCTAAAGTCGTCAACTTGATTGGCAGATTTGCGGCACAAACGAACTTACTCGCGCTGAAAGCTTCAATTGAAGCTGCGCGGGCAGGAGAAGAAGGGCGCGGATTTGCGGTACTCGCGGATGAAGTACGCATCTTAGCAAGTCAATCTGCACAAGCTACCGGAGAAATTGAAAAGCTGGTTCTAGATATTCAAGCAGAAACAAATGCGGTCGTCGCGGCCATGGAAGCAGGAACCGAACAAGTCTCTAAAGGTACTATGCTTGTAGACGAAACGCGTCAACATCTTACCCAAATTACGGCTATTAGTGAAGAAATTGGCAACTTAGTGCAAGCAATTAGCGAAGCATCGCTTGTGCAATCGCACGCTGCGCACGCAGTGACACAAACGATGAATGATGTTGCCGCGATCGCTAATCATACTTCGGGTGAAGCGACTCAAGTATCGACTGCATTCCAGCAACTATTGACAGTCGCCGATCAACTACAAACTAGCGTAGGGCAATTTAAAGTCAATTAAGTTTAGAGGCTAGTGGTTAGTGATTAATAGCTAGTGACTAGTAGAAGTTTATCCTAGTTGCCTCTTTTGATCTCTAATCTCGCAATCACTATTTTTATTTCTTGATATTTAAATCTTTATAAATATGGCAATTGATTCTGATATCCGCGACCAAGCTTATCAGTTTTTTATCCAAGAAGCACCTGAACTACTACAGGCAATTGAAACAGATTTATTGACCTTAAGAGAAGACCGCAATACTGCTAAAATTCATAATATGATGCGTGCCGCACACTCTATCAAGGGTGGGGCTGCAAGTGTGGGATTGGATGTCATTAAAACTTTGGCGCATAGCCTCGAAGATATTTTTAAAGGTCTGCATAATCCCGAATTAGAAATTGATGCTGATGTCGAAAGCTTGTTACTTCAAGCATACGACTGTCTGCGTTTACCACTTATTGAGCAACTCAATACAGGACAATTTGATGCAGAGGAGGCTATGGCAAGTGCTGAACCAGTATTTGCACAAATTGAAGCAAAAATCGGAGAATATCTCAAAGGTTCGACAGAAATTCCAAGTTCAGTAGAATTGGGTGTTGATATTGCGGCATCAATTTTTGAAGTAGACGTAGCACAAGGCATCGATCGTTTAGCACAAGTTTTAGCTCAATCACAAGATCGAGCAAACATCGAAGGCGAAGTACGGGCGCAGGCAGAAGTTTTTGCAGGTATCGCCGAACTTCTTAATCTACCTGGATTTGGGAAAATCGCCTCGACAACCCTCGCTGCACTCGATGCGCATCCATACGCCGCGATTCAAATCGCCCAAACCGCGCTAGCCGATTTTCAGGCAGCACGCTTAGCAGTTCTTGCAGGCGATCGCGCGCAAGGTGGAACTCCATCAGATGCTTTAACCCAACTTCTTAAGCAACCTACGAAGGATACTGTAGAACCAGTACAACCATCACTCTTTGAACCCAGCAATGATCTTCCTGTCGCAGGCTTGATGCTTGATAATTTGTTTGGTGGAACGACTGTAGAACCCACAATTGCATCGCCCACAAATCAAGTTGAGGTAGTTGAACAAAAATCTATACAACAAGTCGCACCCGAATTAGTGGCTCCAGCGGCAAGTTTGGATGATGTTTTTGGTAGCTTTGGAGAAGCAGCGACTATTATTTGTGATACCAATTCAGCCGCAACGGTAGAGCAATCAACTTCTAAACCAGCAGATATTACCGAGATATTTGCCGACGCAGCAACTGATGTATCAATACCAGTAGCAACACCAACGGTATCGCAAAAAGCTAACGCTGCTAAGACAACGAAACTATCTGCATCGCCAAAACCCGAACTCAGCACAAATCCTGGGACTACGACTCAGCTTTCGGTACGAGTTGACTTAGACCGACTCGAACGCATGAACAACTTAGTCGGTGAGTTAGCGATTAATCGTAACAGTCTTTCGCTGCAAAACGAACAACTACAAGCAACGATTCAAGAACTCTTACGCCGCTTTACTAAGTTCCAAACAATGGCACGGCAATTACGCGATCTGTCTGATTTAATGGTCGTTGCACCTGAGCATAATGCCAGGGGTCGCACTGCAAGTCATGGCGTTACGTTACCTGCAAAAGAACGCTCAGAGAACCTAGTTACCGCTTCTAGTGCTACTACACTACTTCCCTCGTTGGCATCTTTTGATTCATTAGAGATGGATAGTTACGGCGAGGTTTACTCGTTGTTGCAAGCTACGTTAGAAGACATGGTGCAACTCGAAGAAACTGTAGGTGACGTTGTGCTTCTCGCGGGACAATCGAGCGAAACAATTGAAGGACAGCGCCAAATGCTCGCACACTTGCGCGATGAGTTGATGTGGGCAAGAATGCTACCTTTAGGTGAGGTACTCAACCGCTTTCCTCGGATGTTACGCGACTTGTCGCGATCGTATGATAAACCCGTTGAGTTAAAACTGAGTGGAACTGGAGTTTTAGTCGATAAGGCAGTATTAGAAAAGCTTTACGATCCTTTGTTGCACTTAGTACGTAACGCGTTTGATCATGGAATTGAACCTTCAGATGTCCGTTTAGAGCAAGGTAAATCGGCTCAAGGCAAAATTGAAATTCGTGCTTACCACCAGGGAAACCAAACGATTATTGAAGTTCGGGATGATGGTCGAGGCTTAAATTTAGAGCGGATTCGTGCTAAGGCATTAGAAATGGGCTTGTTGTCTCCAGAGCAAGTCAATACAGCATCATCTGCACGCTTGTTAGATTTAATTTTTGAACCTGGGTTTTCTACCGCCAAGCAAGTTAGTGAGTTATCAGGTAGGGGTGTCGGACTTGATGTTGTCCGCGCGCAATTGCGATCGCTTAAAGGTAACGTCACAGTAACTTCTGAGCCTGGAAAGGGTAGCGTATTTAGTTTGCGGATTCCGCTGACACTGACAATTGCAAAGTTACTTGTTTGTTTTGTCGGTACGAATGCTTATGCTTTGCCTTCAGACAGTATCGCAGAGATTTTAATTCCTGAAGCTAACCAAGTCAAAAACTCAAGCGGGTATCGCTTTTTGCACTGGCAAGACCGTATTATTCCGATCTATCGTCTAGCTGAAGTGATTAGATATAGCTGTCCGCTACCTCAAACGGTGCCTAACCTTAACTTAGAAGCCGTTCCCACGCCAGAAGATTGGGCATCTCCAATGTTGTTGTTGGAGCAAGAAAATAATCTTATTGCCGTCGAAGTTGACCGTTTAGTGACTGAGCAAGAGTTGGTTATTAAACCTTTTGGTAAGGCGATCACACCGCCAAATTACATCTACGGCTGTACAATTTTAGGTAATGGCAGTCTCATTCCAGTGATCGATGGTGCAGAAATGCTAGCATCTTTTACTGGAACTAAAACAGAGTTTTCCCTAACCACATTTAATTCAGAGCTTGATTTACCTATCGCTGCTGCTAGTGATAGTACTTCTATAACTCCTATTAAAAGAGATACAACTACGACGGTTCTAGTTGTTGATGATTCAATTACCCTTCGCCAAACATTGGCACTCACACTTCAAAAAGTGGGTTATCGCGTTTTGCAAGCACGCGATGGACGCGAGGCGATTGAACAATTGCAACAATCAGCGGTTCAACTTGTAGTATGTGACGTGGAAATGCCGAATATGAACGGTTTTGAGTTTCTTAGCCATCGTCGTCAAGATCCACAACTTGTCCGTATTCCTGTTGTAATGTTAACGTCACGCAGCAGTGATAAACATCGACAGTTAGCAAAGCATTTAGGCGCAACTAATTACTTTACCAAACCTTATATTGAGCAAGAATTTATGACAGCAATTAAAGAAGTTATTCAACAAAATACAGCAACAATAGTATCGACTGTTTAGCTAATTTAAGTAGGCAGGCATCATTATATATGATATGTATTTATGTTTGGTAATGGGTAATGGGAACTTAATTTATATTCTTACCAATTACCAATGACCAATTTTTCACTTACTTAATTATCAGAGTTTTTCTAAAGGTTAAAACAAGTAATTTGAAATGAAAAACGCATTCATTAATTCAAGACTTTATAGCTTAAAGCATTCGCACAGCCAAAGTACTGTTAAATCACAAAAAATAGTTGTGTTTAGCATGGGTAATATTCACTTAGCATTACCCAGTGATGCTGTATATAAAGTAACAAATCAAATACCCGTTTACGGTACAGGGTTTAATGGTGTGGGGTTAGCGCATCTTGGCGATCGCCAAATTACAATTGTTGAACTACATCGACGCTTCTTTACCGCTAAAGGCAAATACTTAATCATTGCTGAGAGCAAAGCAGGAGAACTTTATGGTATCCCTGTTGCATCCGTGCCAACGTTGATGGATATACCGTTATCGAGAATTCAAGTTTTGCCAGACTCGTATCGTCATGCCGATTTACTGGCGATCGCAACTCATGTTTGTCATATTCCGCAAGCAGACACGCTCTTGACAGTATTCCTACTTGATGTCGAGCAATTACTGCCATCTTCTTAAATCAAGTATAATTACGTAGAAAGGAATATAAAAATGAAAGCTCCGCTACCTAGTAACGAAGAAGCTAGGCTGAAAGCCCTATACGAGTACAAAATTCTTGATACCGCTCCCGAACAAGCATTTGATGACTTGACTCGCTTAGCTTCGCAAATTTGTGAAACTCCGATTGCCGCAGTCAGTCTCGTCGATTCTGACCGACAATGGTTCAAATCAAAAGTAGGTTTAGATGCCTCAGAAACCTCACGAGAGGTTGCATTTTGTGCGCATACGATTCTCCAATCTGATTTGTTTGTTGTTCCAGATGCTCAGCAAGATATGCGCTTCTCGAATAATCCCCTGGTAACATCAAGTCCCCAGATTCGGTTTTACGCTGGCGCACCGCTCATCACTTCAGAAGACGTTGCGGTTGGTAGTTTGTGTGCGATCGACTATAAGCCTCGCAATTTAACACCAGAACAACAAGAAGCGCTCGAAATTTTGGGTCGTCAAGTAGTTACACAACTCAATCTCCGCCGTAACGTAGCTATGTTAGAAGAAGCGCTACGACAACGCGAAGAAACGGAAAAAGCGCTAAGAGCGAGTGAAGAACAATATCGTAGTTTGCTCGATCTTTCCTCGGAAACGATCGCTGTCCACATTGAGGGAAAAATTGAATATATCAATGCTGCGGGGGCTAGGCTTTTGAGTGCAGTTACTCCAGAAAAACTGATTGGCAAACGGTTTTTAGATTTCGTCCATCCCGATTCGAGAAAAGCTGTCGAATCACGACAAAATCAAGCAGTTGCTATCAACCAAGAAAAATTAATTCGGCTTGATGGTCAAGTTGTTGATGTGGAAATGACAGAAGTACCGATTATTCATTTAGGCAAACCCGCAACGCAGGTAATGATTAGAGATATTACTGTACTCAAGCAGATGAAAGAGGCAATGTTGCGTGCGACAGTGGCTGAACTTGTCAAACAAGAACTGGAAAAAGAAATTACTGAGCGCAGACAGCTAGAAGAAAGCATGAAAGAGTAATTGAAATTTCGCTTTTTATGCGATCGCCCAAAAGTGGGTTACGGTCTTCTGCACTCGGCAAAGGTTGCAAATGTTGATGATAATTAAGATACAGCAACCCAAAACAAGTTATGAGTGCAACCACAATTACTGACAATCCATTACTAATCGGTAAAGGTCTTCCTCCATTTGAGCAAATCAAGCCTGATTGTGTTGTGCCAGCAATGACACAGCTACTAGGCGAGTTGGAAACCGAACTGGCGACATTAGAAGCGAATGTCAGTCCCACTTGGAGTGGTTTAGTTGAGCCACTAGAGCGCATTACAGAGCGTTTGCGCTGGAGTTGGGGTATTGTTGGGCATTTAATGGGTGTCAAAAATAGTCCTGAACTGCGCGAAGCCTACGAAACGGTACAGCCGAAAGTTGTGGAATTTTATAACAAGCTCAATCAAAGTAAACCACTGTATGAGGCGTTTAAAGCTTTACGGCAAAGCGATCGCTGGGATAGCTTAGATACTGCACAACAGCGAATTGTGGAAGCCGCGATTCGAGACGCTGAACTTTCTGGCGTGGGATTAGAAGGAGAGAAGCGATCGCGCTTTAACGAAATTCAACTTGAACTTGCCGAACTTTCAACCAAGTTTTCTAATCACGTTTTAGACGCAACAAAAGCTTTTAGCTTGACACTCACAGAACAAGACGAAGTTGATGGTTTACCTCCGAGTTTAAAAAGTTTAGCAGCACAAGCTGCACGGGCTGCTGGTGAAGAAAATGCGACACCCGAAGTAGGTCCCTGGCAGATTACTTTGGACTTTCCGAGTTTTGGTCCTTTTATGCAGCACAGTACTCGCCGCGATTTACGCGAGAAACTGTATAAAGCTTTCATTAGTCGCGCATCATCAGGCGATTTAGATAACTCACCGCTGATTGAACGAATTTTGCAATTACGTCAAGAAGAGGCTAAATTACTTGGCTTTAATAGTTATGCAGAGTTAAGCTTAGCGAGCAAAATGGCTCCGAGCATTGAAGCAGTAGAAAACCTCTTAGAAGAATTGCGGAGTGCAAGCTATGATGCAGCAATGCAAGAATTTGAAGAACTAAAAGCATTTGCTGCGGCTAAAGGTGCTGATAGTGAATTGAAACACTGGGATATTAGCTATTGGGCAGAACGCCAACGCGAAGAAAAGTTTAACTTTACAGCGGAAGAATTGCGTCCTTATTTCCCGTTACCCCAAGTTTTAGACGGGCTATTTGGTTTAGTTGAGCGAGTTTTTGGTGTCACAGTGACTGCTGCGGATGGTCAAGCACCGGTATGGCATCCTGATGTGAGATATTTCCAGATTGCGGATGAAACTGGGGCGATCGCATATTTCTATCTCGATCCCTACAGCCGTCCCGCAGAAAAGCGCGGTGGGGCTTGGATGGATGATTGCATCGGTCGTGCTAAAATGACTGAAGCAGGAACAACTTCAACGCGCAAACCCGTAGCTTATCTTGTCTGCAACCAAACACCTCCTGTCGATGACAAGCCAAGCCTAATGACTTTCAACGAAGTGGAAACTTTATTCCACGAATTTGGGCACGGCTTGCAGCATATGTTAACGAAAGTCGATTATGCTGGGGCAGCAGGAATCAATAATGTTGAGTGGGATGCGGTCGAATTGCCGAGCCAGTTTATGGAAAACTGGTGCTATCATCGCGATACTTTGTTAGGAATAGCAAAGCATTACGAAACCGGTGAAACTTTGCCTGAGCATTATTATCAAAAGCTAGTCGCTGCACGTAACTACATGAGTGGTAGCGCGATGTTACGGCAATTGCACTTTAGCTTAGTTGATCTCGAATTACACCACCGCTATCAACCTAGTGGTAGTGAAACTGCTAACGACATTCGTAATCGAATTGCTAAAAATACTACTGTGTTGCCACCGTTACCAGAAGATGCCTTTTTGTGTTCGTTTGGTCATATCTTTGCGGGTGGGTATGCAGCAGGTTATTACAGCTACAAGTGGGCAGAAGTTCTCAGTGCGGATGCTTTCGCCGCTTTTGAAGAGTCGGGGTTGGAACCTGAGCAAATCGCTGCCACAGGTAAGCGCTTCCGCGATACAGTACTCGCGTTAGGTGGTAGTAAACACCCGATGGAAGTCTTTCAATCTTTCCGAGGACGCGAACCAAGTACTGAACCTCTACTGAGACACAGTGGCTTAACTAAAGCTGCTTAGTGGTTAACTATAAATTAATTGCAACCAAGCGGTAGCACTTGAGTGTACCGCTTTTTTAGTTGCGAACAATATCACAATAAATATTAAGTCGTCGATATGCGAAAAAGTCATGTCTAACCCGCAGCAATCTGATCTTACTGTCGAAGCAGCGCAGGCACTTTTGAAGGACTTCAACTGTATTGGTGGTAAATTGGTAACTTCTGAAGCTGAAAAAATACTAATTCGTCAGGCTGTGTTGGTTGTCAGTCGTTTTTCTGATTACCAAATCTTGGGGATTTGTGCTGATACAGCAACACAAGGTATAGCAGCCTTGGCAAATTATACAAAAGCCTTAGGCTATCAGCCTAAGCTTGATTTAACTGCGGTTGATGGTGCTGTTTACATTAAATTTAATCCAGTGACCAGTTTGTGTTATCTCAATCCTTATTCTGGTGAACATCGAGGTGTTCTGGTGTCATGTCATTCTCCAGATTCAGGAACCATTAACGAGATTTACGGGCATCTGCCGCTAGATTTATTTGACTAGGGTTTTTAGGGATTTCACCTTATCAGTGCCGATCACCGTGTTACCTGCGAATATAGTTAGGTTACTGTACTAGCAGTAGGAGTTGAATAGACTTCGTGCTGATACACAGTTATTTACCGCGTTAGTAGATCTTATTGTTTTTCTGAAAGAATGATGAAACGTTTCTATCGACTTGCAGTAGTTGCTTTCGTGTTCTTACTTCTTGTCAGCTTTCCTACGGATGCACGCGCAGCTAGTTCCTCGTCTATTTCACGTGGCGCGGCTACTGGAGAAGTTATCGGCAAAGATTACTCAGGGCAAAACTTGCAAACTGCTGAGTTTGCCAATGCAGATTTAGAAGCAGCCAATTTTAGTAATGCCGACTTGCGCGGTGTGGTATTTAATGGTGCAAAGTTGATGAACGCAAATTTGCATGGAGCCGATTTTACAAATGGTATTGCTTACATCGTTGACTTTACGGGGGCTGATTTAAGTGATGCTGTTATGGAAGAGGCGATGATGCTGCGTTCCATATTTAATGATGTTGAGATTACTGGTGCTGATTTTACAAATGCAGTTCTTGATAGAGCCGTGGTGAAAAAACTTTGCGCGCGAGCAAGTGGAGTTAATTCAAAAACAGGTGTAGCGACACGCGATTCGTTGGGTTGCTAAAAGTAAGGTGCGATCGCACCCCAACTCAAACGGAATGCGATCGCACCTGCTATACATAGATTTTTTATTCAAATATTAATATAAAAAGCCATAATCGATCAACTCAATCTATAACTCTATTAATTTTTATTTATCAAAATAACTCATTAATACATCGCATTTTTTCTATCTACTATTAAATAACTTCTTTAATACTGACTAATAAAGACCTGAACTTCTCTGTATCGACAACTCACGAAACATTCTTATATCTTTATATTGTTTATTACGTTCTTATTAAAAAATGCTTGATTAATTGTTAATATTTTTGAACTCATCAATACTAAAATTATGTAAAAAAAATTATTTTCTTTGATAAAAATAGGTCACATATTAAACTTAAAAAAATACAAGCTGCTTAAGTTATTTTAGAAACTGACTATTTCAATACAAAATAAACTTATTATGAAAACTATTCAAGCTGTTGCTCGATACTTGCCAGAAAAATGTGGAGGAATTCAAATTCGTCTTAGCGAACTATTACCAGTTCTCCAAGCATATGGGGTAGAAAGTAAAATAGCAGCGGCTCAAGATGGTAAGCATGAGAATACTTACATACATAATGGAATAGAAGTATATCGCTATCCTGTGTTTCCTCAACCAAAAGCAGAACCAAATCATGGAGAATTATTACATGGTAGATTTGAGTATTTTGAACGTTGGTTGAAAGAACAAAAAGCGGATATTTATCATCAGCATCAATGGACTCCAAAATGTGGTTTACCGCATCTACGCCTTGCTAAAGAATTAGGTATGGTAACAGTTGTTTCAATTCGTTTACCTAATCCTGTTTGTCAGCGAGAAACTCTAATGCTAAATGGGCAAGAAGTATGTGACGGAAAAATAGACGAAGTAAGATGTAGTCATTGTTGCGGCGTGCCTTCAGTAATATCAGATAGCGCAATTAAAAAGTTAGCCCATACGCCTTTAAGTATAAGTAATATAGCAAGTAAAATACTACATCAATTTAGAAAAGTACCTGCACCAATCAATAATGCTGCAACAGCTTTGCTAACTCCTGTATCGCTGCCAGCTTATATAGCTGCTCGAAGACAGGGTTTATTAGAAATGGCAAAATTTGCCGATTGCATAGTGACGTTGAGCGATCGACTTTATGAAACACTGCTACTTAACGACGTTCCTCAAGAGAAGTTGATCATTTGTAAAACAGGCGTACCTGATGTTTTTATTACATCAACTCAAAACGTAAAAAAAGTAGCAAATAAAGCTTTACGAGTTGTGTTTTTGGGACGCTGGAACCGCAACAAGGGAATTCATATTTTAGTAGAAGCAATCAAATCTCTACCGACTGAGTTACCAATTGAACTAACAATTTATGGTAGTGCAGTTGATGATGAAAAATATCGAGAAGATATTATACAAAGTATTAAAGATGAATCACGTATTTGTGTTGCGGAAACCTTAACACGCGAAGAGTTACCCTTTGTTTTAGCAACATATGATATTTTAGCTTTGCCTGCACAATGGTTTGATGTAAGACCGATGTCCATTTTAGAAGGCTATGCTGCGAAGCTACCTGTTTTGGGTTCGGATGTAGGGGGCGTTAATGAACTTATCAAACACAATATTGATGGTTTGTTACTACCTCCTACTGATGTTAAAGCTTGGGCTGAAGCTTTTAGGCAACTATCTACTAACCCAAATTTATTATCTAAACTTCGCCAAGGAATTCAACCTATTCGGACTATGAGTATGGAGGCTATAGACACAGTAAATTTGTATCAAAGTATTTTAGAGGAAAAAGCGTCACAAGCAAAAAGTAGCGTCAGTGATAGACTAAATTTTACACAAGTTGTTGGAACGATGTAGTTTCTAAGCAATTATTGAAGATAGCTGCGATACAGTAAAAAAAATAATTTACTACGTTAAAATATACGATTTATTAACTTTATTACGTTGAAAAGTATACTTATTCAATATTATTAAATTTGATTTACTACAAGTATGAATGCCGTAAAAGCCCTATCTACTTCACAGTGGTTTTGCTGGAAAGAAGCTGTAGTTATTACCTTAGTAGGATGGGTACCATTATCTCTAGGGAGATCTCTGCGTGGGCTAATATATCGTTCTATTTTTGCGCAGTTTGGAAACGCTGTACAAATCAAATCAGGAGTTGAATTAATTCATACGAGTGGTATCACTATTGGGAATAAAGTCAAAATTGACCGTGGTGTTTCTTTAAGAAATGAAGGGCAAAATAGTATTATTCGGTTGGGCAATTCTGTCAAACTGGATCTTGGCGTTATCATTAAAACTCATAGTAATAGTGAAATAGAAATTGGCGATTGTACATATATAGGTCCCTACACTTGTCTATCTGGAAAATACATCAAAATTGGGAAAGATTGCCGGATTGCTTCGCATTTGGGGATATATGCAAATAATCATACCTTCATCGATCCTAATCGCAAAATTAAAGAACAAGGTAGCACTTATAAGGGAATTGTCATTGAAGATGATTGTTGGTTAGCCAGTGGAGTCAGAATTGTAGATGGTGTAACGGTTGGTCAGGGTAGTGTTATTGGTGCAGGAGCAGTTGTAACTAAGGATGTTCCACCTTATTCGATTGCGGTGGGTGTACCTGCTAAGGTGATTAAAAGCCGAAAGCCAAGCGAACAAGCCATAACAAGTATCCCAGAAGATGTTGCTACAAACGATAATCCGTTGTCTGTATCGCTGAGCCGGAGTTTGGCTGAAGTAGAGAGAACTTCTCAACAGAAGTTGCAATATCCATCCCCTAAAGATAGTGCGATCGCTGTGACTCTACAAAACTTACTGTACAAGTTACTCGAATGCACTGGTAAAGCTATGAATGTCACCACAGTCACAGTTCTACTGCGAACCGAGGATCAGCAACATCTGGAAGTATGTGCCTCTGTTGGACTTGAAGATGAGATTGCAGCAGGAATTAAAATTCCGTTTGGGCGGGGTTTTGCTGGTCGCGTTGCAGTTAATTGCCAACCAATGATAGTAGAAGATATATCAACAATAGAGATTTTTAGTCCAATTCTCCGCAATAAGGGACTGCGATCAATACTTGGTGTTCCCTTGCAGATTAATGGACAAGTAGTTGGAGTATTTCATGTTGG
This sequence comes from Chroogloeocystis siderophila 5.2 s.c.1, assembly GCF_001904655.1. NCBI lineage: Bacteria > Bacillati > Cyanobacteriota > Cyanophyceae > Chroococcidiopsidales > Chroococcidiopsidaceae > Chroogloeocystis > Chroogloeocystis siderophila. Next base: position 181,538 of record NZ_MRCC01000002.1, on the reverse strand, counting down.
TACGACTCTTCCGCGTCAATTCACTAGCGATGAAATTAAACTTATACGGCTTATGGCAAACTGTATCGCGTTTCTAGTTACTCGTGCTGAGATAACATTGGCTAATGTATCTCAAGCTTCAGAAGGATTATACTGGTGGTCTAATTTGGCTTGTTTATTAAATCCATTGTGGCAGCATCATTGCAATTCTTTTACACACGGTAAATATGCATAAATACGCCATGTATCGCTGTACCAAATGGGTATTTTTTTTATAATTATAAATGTTGAATTTTGAATTGAATAAGCTGAAATTTAAAACTCAACATTATAGATTCAATAATAGCGCTTCGGTTACACTCTGTTTGGTTACTGAGCTGCTCAGGCTTAAACTGCTTTAACTTATTAAAATTAGGTAAAAACTGTACTACATTCAACAGCTTTAGGGAGCTTTGCTGAAGAGAAATTCATAGTAAGAAGTCTAAGCGTTTGTTGCGAATACGAATCTAAAATTTTACACTATTTTTTCTTTGATATAAAAATATTTTTTTGCTTGCTTACTAAATTTAAGCGTAGTTAAAATTGGTTCTTTTACATTTGAAGTGACTATTTTTTAGTATAACAAAACTTACTAACAATTTTACATAAAACATGAACTTTGCCCTATCGACTTAATTTTTAACTTGAGGGCATAGTAGCAATATCCTGTTTCCTAAAGTCCTACTTTTTTTAGTAGGATTTTATTTATTTAAATGAATTTTGCAATTGTTTAGGAATTTGTTATGAGAATTGCTTTTATTGTTGGGATTTTTCCTCTTTTGTCCGAAACTTTTGTTTTGAATCAAATTACTGGTTTAATCGATCGAGGACATGAGGTAGATATCTATGCTCTACGACATCCACTCTCTAATTGCAAGATGCATCCCCATGTAGAAAAATATAATCTTCTCGCTCGTACCCACTATACTCCTGCTATACCAAGTAACGTGTTTTGGCGTTACTTGAAAGGTTTTGCGTTACTCTTTACCAATTTTCACAAAGCTCCTTTAATTTGTTTGCGATCGCTTAATTTTTTCAAATATGGTGGCGCCGCAACTTCCTTAAAAATTTTGTATACTGCAATACCGATGCTTGGGCAAAAACCGTATGACATTATTCACTGTCAGTTTGGCTGCTACGCACTTGAAATTTTAACGCTGCGTGACATTGGAGCGTTACAGGGAAAAATTGTCACATCTTTTCGCGGTTGGGATATTAGCCGCTATGTCAAGCAATATGGCGATCGCGTTTATGATCGCCTTTTGGCTACTGGAGACTTATTTCTTCCTGTTTGCGACTTTTTCCGTACTTGGCTGGTTAAACATGGTGGTGATAGCAAGAGAATTATTACACACAGATCGGGAATTGACTGCAATAAGTTCTTCTTTACACCTCGGTATCTAAATTCTGATGACTCGATTCAAATTGTCACTGTAGGTCGCTTAGTTGAAAAAAAAGGCATAAAGTATAGCATTGAAGCTGTTGCTCAATTATCTCAAACATACAAAAATATCCATTACTACATTATTGGCGATGGTGAATTAAAAGAAGAGTTGCAGCGCCTGATTCACGCTTTTGGTATCAGCCATATTGTTACTTTACTTGGTCGAAAAAATCAGCAGGAGATTATTGAGATACTTACTAATTCACACATTTTTGTTGCTCCTAGTGTAACAGCGCAAGATGGAAATCAAGAGGGTATACCCAACACTTTGAAAGAAGCAATGGCAATGGGTTTACCAGTAGTTGCAACTAGACATAGCGGTATTCCTGAGTTAATAGAAGATAGTGTTTCTGGGTTTTTGGTTCCTGAGCGTGATGCTGATGCGATCGCCCAAAAATTAAGTTATCTGATTAAACATCCAGAAACATGGGCAGATATCGGTTTAGCTGCTCGAAAATCTGTAGAAGCTCAATATGAAATACAAAAACTTAACAATGAGCTAGTTGACCTTTATCAAAAATTACTTGCAGATAAATCAGTTACTTATCTTCCTTCTGGTAAATCATATTATAAAGTAGCTTAATTTTTATCTATTTTAATAGATCTGTACTTATATATAATTTATATAGTTATATGTGAAATTCAATATTGTCTCCTCCTCTTAGATAAGCTTTGATAAAGTCAAAAGAATACAGCATAGCAATCATAGCAATCCTTCTTTGCTTCAAAATACAAACATTATGCTTTGCTTTTGGCAACTTAATTATCCGCTATATTTCTATAGTTTGTTAGACAATAATTTTGGCTGAAAAGTCATAAATTTTAATCTACTCAAGGACTTTGAATTATGGAAAAAAGTAAAAATGAAGCACCAAAAAAGACCATGATATTCATCGTTGGAACATCTCGTTCTGGCACAACTTTAATGAGGCAAATTCTTAGCAAACATTCAAACGTTTACATCTCTAAAGAAACTCATTATTTTGATGATTTACGTGTCAAAATGTCTGGACGAGAGCAAAAACCATTATCTTCTCAAGAGATACAAGTTACTGAAGATTACTTTCTTGCTCTAACCCATAAGGCATATGAAGCAAAAGGAGATCCGGAGCAAGGTTGGATGGATCGTATGAAGTTACGTTCTTTAGCTCAGCAAATAGGCTGTGGAACAGATTCGTATTTTGAGGCATATTGCCAGCTTTGCGCTCAGAACAAAAACAAAACTATATTTGGAGAAAAAACACCAAGACATATCTTTAAAATAGCTGAAATTTTAAACCGCTATCCTGATGCAAAAGTTATTTGTATGGTTCGTAACCCAGGAGGCGTCATTGCTTCCTATCGTGACTTTTGGAAGAGTCAATGGAGATCTGATAGTAGTAGCAAGTCACTTACAGAAAAACGAAGAATAAAGAACTCGTATAATTTGATAATTATTAGTTTAATTTGGAAAGCGGCTCTTAATGCAGCACTCAAGGCACGTGCTCAATTTGGGGAAAGCCGTGTTTACATTCAGCAATTTGAAAACTTAGTTACCTGTCCTGAGTCATCGCTTAAATCCTTAACAAACTGGCTATCTTTAGATTATGAACCCTCGATGCATACAGTTGGTTTAGTAAATAGCTCGTACTCAAACTCTTGGAGTAATGGTTCTGGTTTGTCTAGTGAACCAGCATATCGCTGGCAAGAAAAACTTAGTGATGCAGAAGTTGCAATTTTTCAATTTTGCTGTGGACAGCAGTTGCTAAAAGCAGGCTATACAAAACAGCCAGTTCGTCTTCCATTTCTTCTAATTCTTTGGCTATGGATAACTTTACCTTTTGCTGGATCACGAGCTTTATTAGCTAATACAAATAGAATTAATAATATACCTCAATATGTTTGGCGGCGATTACGTTTAGTGATTAGCTAAGGTTGACATAATTTGCTTCAGTTTAATTCGGAAAAACAAACCCCAGTTCAATATTGGGGTTAATTTGTTACGTTTTTAACCAAGAGTATACTTATCTACTAAACAGCTATAGTTTCTAAAGCTTTATCAGATGGTGTTTTGTGCTGGTTTGTTGTCTTTTTCAAAATTGCGATGTACTCGGTGTTCTCTGCATCGATTGTGCCTAAACTTAGCAGCCTAGTTATTGACTTAATTGACGACCATAAGAAACCTGTAACAAAATATGTTTTTCGGAGTCTCATTTGTTTGGGCGACTCATAAGGACTAAAATACTCAACGGAAAGCTCGTTGTCTTGAGCAAATTTCTTAATTGCTGCTGCCGAAATAGAAGATTTTAAGAAAGTGCGAAAAGGTGCTCTATCTTCGATACCTGCTAGTTGCTGACCAAAGATAAATCTATATGACCAGACATGAAACCAATGAGGCGTATACTTTGTAATGATTCCCTTTAATGAGAATACATTAGGAGAAGCAATAATAATTATTCCATCCTCTTTGAGAGCTTTTTGGCAGTTTAATAAAGCTTTTTCTGGTTGTGGTAGATGCTCTAAAATCCACCAGCATACAATTAAATCAAAACTAGATTCAGGGAAGTTATAACTTTGTATATCACCTTGTATTTTTTCATTGAGAGTGTTGTTTCTTTGAAGTTGCTTCTCTGAAATATCAATACCGACCATATTCTTGTTTTGCGCAATATGAAGGCGACTACAAGAGCCACAGCCTACTTCTAACACCTTTAAATAACTTTTATTTGCTAGTTCCTTGTCAAGAATTCTCTGTGCTTTGCTGATCTCATTTTGTAATATTTTGGCAGAACTTTTCATATTTTTCTTCCTACAAACTACTTTGATATAATTCCAAAAATAGGGCTTTTGTAACAAAAATTTTAACTAGAAATTGGTAATACCAATCTCTTTTCCTGTTTCAGTAAAGGTTCCCGAAAGACAGTACCAAGAAAAATTAAACCAGGAGCTACGAGATAGGCAGTCATGTTGAGGCTATCAACAAACGTATTGCAAAATATAATTAGAAGAATCTGAAGGGCACTTTTAGCCGTTTGGCTTTCTTGGGAACGAACAACTAAGCTTATAAAGCTACATGATAAAGACACGCCAAGAGCTAAAACACCAACAATCCCATTAATAAATAGTAAACCAGTCCAATTATTATGAGTGCCAATATTAACATCTACAATTCTACTAGGACCTGAATCGGTAACACCATGACCAGTAATTGGGGCTTCTGCCCAACGTCGGATAGCAATTCTGTCTAAAGCTTCGCGATCGCTGTTAGAATTGGCACGTAAACTCCGCATCCAATCTTTAAATGATGCGATCGCATTAATTAAACTTGGTGCTAATAATCCAGTAACTAAACTGGAAAAACCAGCTGTTAGCCAAAGAAATGGGCGCTGAAAACTAGACAAAATCTGAGTAGCGATCCAAGCTGTAGGTAAAGCTAACATATTGACTCTAGAACCAGAAAACCAGCACATTAAAATTGAGGTAACAATTCCAATCCATCGCAGTCGTCGATTTTTTTCTAAAAGACATAAAGGTAAAAATACATTGCCAACAAACCCAACAACAGTAGCCCATGGGGCAAATAAAGGAAGGCGAAGCCAACCATTTTCAATGGTATAAAAAGTTACGAAAAAACCTAACCTTGCTCCACCAAAAAAGTTGAGGGGAGCAGTATAAGAAATATTGAGACTAACTAATGATGCTACATAGCAAAAAGTAAGATAAATGAGGGATTGAAGACATAATAGACAAACTGCACGGCACACTAACTTTGGTCTAATACTTAGGCAACCAATGAGAGGAAATATGGCTAGAAGTGCCCATCCTTTAGCCCAACCGAACGTAGCTTTTATGAGACTTGCTCTTCCCAAATTGAAATCGGCATGACCAAAAATAGTGGCAAATTCTATCGCTGCCATTGCAATAATCCATACCCAAACTTCCCAAGGGATAGCGATCTTACCAGTTTCAAATGCGTTGTCTTTTTGCAGCCACGCCTTTTTAATCAGATAACAAGCGAGTATCCAAGCGATCGCGGGTGGAACGTAGTAAAGTAAGCCAGTAAAATAGAACCCGTAAGTACCCAGAATAGAATACCAAATGACTTTCTCTTCAAAATTACAAGGTTTCATTGGTACAAGTTATTGTGTGAAATCATTTACAAAACTTACTTTCGTGTCACCTCACTTACCTGGAAAATGACGTCGCAAGTAAGCGATCGCACTTAAACTGATTTACCCTTTGCCAGCTGGGTACAGCAATTAAGCAGGCTCAACTTGTCTAGGAAGTCTTGATGGGGACTGACTTAGCCCGAAGAGTATGAGTCCAGTAGTCAAAAATAGAGAAGCAAAGCTAGCACCTGCAAAAACATAGAATGATTTAGGCGAACTCGGCGATGTTGGTAAGCTTGGTTCTTCGATTAATTGAATCTGAGGATAAGAACCAAAGACATCAGAACTGCGAAGATCGAGTTGAGTAATTGTTGAGGAGAAGATTGCTTCTGCAATTTGTACATCTCGCCGGAGGTTGTTTTCTACAATTTGTTGCTGCGTCAAAGCTTTGAGCCGATTCTCAAGTATTCCCATTTGTCTATCCAATTCGAGTGCTTGCGACTGTAGTCCTTGTTTATCTGCTTGCACTGAAACTAACGTATGTAGCAACTGCTGTCGCGATGGGCTGTTATTGAGGTTAAGTTGCTCTAAGTATTCTACCGTTACGGGTTTATTAAGCAATGCCTGACTGCGTGCTAACATTGCTGTCTGAGAAGCTGCTTGTTTCTCTTGCTCGTTAATCACTGACGGATTATTGGGTGTCAATCGCGAGTTTAAATCGACTAAAGTAGCACTAGACTTCCCGTTGTCACTTAAAATTTGTTGAAAGTAGGGATCAGTTTGCAGGTTAAAAGCCTCTGCCGCTTGTTGCGGTGATAGCTCTAAAGTCGTTGACAGTTGCTGCAAACGAGCGTCTGACAATTGATGTTGCGCGATTATTTGAACTTGCTCTTTGCGCAATGCTTCAATATTAGAAGAAAGCTGGGCAATTTGATTGTCAGAGTTTAATTCCGAACGAGCTTGGAAAGTAGAAAGGCGTTGCTGAGCTTCTTTTAGCTTTTGCCCTGCCGTAGAAAGGGCAGATTGTAGCCTAACATCTTTTTGAGCCGCTTCTTGAGTTCTGAGTTCGTTGAGTCTTTCCTCTAAAGCTTCATGCAGAGCTAAAGATTTTAGCTGTGCTTCATTGGGGGTGGTTCCCTCAAATTCAAACTGGAGAAGCATTGTATCATCCATAAGCTTGATTCGAGGTTCGCCAAAGTCATCTACATCCATATTCAGCTTGCTAGCTGCAACTTGTAGTACAGGCTGGGTTGTAGCGATATATTGATAGTTGGCGCGGGGATCGTCATATTTACTACTGTATGGCGACTGAGCAGATGAAGAAGCGGTTCCAATCCCAGGTAAGTTAACATTAGCTTGCTCACCGCCTTTAGGCAAGGCAACTGTCCAAGAACTCGTGTATGTGCGTGGTGCAGTTTGCAAATAAAAAAAAGCGATGCCCCAAATAGTCGCATTGACTATACCCAAACCTAGATAATTCAAAGCCTTCCAATTTAATTTTGTAGGCACAAAACGAGGAATTCTTAAAGTTTCTGTCATCTTGGTTGATCTTGATTAACAAGTAGTGAACAAAAGTAGGTTTAGCTTGCTCATTGTGGAACGATCTTTGCTTTGTCATGCTGAGTGCAGCAACGTTTCACTTAACATGAATTTATGCTTGATGTAAGGTTCTATATGGTGTTTTTAGCCGACTAACGCAGAAGCTGTTTTCAACATTGATTTACCTTCACAATATTCAGGAATTGCAGCACCCATAAGGTTAAGGATTGTCGGTGCTAAATCGAGTGCATGACCTACTGGTAAACTAGAACCAGGAACAATATCTGGACCTTTTGCTAAGAAAAAGCCTCTAGAACGATGGCTACCTGTGCGGAAATAGGGAACGGGACCAATCCTTCCAAAAGAAGGGCTATCAACTACATCAGTTGCGTGTTCTTCTTGCCAAATCACGACTAAATCAGCATCAGGTAACTTAGGATCTTTATCAGTGGCATCTTGACGCGTACGAATTACCTGTTTGACCATTGGCTTACCCGTGCGCGCATCGATGAGCCGATACAGATGTTGGCTCAGTTCATCGCATACTGCTTCATATTCGGCGGTTGTAACAATTCCTGCGGGTTCTCTTCCTTGTAGATTAATCCGAATGTACCCTTCAGAAAAGCTTGGTAGTGCAAACGCTTTCATTTGCGACCACAAAGGTTTATACCAAAGTGCGGGTTGATAGTACAGAGGCTCAGATTGCTGCTGCAATTGAAATGGAGAAACTAAATCTGGTTGTTGGAAGTTAAGATATGGCTCTAAGCGACCAAAGATTTTACCTGGAGTATTTTTCCGCAAGAAGCTTCGCAGTGGGTTGCGATCGCATTTTAGACTCCAAAGTGCTCCGAGAGAACCTCGCTTAGCTCGTCCTGTTATTAATGGTGGTGTAAGAGGTGTTCCTAATTCGCCTGCAGCTATTCCTATCCGACCTGGAAAGTTAATTCGATACAGTAGTTCTGGTAGAAACACCATACTGGGAAGATCCATGACATTGCTACCCATGCCATGTCCAGAAAACACCAAGACATAAGCATTCTCCGGTACTTGTGCTACGATTTCGCCGATCGCTTGATCCACAGCTTTGAAAACTGCGAGTAGAGGATCGTCAGTCGTATCGGCTAGTAATGAGTACAAGGGATGATCGGGTTGACTGAGATGCCAGAAATAATGTGCTGCTGAATGCGTTTCACCAAAGGCTGTTAAAAATAAGTCCCATGATTCTCGTTGAAGTAGATCTTGACAAATAGCAGCGCGACGAGAGATTCCTGTTATCAGCCCTTGACTGAGGCGGTGCAAAGCAGAAATATCTAAACAGCTAGCAAAATCTTTGTGTAAGGTGGGATGTTTACCATGTTGACGTTCTAGCTCGTGCAACAGTTGTGGAGGTTGTGATTCGGTCGCTGCTAAGGGAGAGTGCGCTCCCCAAGCATGAACCTGTATCCCGTTGACTTGTTCGCTGGGTCGGGAGTGCGGTACGTCAAAAATTGCAACTCGGTAATCTTCGTTGAGCGCATAAAACGGAGGATATTCCGTAAAATCATAAGCGCCAATTTCTGTAATGTCATAGCTGCCTTGACGCAATTTTACAGGTGCCCAATAACCTGTTTTCTGCGGAGAACAACCTGTCAAAAAAGTTGTCCAGGGCGTCTCGGCTCTGTAGTGGTCAAAATTGCGTAAATGGGTATAAGTTCCCTGCTGGCGAAGGCGACAAAGATTTTTGAGATGACCTTGAGACATCCATGCCTCAATGAGTGAATTATCTGCTGCATCCAAGCCAATAGCAATTACAGGAGTCTTCATAAAGCTTTTGTTTGAATAGACAAAAATGGAGAGTAGGACTTGTCTAAGACTTCACAAACTGACACAACTTACGGACTGTTTTGATGGGTTATCTAGTTGCGATCGCTGTTTGTGCCAATATTAGAATTGCAATCATCACGTTTAAGCTATGCAAAATAGAATGTAGTAATTTAATTTGATGTGCTGTTACTTCAATGTGGTGATTCAGAGTGAAAATAAAGATTGCTATCTCAAAAATGAGAATTATTGCAACTATGCATATGATCCTAAAAAGACTCATATGTTTCAATACAGATAAGTTCAGGAACTAGGTAAATATTTCAGGGTTTACCTTTGAACTTAAAAGACGCGTTGTATAAATTATGATATTATCACAAATAAATCAAGTCGTTATTGATACTATTTTTGAAGCTTTTTAGTTAAAATTAATCAAGTTTTGTTTTACTAAAGTCGTACTGAAGCTGATGGTAATTCCACAGTTTACCTCGTTTTTCTAAAAGTTCTTGATAGCCTCCTTGTTCCACAATTCTACCTTGTTCAAGCACTACTACAGAATCAGCTTTGACAATAGTAGAAAGACGATGTGCGATCGCAATCACAGTACGTCCAAGTGAAAGCTTTTCTAACGATTCTTGAATTAATCTTTCGGAAACTGAATCTAACGCACTCGTTGCTTCATCGAGAATAAGGATTTCTGGATTACGCAACAAAGCACGCGCGATCGCAATTCGTTGGCGCTGACCTCCAGACAGTAACACTCCGCGATCTCCTAGCCTCGTATCTAAGCCGTCAGGGAGCTTGAGAATAAATTCCAAAGCATTCGCATGTCGTGCCGCCTCCCAAACAGCTGCTTCATCGACATTCTCTGTACCATACGTAATATTTTCCCGTACAGAAGTATTAAAAATGAATGTATCCTGGCTCACGATTGCCATTTTGCGTCGTAGCGAATTCATTTTAAATTTCTGCAACTCAACGCCGTCAATTAAAATCTTGCCGTAAATTGGATCGTAAAAGCGCGGAATCAAGTCTGCCAGCGTACTTTTACCTGCACCAGAAGCACCAACTAACGCAGTCGTCTGTCCCTTTTTGATTGTTAGTGTAATATTTTGCAACACTAAGTTTTGAGGATTATAACCGAAATCCACTGCTTTAAAATCGATAGCTTTTTTAAGTCCATTAAACTGAATATGACCATCTTGTAAATAAGTTTTATCATCAGTTCTTAGAAGTTCTTTAATATTTGCCAATGAACCCTGAAAACTTGTAAATCTTGACCAAGCCCCGTTTAAATGTGCAACGACGGGTGCTAAACGTAATAATATAAAAACAAAGGTTAATATTGAGGCAAGCTGAAAATCTCGATCCGAAAAAGAAAGTGTAACTGCGACAGCTAAAATAATTAATAAGACAGTTGTAGAAACTCCTTCTGTTAGAGGCTGTACTACTGAAGCAGCTACTTTTGCTTTAGAATTTGCGTTAAATAATTCATCAAGAGCAGTATAAAAGCGCTTGCGTTCATACTCAAGTGATGAAAATGCTTTTACAGTACGTATACCACTGATAAACTCTGTTGAAATTGATGTAAATTTTTGCGATGCTTGGACATTTTCAAAACTAGCTTGCCTTACCTGTCTTCGTAGTGTCGCTAAACCTGTAGCTAATAAAATAAACATTAAAAGTGAAATAATAGTTAGCTGCCAAGACAACCAAAACATCGATGCTACATATACTACTAAGGTGAATCCTTTAGCGATAAAAATAGAGGCAACATTACACGCTAAACGAATTTGATTGACTTCATTGTGAAGGCTATTTAGTAGCTCGCCAAGGCGCTTTTTAGCAAAAAAGCTTAGACTCAGGCTGTGTAGCTGTTCAAATAATTGTTTGCGTAAGCGATATGTCAAATTAATTTCAGAAAGGCTAGTATAATAGTTTCCCAAATAAATGAAACTAGAACGTAGCCACACAGCCAGAAAAATCAAAGCAGTCACTCGGTAAAGCCTATTCAATGGTGATAAAGTTCCACTTAAAAATAAAGTGTCTACCCAGCGAATTTTTGTTTGAATATTGGCAAGATTATCTGGCTCGGCAAAGTTCGATAGAAACAGCGAGATTAGACCAATTGTAACTCCTTCAAAGACTGCTGCAAGTAAAGAAAATGCAATGGCAGCGATCGCAACGAGGCGGAAGTGTTTAAACTGACGGAGAATAAGGTGGTTATTTCTCCAGAATCTCGTAGCTTTCAGTAGCCTGTAACTCAATAATGTTGGTTTGAGGCGCACAGCTTTATTCAAGGATTTCTCTCAGAGTTTGTAAAAATCTATACAAGCTAATCAACGTTAATTAGCTATTAAATAGGGAAAATGTGAGCAAGGAAATTTTAAGTTTGCCTTGCTGACAAGAGAATAGATAAATCTTCAGTAATCTATCTCAGTAAATAACGCTTGTAAGGTATCCAAATCAGGAACGGACTTTCCGTTAACTCGTTTCATCACACCAAAGCCATGATTGTAATCCCACATAGACCAACCAATGTTGTATTTTTCAAGCAGCGATCGCACATCGCGAATCCATGTATTGCGATCGTCTGGAGGAGCAACTCTGCGATAAACACCAAACTCATTACACGTTAAGCGTACTTTATGTTCTTTTGCCCAAGCAGCAGCACTACTAATCAGTTCTTCAAGCTTTTGAGCATTCCACCGTTGTTTACCATATTCTTGTAAACGCTTTCTCGCAGTTTCATTCTTGATTTGTGGCAAAATCGATGCAACTGAAACTGGATTTGAAGGGTAAGGAACACTACGAAAATACCGCAACATATCCCATCCCCAAGTTGCACCTTGGCTAACAAATGGTTTTGGTGTGTAGAAGTGGAAGTTATAGATTACATTAAGATCTTTAATTGGAGATAAAAGTTGTAAAGCTTCGATACCATCCCAATTTCTTCCTACGCGCAGGTTCCCACTAGCAATTAAAGTGTGTAAAGGCGCACCAGAGCGCATTGCTGCTAGTAGTTTGGGTTGAATACCATACCAAACTTTAGGATCTTTGACATCTGGTTCATTAAGTACTTCCAAGAAAACAAGTTCCGGATCTCTTGTACTCAAATGCTGCGCCAACGATTTCCAAAATTTAGCTACATTATTTACAAAGATAACGTCATTATAGAGGCGTTGCTTAAATCGAGCTTGTGGATGAATATCTACAATTACTCCAAGATTTTCTGCCAGAATCATATCCAATGCTCTATCAAAGTCTTTTAAATTATCTTGATTGAGTTTTTCTGCCTGCTTTTCATTAAATAAGACGTTGGGATCTATAGGTACACGCACATGCCTAAATCCCATCTTTTTTATTTGCTGTATATCTTGAACAGAGACACGGGTTTGAAAGTTTTTATGAGTTAAAGGAGCTTGAGCAAACCAATGTGAAAGATTAATACCTTGAGTAAGGCGAGAAAAGCGCTCCTCTTTCACACCTAAGGTAGGTGATGAATTAAGTGTTAATATTCCTACAAATAATAAACCTATAGAAAAAAAAATCCAAAATTTTTTGCTTTTTATACAAGGCGACCAACTTATATTGAGCATAGTATGCCCCCATGCCTAATTATTTCTTAGGTGATTTTAAGGTAATTTGAAGTGAATTTATTTTTATTTAAATAACCATAATATAAAAGCCAAGGCAATGTTAAATTAGTCACAATTTGCCGATCTTCGACACTCATTTTTTCTTTCCATTGTTCATCTATTTTAAGCTGAGTAGCTCCAGCGTTGAACCGATTATTGTTTCCTATTGCTGTGTGATTAGTTGTAAGATTTACTATATTTTTTCCTTTGATAGGTAATTGTGTTACATCCTCCTGAACTAACTGAAGAATCTGTTGTAAAGCTACTTTTGGTCTTTGGATAAAATCTTCATAGTGCAATCTTAGGTAGTGATTTAGAGAGGAACGCCAAAATAACTCTACTGCTGAGTTGCAAGCATTCCAAGTAAGACAACCCTCAACAATACTATGCTCTTCCCAACGATGTTTTTTACGCAGTTTGCGTTTTATACATGAATACTGCACCGCACGAGGATCGCGAACGAGATGAACAATATATAAATCAATTGTCGGCAGCATACTAAGCGTGTAACTATATAAAGGAGATTTGGAAGAATCAACGATAACTTTACTGCCAGTAGTTGACTGAATTGCTTGATATAGTTTCTCAATACTTGACAAATATTTTTTAAACCTTGGTTTTAATACTTGTTTATTTCCAGGAAGCAGCATGAAAGGGAAATGCTTGCGTTTCTCTTGCAACCCTACTATTTCTTGAGCATTAATGTGCTGCATACCTCCAGGATATTTATTAAAAACTTCTTGCCAAAAACTACAGTCATGGAATCTACTTCCACATCCACATCGAAAGTTCTTTATTAAATTTTCCTCCCAAATACAACGTAATTCTCCCGCTGAAAAGAAACTTTCAATTTCTCCTAAGATATTAGCAAGGATAGTACTGCCACTAAATGAATAGCCAGCGATATAAAGTACTTTAATTTTATTGACTTGCATAATGAACACTATATTGTGCAGGAATAACAAATTAAGTTATGGTATTAGCTCAAAGCTTTAAGCAAGGTATCTTAGATTTAGGATCAGTCTGGGTTTATAGCTTAACTAGTTTGTGGAAATTTAAACAATGGATCTAATGCGCTAGCGACCTGGATAATCTTGAAGTATAGGATTTTGAGTAACTTTGATTCGTTGTAAAACCAGCTTTTCTAGCAGGCGATTTAATGGCAACGGTAGGAGCCAGAGTGAATAGGCAGCTATATATGTTAAAAACATACGTTGCGGCTCCTCAATAAGTATGCGCCAGTAAGTTAGCAAGGATTTGTTTAATAATTGCACAGCTACAGCACCTGATTGCATCCGAACTGCTGTACGTGCTGTTATTCTCAGTTGATATGCCTTAGATTTCTTTTCCCATTTAGCAATGATTTCTGGTGCAAGATGGCGCGATCGCGCAAGAACTTCATCCCAAACTTCAACAGTTCGCAAGAAATTAGCAGAAATTCCCCCAGGTTTCACCCGATAGAGAGTAAGCACTTCAGATATGCCTTCAATTTTCCAAGACGTTAAAAGTCCGATCCGCAGTAAAATTTCATTATCTTGCGATGCGCGGTTACGTTCCTCGAAATAACAGTTTTCTAAGGAATTAGCGAAATTGCTTTTAAATTTAATTGCTTCTAGTGTTTCGCGGCGAAATACTGCGGATGATCCATTGCCAAGAGGGTTACTACATAGTAAGTCGGACACCGTAATATTTTTGAGTTTTGGCGTTTGATAGCTCCCTAAAAGTTGCCCAGTTTCATTAATGAATGCTGATCGACTGAAGCTAACTCCAACATCTAAAGAGCTTTCTAAGTGAGCAATGTGCTTAGCAAGCTTTTCTGGTAGCCACAGATCATCGCCGTCAAGAAAAGCTAGATACTCTCCTTGAGCATAACGAATACCAGTATTAAGGGCTTTAGATGGACCTCCATTTTCTTGACTAATAATTTTAACTCGCTTGTCTGTGAACTGCTGGCAAATTTCTTGAGTGCGATCGCGCGAACCATCATCAACAACGATAACTTCAAAATTCTGATAAGTTTGTGTAAAAACAGAAGTTATTGTTTTTTCTATATACTTTTCTACTTGATAAACCGGAATGATTACTGAAATTTTTTTCATTTGCAACTCGCTGTTAAATATCCATTAAGTATTCACCGTCATATATTGCTTGGAAGGAATATGGATAAACTTAAGCTATGAGTAGGTGTTAATGGATTCAAGATTTTTAGCTCGAAGTGTCTTAACTTCCTGTAATATTCTTTCAGAAAGCTTTGGCGAGAATAGCAGTATTAAGCCAATTTTCATGAGTAGTACTTGTGTTTTTTTTGTTAACAATAGTGAAGGCTGTAAAACAATTGCTTGCCGAAGTTTTTGATATGCTTGTTTAGCTCCATTAGTGCCGGAAATGTAATTCAAGCATAAGTGAGCTAAAAACTCATAGATATTGGCTAAACTCTGATTCTTCAGAAATTGTAATTCTGAAGTCGCTAGGCGAAATCCACGTTCATGAACAATCAAAAGATGTTTTTCCATGACTTCAACTTTAGATGACATGGCAGTGGTAGATTGGCGATAAATAATTTGATACTTAGGTACGACAACAAAAGCACAGTGAGCGGCTAAACGTAGCCAATAATCCCAATCTTCGCAAGAGCGTAATGTTGGATCGAAGTATCCTACGGATGCGATCGCCTGTTTGCGTATCATTATATTAGAACCACTCGCAATAAAATTACTCAACAACAATTGAGGTAAAACATTGCCCTGAAAATACAGTTGCTCTCCTTGATGAAAAGCTGTACCTTCTTCGTTTAAATACAGTGTCCAGCTATAAACTGCATCAGCATCTGGATGCTGTTGTAAAACAGCTAATTGCAACTCTAATTTATTAGGCGTCCATAAGTCGTCAGCATCAATAAATGTAATAAATTCCCCTGTTGCATTGGCGATACCTCGATTTCGGGCTACAGGCAATCCACCGTTTTCATAGGACAACACTTTCATGCGTGGTTCGCGTAGGTGGGCTAGTAGCTCTAATGTAGAATCTGTTGAACCGTCGTTAATGACAATCAGTTCAAAATTAAAAAATGTTTGCTTTTGAACCGATTCAACAGTTTTTAGTATAGTTTTTTCGCCATTATAAACAGGAATAATAACGGATAGTTTAGGCATACTTTATACAAAGCAGTTTTTTATTCTAATTAACTATTTAAAAACTTAGCTTGAAATTGACGTTTTTACAAATGATTCTTGCTTAAAGAAATACCATTTATGTGTAATTTTGATTAGTTTTAAAGCTATAGTTTCTGTGGAGTTATAAATAAAATCTGGGAACAGGAAAAGAAAATAGGCTGCTGCCAAAGTGAGGAGTGTTCGGCGTGGTTCCTCGAATAAAATACGCCAGTACGTAGCCACAGAATGATTAATTAGCTTTACTGCTATGGATGGCGATCGCAGGGTGATGGCTCTACGTGCCAAGTAACGCAATTGGTAGGCTTTAGCGGGCTTTTCCCATTGAGAAATTAACTCTGGGGCAAAAGTACGTATTTTTTCAATGGCTTGTTGCCAAGACTTAAACTGTTCTACCCAATTCGCTGACAACCCAGAGGAATTGATTCTATATAACGTTAAAGCTTCTGGAATCCCTTCAAATTGCCAGAAGGTTTGAACTGCAATACGTAGCCAACATTCAACATCCTCTGAACGTCGGCATTGAGGATCAAAATAACAACTTTCTCCTTGATCGCCTTGCTGCTTAAAAAACTTAATTGCTTCAAACACTTGTTTTCGGATGACAGGTGCAGAGCCATTTCCAATCGGGTTACGGCAAAGGATATATGATGGTGTAATTCCTTGTAGCTTCTTAGGAATTTGATAAACACCTAAATACTGCCCTGTTTCATCTATAAAGACAGAGCAGCTAAAGCTTACTCCAACAGAAGGAGAATTCTCTAAATGGCTCACATGTTGTTCTAACTTTTCTGGCAACCATAAATCGTCTCCATCTAAAAAAGCTAGATATTCTCCTTGTGCATGATAAATACCAGTGTTTCTTGCTCCAGCTAAACCCCGATTTTTCTGATGAATAATTTTAATTCTGGAGTCTCTAAACTGTTGACAAATTTTTATACTCTGATCCGGAGATTCATCATCAACGATTAGAAGTTCAAAGTCTGTATAAGTTTGCGCTAGCACTGAAGATACTGTAGCAGCAATAAACTTTTCAACATTATAAACTGGAATGATAACTGATACTTTTGGCATAAAGCTTGCTGGTTTAATAATGTTTCTGAAAAACTAGGTCTATCGCGCACACAAAGATTGTTCTACATAGCACTACTTTTCTCTTGAAAAACAACTAATAATGTTTTCAATATCAGCTTAATGTCATAGAGAATACTCCATTTTTTTTGATAATCTAAATCTAGTTCTAATACGTCATTAAAATCACAGATTTCTGAACGACCATTAGTTTGCCATTGACCAGTGATACCTGGTTTAACATTAAGACGCTGCCACATCTGCACAGTATATTGATCTACTTCGTCACAGGTAGGAGGTCGAGTGCCTACCAAACTCATATCTCCTTTAAGAACATTCCAAAACTGAGGAATTTCATCTAAGCTTGTTCGCCTCAAAAAATTACCAACCCGCGTAATCCTTGGATCACTTTTGCTTTTAAAAAAAGGACCTTTGACTTGATTTTCAACTTGCTTTTTCAAATCTTCAGCATTGACAACCATCGACCGGAATTTCCAGATGCGAAAACGTCTTCCTAGTAAACCACAGCGGGTTTGACTAAAAAAAATAGGACCAGGGCTATCAAGTTTGATCGCGATCGCGATAGGTATGAATAGAGCTAATACTACCCCTAAGCCAACTATTGCTCCTATGATATCTATTGCTCTTTTAAGCCTAGAATTAACTGACAGATGAACCTTTACTAGCGGATTTTTTATCTTTTTGCGCTCAATTAAGGAAATAGCATTACTTTCAGTATCAAAAAATATTGGTTGAATTCCAGCAGCAATTAACGCTGTCTTAATGTGTGAGTCAATACTCCAAATTATTATATTAGTATTTTGGTATTGAGCTTTCTGGAGAATTTGAATTAGTAAGCCTATACCACTACTATCAATAAAGGTGGTTTGGCTACAGTCAAGGATAATATGTTTTGGGGTATGCAGCAAAAGGTGTTGAAACACTTTTTCTAAATTGACAGCACAAGCTAAATTTAAGTTGACAGGTAGCTGAACTAAAGGAACCTTATTCAAAATTGATAAATGCACATCTTTACTTAATAGAGGTGTTTCTAAAACCATAGATATTTCCTTAAAAAGTTTAGTTTAATTCAATCTGAAAAACTCACTATTTGTTTGGCTAAATATAGCTTTTTCATTATTTAAAACGGTCATGCAGACGAGCACAAATAGTTGTAGCTGAAATGAGTGTTACAGGAACTATTCGAGGTAAAGCTAAAAATCTTACTAAATCACCTGGAGACCAAGCAATAGGAACATTGAATTGAGCAAGAGCTTCTGCTAGCTCAATTTGATGATCGTCAATATGTTCTTTAAACTTTTGGCTTCGAGGCACTAAAATATATGGTTTAGCAGTAGCAGATAAGAGAAGAATAGTACCTTCTCCGCAATGTCCTATAATTATACGGGCTTGTTTCGTAAGCGCCTGAAACTGTTCTGGTGCTAGCAAAGGATAACTCTTAACTCCAGTAGGTACAGTAGTAGAACTACCATACTGAACTACAACTTCTTCAGATATAAACCCACGCTTGGTCATGACTTGAATCCATGACATTAAGCGGTTAAAAGGAAATTGTTCAGTACCAACGGTGACAAGAATCATAGTAGTAGATATGAAAGGAGAAATTCCTACTCAAGAACTTATTATTTCTGCTCTTGGATACCGTGCTTGCAATTGTGGCCAATGTACATATAAAGTATCTAGAAATGGTAAAGCTAATCTAGCAGATAAGCTCAATTGCTTTACTCGTGTAATAGACTCGATAAAAACTGTTTGACTACCTAACAGCTTTGCTAAAATCAAAAAAGGTACTGCTACTCCTGCACCTGTAGAAATAACTAAATGTGGTGTCTCCTGAGAAAGAACTTGCCAGGCTAAAAAAACATTGCGTACCAAATTGACTAAATTGCGATTTGTAGGACTCCACGCCCAATACACTGTTTCTGCATCTAGAGTTGCTTTGGTATTCTCACTATAAAACGTCACCCAGATCCGCTGATGATTTCTCCAAAAAGGATATAAGTTTTGCATTGCCTGAAAATGTCCCCCAGTAGAGCAAACGAGTATAACTTTCATTGTTTGCTACCCAGCCAAATTGCTGATGAAATAGGAATGAAATATAAAACTGAATTTATGGTGATGTTACGAGTGCAGTAGATTCACTACAGCTTGCTCAATAAACATAACTCAATTCGTTAGTTTTTATATGTTCTACTAATAATAAATAATTGTCTATACAGAGAAGTTCAGAGGTTGGTTGTTTTTAGATTGCTGAACTTAAGACGTACTTTAAACCACTGAAGAGACAAACATAGATATATATGTGAGAGAACTGCTAGAAATTATTGTGCTATTTAATTCAGTATTGTAAGCTCTCTTATTGAGTTACAATTCGTTTTCCTGGTAGAGTATGTATCAAATAGTTTATTTCTTTTTTATACAAGTGTTAATTGCTAACATTGTCTTGTCATTTCTATCTATCTGTAGATATGTGCCAAATCTTAATTTATACAACTCCCTCAATAGAGCTTCTTATGAAAACAAAGTGAATATATAAATTCACTACTTTATACTATAACTAATACAGCATAAATGCTAAGCGAAACTGATATAGTTATATAATGAAAAAGAAAGTATATTGATGTAGTAAGCTCTTTTATTAAAAAGCTATCATTAAATATTACGAAGCTTTTAATACATTCAATTGCCCAAAATCTTATAGATGTTATCAATGTTATTGCTGTCAGTTTTGACATCTATGCTAACTATATGAGTATCAAGTTTTTATCATTTTAAAGTAAAAATATTAGAAATTGATTAATTTTTATTAAATCTACGGAAAAGTTTTCTAGATAACATGCTTAGAAATGCAGTACAGCTTAATGTAGTACTTATTAGCTTGGCTCGGAAACTATTTTGGAAAAAAATATATGCAAGTCTCAATACAACTATCTACATTATCTAATTAGGGTTCTTTAAGAAAGTAGATTTCTACTTAGTCAGTTTCTTCAAAACATGCGTGTATCTAGTTATCATACTTTACTTTTGTGATGTAGATCACTGACATTAAGAGATAATTAACATAACGGTAGTTTAGATGGTGGTGAGTGAGTTGAATGTAGTAATGGTAGGATTGCATAAATGTCTTCCTTCGAGTTGTTCTTTCCGCCTTGATTTGGATAGAAGTAGTAGATTAGATAAAGCTTACCGATAACTTCAGCTAATCTGACAACGTAGATCTTAACTTTAGGAAAATGGATTCTATAGCACTTCGTAGCTAAGTACCCTGCTTGATTTGTCTGCTAGATGTAAGAACTTTGGCTGTAGTAAACCTATTTTCTACTCAATCTCTCAAGCTCTATGAAACCTCTACCTTTAAAATCAACTCAATTCTCACCTAATAATATCTTGATGATATGTTGTTATTTCATTTCAATAATTCAACTACTTCATTATTGGAATACATCTGTGAGTTAGGCATGATTTCATAGCTAATTAGTTATCTTTTAGGGATAACTCATACCTATTAATAATCAAGCATTACTCTCTGGAATATGTTTGTAATCCTAGTAAAACTAAATAAGTAAGCATTTCTATTTGCGATCGCTGGCTTGCAGCAGCAAGCTGGTTGACTTGGTCAAGGGGTATCTGTTGTTGTAGTAAAGCTA
This sequence comes from Chroogloeocystis siderophila 5.2 s.c.1, assembly GCF_001904655.1. Taxonomy (NCBI): domain Bacteria; kingdom Bacillati; phylum Cyanobacteriota; class Cyanophyceae; order Chroococcidiopsidales; family Chroococcidiopsidaceae; genus Chroogloeocystis; species Chroogloeocystis siderophila. Next base: position 161,102 of record NZ_MRCC01000002.1, on the reverse strand, counting down.
AAGATTGCTCTAACTCTTGAGCCAAAGTGCGGTTATTAATACGAGCATTTTCTCGTAATTGTTGACCAATGGGTGATAGAAGCAGAAAACTTAACAAACCAGATATAAATCCAGACCGAGAATTGCGTTCGCGCTGTGCTTGAATTTGGATAGCTCTTAGTAATTCTTCTGACATGTAAAAGGTAGGGCGACTGGTTGCATCAGGATTGTGTCGTCCGTAACCATTAGTCATAGCTTTATTTTCTGAATATGGGGGATACATTGAGCTTCTTTTTTGTAAACACTTACTTTCTTATGTATCAATTTTTAAAATATGGCTAGTCAATAAAGTTCTGGAAATCCACTTAATAAACTCTGATAATCAAGTACAAAACTTCTAAAGAACAAAATAAAAGGAAGAGTTATGATTAATTGCTTGAGGATTTTGCAGCAATACAACTGCTAAGTTCTGGGAAATGTGAGTTTTTTTATGAATTTAAGCGAAATTACTTACTAATTGTTTCCAAAAGAACAGATTTGCTATATTCTTGTTTACTAAAGTATGATTTAATGCTTTGCAGCTTCCCGTAAAATATCGTCCTTCCGATAGCGGAGAAAATATTCCCTAACACTAAATAATCTAATTTTTATTTAGCATTCTAATTTTACTAAGCCGAAGAAAAAACATTTATTTTTCTTCAGAAAAGGAACAAACTTTAGGCAGATAGAGGTAAAGATGAACTATTCGGAATCTGACTTAGATTTAGATAAAAAAGAAGAATTTAAAGCCGCAGACAATGCTGTTTATGCTGTAAAAGGTAGTTACTTAACAGATATTCAAAAAATTATTCTTAAAGGTGCGTGGCTAGGTTATACCTATGAAGAAATTGCTGACAAAGAAGGATACAGCGATAACTACTTGAAACGCGATGTTGGACCTAGATTATGGAAAATTCTCTCTGATGCTTTAGGGGAAAAAGTTAGTAAAAAGAATTTTCGCACTGCTCTGCAACGAAAACTAGAAGAAGCAAAATCGACACTGCCTCCAACGAAAAAAATTACTGACACTTGCAGGGATTGGGGAGAAGCAGCTGATGTCGCAATCTTCTATGGTCGTACCCAAGAGATGGTTGTATTAGAGCAATGGATTGTCAGCGATCGCTGTCGTGTCGTCACTATTTTAGGCATGGCAGGTATTGGGAAAACAGCCTTATCAGTTAAATTAGCTCAACAGATTCAAAACAACTTTGAGTACGTTATCTGGCGCTCTTTAGACCAAGCTCCGCCAATTAAAGATATTTTGGCAGAACTCATCTACTTTCTTTCACAAAACACAGAGATTGATCTACCAGAAAATATTAGTTTGCGATCGCTACGCCTACTTGATTATCTACGCAAACATCGCTGTCTACTTATTCTAGATGGTTTAGATGCGATTCTACGTCATCGAGATCAGGAACAATTTCACCGAGAATACGAAGGCTACTCGCAGTTGATTCGGTGCATAGGCGAAACAGCGCATCAAAGTTGTTTATTGTTAACTAGCCGCGAGAAGCCAAGAGATTTTTATCTTAAAGAAGGCGAACATCGCTTAAAAAGCTTACAACTAAGTGGCTTAAATCTAGAAGAAGGACAGCAAATTTTAAAAGATAGCCAATTACATGGAACGAGGGAAATCTATGCAAAAATTATGAATATTTATGGTGGTAACCCTCTATTACTAAAGATGGTTGCTCCGATTGTTCAAGATGTTTTTGATCGCGATATTACAGAATTCTTAAAATCAGGGAAAACAGTCTTTAGCAATATTAAAAATCTATTCGATCAAGATTTTGAGTGTCTCTCACAGATGGAGCAAGGTATTATGTACTGGTTAGCAATTAACCGCGAACCAGTGTCATTGCGAGAATTAGCCGAAGATATTCTCCAAGAAGTACACCCGTTAGAATTAGCCGAGGCTTTAGAGTCGCTGCGGCAACGCGCGCTGATTGAAAAAACGTCAGGACTGTTTACGCAGCAACCGGCGATCGCTGAATACGTCACCGACCGTTTTATTAAGCAAATCTGTTTAGAATTGAAAACACAAGAATTAGCGCTTTTCAAAAGTCACGCTTTAGTCAAGGCTTCTGCTAAAGAGTATATTAGAAATGCACAAACACGCTACATCCTGCAACCGATAGTTAATCAGCTTTTTGCTGATATGGGAAGTCGCAAGAGTATTGCTAATCACCTCAACAAAATTATCAAGAACTTGCAACGATCCCCACTGCAACCTGGTTATGCCAGTGGTAATATTTTGAATCTCCTTCGCCATATGCAGGTCGATCTTAAAGGCTATGACTTTTCACACCTCAAAATCTGGCAAGCGCGTCTTGATGGCGATTTACATCAGGTGAACTTGGCATCATCAGATTTAGATAAATCAGTCTTTTTGGCGAATTTTGGTAGTATTGTAGCGATCGCATATAGTTCTAATGGACAATTCTTGAGTGCAGTCAATACAAGTGGGGCAACATATATCTGGCACGTTCCGCAAATGAAGCTACGGCACCTGAGTAAAGGATACAATTCTTGGTTGCGCATCGCAACTTTGAGTCCAGATGGACAAACGCTCGTTTGTGCTAGCGATTGCATAGTCAAGCTAGGTGATGTCAATACTGGTCAATGCATTAAATCTTTGCACGGACATCGTCATCCCGTTGGCACAGTTGCGGTGAGTTCGGATAGTCAAATGCTTGCAAGTGCAAGTTGTGATGGCACCATTAAATTATGGTCTACTGATACTGGCGAATCGATTACCACTTGGCGCGGAGGAACAAGCCATATAACCTCCTTGGCGTTTAGTCCTAACGGTGAAATTCTCGTTAGTGGTAGCAACACTGGCACAATCGAGTTATGGTCGATTAGCTCACAAAGACGTCTGGCAACATTACACCAGCATACCAGCGCGATTTTGACAGTGGCGTTTAGTCCGGATAGTCAAACTTTAGCGAGTGGTAGTAGCGATCGCACCATTAAACTTTGGTCGGTGAGTACGGGTGAATGTCTTAAGACATTAGACGAACATACTAGTGAAGTTCAAGCGGTGGCATTTAGCCCAGACGGTCAAACATTAGCAAGTGGTAGTAGCGATCGCACCATTAAACTTTGGTCACTCAGCACCGGCGAATTGACAACACTCAAAGGACACACAGGGCAAATCCGCGCAGTTACGTTCAATCCTGATGGTCAAACGCTGGCTAGTAGTAGTAATGACCAAGCGATCAAAATCTGGGAACTTAGTACTGGTGAATGCATTAAAACGCTACGCGCATATGCAAATTGGGCTGTATCGCTTGCTTTTAGTGCTGATGGGTTAATCGCGAGTGGTAACAACGATGCATCTGTAAGGTTGTGGAATCCTCACGATGGCGAAATCCGAACAGTGCAAGGTCATACTGGGCGAGTACAATCGGTTGCTTTTAGCCCAGACTGTCAAACATTAGCGAGTGCGAGTAACGACCAAACACTAAAACTTTGGTCAGTGAGTACAGGTGAATGTCTGACAACCTTATATGGACATCAAAACCAAGTGCGATCGGTAGCATTTCATCCCGATAATTCGACAATTATTAGTGGTAGTGATGATTGCACTGTAAAGTTGTGGGATGCTACAACCGGCGAATGCTTGAGTACAATGCACCATCCTAGCCAGGTACGTACCGTTGCGCTAAGTTCCGATGGTCAAGTGATCATCAGTGGTAGCAAAGATCGAACTATAAGACTTTGGCACGTTTCTACTAAACAGTGCTACCAAACCTTATGCGAACACACCAGTGATATCAAGGTTGTTGTCTTAAGTCCTGATAATCAAAGCTTAGCAAGCGGTAGTGATGATGGAATCGTCAAAGTTTGGGATGTTCATACAGGTCAATGTTTGCAGTCGTTCCAAGTAGATACTAGTACGATTTGGACAATTGCGTTTAGTCCCGATGGTCAGATACTAGCAACGAATGGTGATCATCATAGTGTGAAACTATGGGATGTCAAAACCGGTGAATGTCTAAACGCGTTACAAGGACATAAAAGTTGGGTGCGTGCGATCGCTTTTAGTTCTGATGGTTTAATCGCAAGTAGTAGCCAAGATGAAACAATCAAGCTTTGGCACGTCAACACCGGAGAATGCCAGAAAACGTTAAGAACTGCTAGACCTTACGAAGATATGAACATTACTGATATTGAAGGTTTAACCGATGCTCAAAAAGCAGCTTTAAAAGCGTTGGGAGCAGTCGAGCGATCGTAGCCCGCTATCCAATCAAACGGACATAAAACATCAACAGCAATAAGGGTTTGGAACAACCAAGCCCTTATTAAACGTTTTTGATTGATGAATGATGCTTAAGATAGAACATGAATAGATTAGTAACTTTTCTACTAACTATTAACTAATAGCAACAATACTGATAGTCTGTAGATTCAATCTAAAGATATGCTTCTCAGCAAGCGACCATCGCCCTCACCATAAATTCCTTTCCTAAGGTTAGGTACAATATACTACATATCAATCCTATAACTCAAGTTTAAGATAGCGAGAAGCCCCCCAAAATTGGAGAGGCTTGGCAAAAGTTGAAACACGTAGCGCTGAGATGGCAGAGGTTGAGGAGCAAAAGCAGGTTTTTGGAGTTGATATTAGAGATATGTGTCCACAGTAGAAAATGAGTTAGAGGATAAGAATACACTAGTTAAAATTACCTTGCTTGCGATGATTGTAGTGAAGGTAGATAATTATCTACCCGTGAAAAAACTTTTTGTTTAATATATTTCATTAAACCCATTCTATAAGAAACTACATCTTCATCTGCTGCTTGTAATCTTTCTGCTCCAAATTGCAGAACTCGCTTTGCTCTATTATCCCAAGTGAAGTTTTGCACCTCTTGAAAAGCACACTCAGCAATAGCATTAGCTAGCACAGGATTTTCAAATAATGCCAATATAGCTTCTTTAAAGGAAATAGGATTATCTGGCTCTGCCAAAAGAGCATTCTGTTTATCTCTTGCTACTGTCATGATTGTTGGTAAGGCTGAAGCTACAATTGGTCTTCGAGAAACCATGTAATCAAAGAGCTTAAGCGGACAAGTAGCTCCCGCTAAATTCCAGTACTTACTTGTAGGCAGAATTAGGACATCTGCTGCATATAAATAGGAAGCTAACTTCGTCTGATTGACGTGACCAACGAGTATTATATTGCTTAAACCAATCTTTTTGTAATCTGCTTGTACTCTTTGAATATCATCAGCCCAACCGCCCACAAGTACAAATTTATAATCTGGTAGAAGACGGGCAGTTTCTAAAATTGTTGGAATCCCTTTATATTCATACAAATGTCCTGAGTACAGAACTATTTTATGTTTTTGGCAGATAGATAGTTTCTTTCGGGCTAGTTGTTTATCTTGATATGGTAGAAAATTTTTCAGATCAACTGCATTAGGTGCAACTAGTATTTTACTTCTTAGAAATCCATGCTGAATATAGTTTTCAGCTAACTGAGGCAAGGTCGTCACAATACCAAGCAATTTTTTGTTATTTAAAAGTGCTTGATAAAAAGAAGTAGTTCCTTCAGGTATTGGTTCGTGCCATTCCCATAAAACAGGTACGCCAATTTTTAACAAAAGCGCAGCGATAGTAGGAGTACGAGTATACACAACCGATGGAGACTTCAAACAAGCATATAAAATTGCTAGCTTGTAGAAAATTTCATTTTCATAATTATAAGGAAATGGATACTTAATTTTGAAGTGCATTGGTAAGCGTACAAGCTTAAATTTATGATGCAATCCATACCATGTTTGAAAATCTGAATTCATTCCTTGAATAGCTGACAAAATATCTCCAGAAGTCACCAATTCAAAATCTTCAATATTTTGCGAAAAGGCTTGTGCCATTTTAGCTACTTGTATTGTATGAGCCATTTTTGATGGCAAATTGCCTTTTGACAGATAAACCAAACTTGATAAACTTTTCATTTGCTTCATCTACAAAATAGTTAACACTAACTTGAATACCTACTTAATATTCTATGAAAAGTCGATTTTATGCAATTATAGAAAAGTTCAGGTGTATCAAACTAAGTTCTATGTAAAATAGTTTTGTCATCTACTATTCCTGAATAAACCCAACTTTTTATATGTAGACAAATGTTGATTAAAGTCAGAGAATAGAAGAAACGGAATAAAACCTAAAAAATTACTTTTACAATACACAAAGAATTTTATGCATTTTGCATACGTGTATTTTCCTATATTTTAGGCATGATTAAATATGTTTGTTTTTACCCTCATTTAAGATTATCGTAAGATGTAAAACTTGTAGTTATAGAGAGGTGAGGAAGTGTTAATATTTCAACCAAAAGATATCAAGCGAAAAATCGTAGGCGATCGCTTTCGAGCCTTGCCTGGAATGGTTAACTATCCCTTACGTCAATGGATGTTTTCTTTTGCTACAACAAACCTTGGTTTACAGACAATTTCAAAAGAAAAAATAATAGAAAAAAGTAGTAAATACAACGTTATTAGGTTTGGCGTAGGAGAAACAATCGTAGCTAGAGAACCAGTTGAAGGTTCAGATATTTTACCAAAGCTAATGACGAATCACATTGGTAAATTTACATTACAAAAGCCATTTATATCTGAATTTACAGAAGCCACGCTTGTTGGCTCTACAGCTGTGGGCTTTAACAAAAGTGGTCATGTTATTTCAGAAACAGTTTCTCCAAATCGCTTGAGTAAAACTTTACCCATCAATACTATACTTTCAAGAAAATTAATTCGTCACAAAATTCCTCAAATAGATACAGCTAGTTCTTTAGTCAATATTTACAACCGCAACTATTTTCATTGGATAGTAGATTGTTTACTTAGACTTGAAGGAATTGAATATTACCATGCACAAACAGGAAGAAAACCACTTTTAATTATTGATTCAAATCCTCCAGCTTGGAAGATAGAGTCCCTGAAACTTTTGGGATACAAGCCTGAAGATTATATCTACTGGAATGGATTTGGTATCAACATCAAAAGACTAGTAGTATCTTCTTTCCGTAGAGAGAAAAGCCTTATATCACCAGTAGCGTGTCACTGGCTACGTCAGCGCGTACTCAGCAATCTTCCTAAATCACAGGATAAAAAGTCTTACTCTTCAAGAATATATATATCACGCCCAAAAAGTGCAGGTCGTCAAGTTATTAACGAAGAGGAAGTTTTAACGGCTCTAACTCCGCTCGGCTTTGTGTCATACACTTTAGAGAATATGAGCTTTACTGACCAGGTAGCCCTCTTTTCACAGGCAGAAATAGTAGTCGCTGCTCATGGTGCTGGTCTGACAAATATAGTATTTGCGCAGAAATTAATCGTTATCGAACTTTTCGGTTCAATGGTTGCTCCTTTTTATTTCTTATTAACGCAAGCATTAGGTTTTCAGTATGGATGTTTGCTATCAGAACCAGAGATAAACAATCAGTATAGTGAAAAGTTTAAAGGATTAGTAGTCAAGATTGATAAATTACAGCATCTGGTAGTTCAAATGATGAAAGAACATTCTAGTAAATAATAAAAAAATACTAAATAGTTCCAACACATTTTGATAAACAAAATAAACTACTGATTTTCAGCAGAATGTAACAATCTAGCTTTGAAAACAGTAGGTACGTACTCATATTTAATTTGCTTTTGTACATTGACAAAAATAAATTACTCAGTTTATCCCTAAAATAGGAGAGCTAGAATGACAGCACATATTACTCAAAAAAAATTAGAAGATACAACTAGCGGATTACACTCATCAAACAAATATTCTTACGATTCAAGTTTGAGGCTAATAGATGAAGTATTGGTTTGCCCACTTGACAAAGGTGAACTCATACTACAGCCTCAAGGATTAATTTGTAAAGTTTGCAACACAAAATATTATCAAGCTGAAGTTGATTCAAAGCCTAATAACCTAGATTTTCGTTGTCTTAGTCATAAATCTCAAGTTAGCATTGAGTTTCAGATACCACAACCTTTTTTGAGCGAACAACAAATTAAAAACCTTGGTTATGCAACAAGAGTAGAATACAAATGCATATCGCGTGAGGAGATTAGAGATAAATATCAAACAAAATTGCAGAAAGAGATATTATATTATATTGCTCAAATTAGAAGTGAATTGGGGTCAAATATAAAAGCTTTAGATCTTGGATGTGGCTCTGGTGGTAATAGAAGTTATCTTAACTCTGTAGGAATTGAAAATGTAATCTCAGTAGATTACTCATCGCCTGAAGCAGATATTTTAGTTGATGCACACCGTCTTCCTTTTAAAGATTCTAGTTTTGATTTCATTTTGACGACAGCTACTATAGAGCATTTTTATAATCCATTTATTGCTTTTGCTGAAATTAGCCGCGTTTTAAAGCCTGGTGGGGCTTTAATTGCTTCAGGTAGTTTTTGGGAGAGTTGGCACGATCAGTCTTGTTTTCACTTTACACCAAATGGGTTTTTCATACTCTGCAATTCAGCAGGACTTACATTAGAAGATTTATGGTCTGGCTGGGGATTTATCCCAAGTATATCTTCGCATGCTCTAAATTTAAGAAAATTTAAAAAATATACTTATAAGCTACAAGATTTATTTGATGCATTCTTACGCCTACGTTGGGGTAATAACTTTGCTTTTAAACACCGTTTAAAAACTAGTGGTTCATTTGGTATTTATGCAAGAAAGAATGATTACTCTGTATAAGTCAAAATATCAAAGTTTTAAACAAAATATTTGAGTCACTGATTAACGATAGTTATCAAAAAAAGTTTGGCTCGATTATTCGGAGAGAATTTTGAAAATAATCTACATTTCAGAAGGTAACTTACCCTCGCAAGAAGCAAACTCTATACAAGTTGCCAAAATGGCTCAAGCTTTTGCTCAAAAGGTTGAAGACTTTGAACTCATTACCTTAGGTGACTTATGGTCACTTGTGCAAAACAATAAGTTTGATTTTCAGAATTGGTACGGATTAACAAAAGAATATAAAATTACGCAACTACCTTTACTTTGTAGAAATAGTTATCCATTTCCCCGAAAATATCGCAACAAGTTTCGCAGTCAGCATTTCTCGCGTTGGGCAGCATTCTATGCTGCCATGAAATCTCCTGATTTAATTTATACTAGGTCAAAGCAAGCAGCAAAAAATGCACTAAGTTTAGGCTTGAATGTTTTATACGAATGGCATCTGCCTGTAAAAGATGACTTTTTCCCAAAACAAACCTTTACGAAACGCAATTTTCTAGGAATTGTGACTATCTCTCAACAATTAGCAAGCGAATATGTTACAGCAGGGCTTCCTCTGGAAAAAGTAATAGTTGAGCATGATGGTGTTGATTTAACACATTTTCTTCCTTATCAATTAAAAGAAGAAGCTCGGCAAAAATTACAACTTTCTTTAAGTATACCAATAGTAGTCTATGCAGGTCATTTGTATGACTTTAAAGGAATACCAACGATTTATCAGGTTGCGCGGTTGATGCCAAACTGTTTATTTCTATTATTAGGAGGCTGGCAACATGATATTGAACAAGCCCGAAAAGTATGTCAACGCGGTCGCCTTTTTAATGTAAAAATTATTGGACACGTACCTCAAACTCAACTCCCGACTTATCTATATGCCAGTGATGTTTTGATCTTGCCAAATAGTGGCAAGCATGTTTGGTCGATGACAACTTCACCACTCAAGTTGTTTGAATATATGGCAACACATAGACCTATCGTTGCTTCTGCCCTACCAAATATTACAACTGTTCTACAACATAAGAAAAATGCCCTCTTAGCTGAACCCGATTGTCCTCAATCATTTAAGCAAGCCATAGAAGAATTACTCACTAATCCTCAAATGAGCAAATCCCTTGCACAACAAGCCTTTCAAGATGTTCAATACTATACCTGGGAACAGCGTGCTGAACGTATTCTTCAGTTTTTCACAAAGAAACTATAAGAAAATTATTACTCTACCTAGCCGAATTTTTATCCTTAAGTTTTGAGTAAGCTAGGTTTTAAATCTGGTCAATGTAAATTAAAACAAAATTAAGGAATTAATATATGCTTCAAAAAATATCGACAAATTCTCATAGTTATGCTAATAACATTTCCAAGAAGATATCTCGGAAAGGCATTTACAGCTTTTTAGAAAATGAGTTCGATCAAATTCAAGCAAAAGAAAAAGTTTTGAATATTGGTGCAGGAGGAGATATAGGGTTGTTATTAAAAAAATATGCCCATAAAAATGATTTTCAAATAGTTTCTTTTGATATCGACGAGCGAACTAAACCCGATATTGTAGGAGATATATGTACTCACAATTTTAATTGTAAGGATTTTTTTGATTTTATTGTTGTTTGTGAAGTTCTTGAACATGTTAGTGCACCTCACTTAGCTATTGAACAAATTTACACTTTATTAAAACAAAATGGTAAATTGATTTTGACAGTTCCTTTTATTTTTCCTATTCATTGTCGTCCTTACGATTATTACAGATTTACAAAGTATGGGTTGAAAATACTATTAAAGAATTTTAGGAATTTAAATATTGTTGAAAGAAATTCATGGGCAGATGCTATTCATGTATTGATTATAAGATTGGTTAAAGAGAAGAAAAAATCTACTAAAATAATTGCACCATTTTTAATTATTTTTTCTTATCTTTTTATTCCTCTTAATTTGTTGTTATCCAAACTTATTTCTTCAGACTTTATAACAACAGGCTACTTGGTAACTGCTAAAAAATAATTAAGATAAACATTTATGAGCATAGATAATTTAATTAACTGTCCTTTCTTTATTGTTTTTGAACCAAGATCTGGCTCTACTTTGCTGGCAAATTTGCTAGTTAAATTTGCCAACATAGCTTTGCCCCCAGAAAGTAATTTCATTAAAGTTGTTTTAACAAACTATTCTAAAGAGCTAATAGAAAACGAGCAAGATTTACAGACAATAATTAAGGTCTTATATAAAGATGCAAAGTTTAATGATTGGCAAATTCATGCCGAGGAAATAATTCAATTTATTCAACCCAGTTTACCAGTTAGTGTAAAAGATTTCATTTTATCTATATGTACAGTTTACAAAGAAAAGAACTTTTCAAAAGCCAAACTATTTGGATTAAAGCATATTTACTATTTATCAGAATTTGAGAAAATGAAATCAATGTTTCCAAACTCTAAATTTATTGGAATTATCCGAGATGGAAGAGGAGTTTTTAACTCGCAAAAAAATAGTATATACTCAGCTACTGGCAAACCATTTGAAACAGATCCTTATACAGGAGCAAAGCGCTGGTGTACAACTATGAGTCTACTAAAAAAACTTAGCAATAAATATCCAAAAGATACAACCACCATATACTATGAAGAATTAGTTAATTCTCCAGAGGAAACCGTTAGATTACTATGTAATTTTTTAGGTGTTATTTATCAAGGAAATCTAGAGGTAAACAAAAAATATGTAGTTCCTGAACGATATGGCAATTTACATAGCAATATTGATCAAGAAGCAATAACTGATCGCATAGATGGATGGAAAAAATCTTTGTCAAAGAGCGAAATTTATACGTTTGAATCTGTTGCCTATAAATATTTAACTTCAGCGGGTTATAAATTAATAAACAATTATTTTCTTCTTAGAACGAAGCACATTAAAGAAGTTTGTCAACGCTCATTTAAATACATATTAAACACGTAAATTGCAAATCTGATTTATTGCATTTAATTTTGATATCTTAGTAGAGTAATCTCATAATCTATATTCCAACGCACTCGTCGCCATGATTGTGTAGATATTCTGCTATTCTTTAGCCTATGGGCAAGTATCGCTACATTTTATTTCATAAGCCATATGGTGTTTTAAGCCAATTTACCGATCGCACTCACGAAGCAAGAAGTACACTCAAGGACTATATCGCGGTTCCTGGAGTGTATCCTGTTGGGCGTTTAGATTGGGATAGCGAGGGGTTGATGCTATTAACGAACCACGGACAGCTTCAACATCGACTCTCGCATCCACGATTTGAGCATCCCCGCACGTATTGGGTACAAGTTGAAAGAATTCCTGATGCTGCGGCGCTGCGTCAACTACAGCAAGGAGTCGTGATTGATAACTACCAGACACGACCAGCAATTGTGCGTTTATTCGATACTGAACCAGCAATTGCACCACGATCGCATCCGATTCGCTTTCGCAAAAATGTTCCCACCGCTTGGCTAGAAATGACACTCACCGAAGGTAAAAACCGTCAGGTACGGAAAATGACGGCGAAAGTAGGGTTTCCGACTTTAAGATTAGTGCGAGTCGCGATCGCAGATCTCAAACTTGGCGATTTACAACCAGGACAATGGCGCAATTTAACACCACCAGAACAACAATCTCTCCTAAAACTCTTATCGCCGCGATCGCACCAAAGTAGAGGTCATAATAAATAAATTAAATATATAAGTTTTTAGTAATTGTGGGCATGACGAGTAAATTGTGGCAAGTTGGATGTGTTGTAGCTGCTTACAAAGTGCTATCGTGCCTCAAAGCTATTTATATAGCAATGGAAGTAAAGGTTAGGACATTATTCAAGTTTTGAGTGTTGAGTTTTGAATTAAAGAACTTCTTAACTCCACACCTACGGTAAGTATGCCTTACCCTCATAACTCCCTATCTTCCCTCCCTAATCTCTGACCTCTGACCTCTGACCCCTGCTACAGTATGCTAATTTGCCCCCAGTGCCAGTTTGAGAATCCCAACAACAACAAATTCTGCCAACAGTGCGGTACTTCGCTGACGCATAAATTTTGTGCAGAGTGCGGTACTACTGTGGCATTAAATCAAGAACGGTGCCAAAAGTGTAACGCACTTACTGGAAAGATCTACTTCGCGATCGCACAACAATTGCAGCAGCCGTTGACAACTGCTACCGTTACTGAGACAACAGTCCAAACCGCAGTGACAATTGTAGACAAAACTGCTGATTCAGACTTCGCACCACAACAATTAACAGTTGGGGCATTTTTAGATCAACAACAGCGCTATCAAATTCTTGATATACAGCCCGCAAGCGAATCAGTCAATCAAACCGAAGTTTGCTTGCGCGTCCTCGATTGTCAACCATTGCAAGTATCACCCCTCCTCGCGGGTGCAGCCACCGTCACAGAAATTCCAGCGATCGCGCAAACTTATTTAACACTTCAAGCGCAGCTGCATCAAACATTACCTGCGATTTACGATGCGTGGCAAAGTGATGGCGGACAAATTGTGTTGATTGAGGATCGTTCTGATTGGCAACCGATGATCGCATTGTGGCAAGAAGACAATACTTCTTTGCTACAAATTCTGCACTGGTTGCACGAGATGCTGCAACTTTGGGTAGTACTCGAACCTTGTCAATGTCGGCAAAGCTTGTTAAAACTCAATAATTTGCGCGTCGATGAAGACGGTGTTTTGGCACTACAACGCTTGTATGCTGAGGAAACTGAGGTTACTTTACAAGATTTAGGACAGATTTGGTTTGAGTTATTTCAAGCATCGCAACAAACTCAGTTTATCGCAATAGTTGAACTTCTCAACGAGTTACAAAGCAGTAAACTGCAAACAATCGATGCACTGCGATCGCGTCTAGAAGCAATCGCCGCAGTTCAAGATCAAAGCGAATCGACAAACATTGTTCAAGACTCGCTAGCAGAAATCAAAGACACTCAAATTTCTGCCGAGAATATGCCAACAGTATTGTTACCCATGACATTATCTAGCCTCGAAGACGCAGGTAGTACGGATGTCGGTCGCCAACGCGAACACAATGAGGATTTTTTTGGGATTGCAACAACAATTAATAAACAAGACACTCCCAGCGATCACCAACTCCAAGCGCGTGGGTTATATATTCTTTGTGATGGTATGGGCGGACACGCTGGCGGTGAAGTTGCAAGCAAACTCGCGGTACACGCAATCAAAGAGTATTTTGAAACGCACTGGGAACCTGAAAAACTACCGGAGGAAACTACAATCCGCGAAGCGGTACAATTAGCCAATCAAGCAATTTATGAACTCAATCAACACGAAGCGCGTTCCGGTGTCGGACGCATGGGAACAACTCTAGTCATGGCTTTGATCCACAATACCAAAGTTGCCGTCGCTCATGTCGGTGATAGTCGCCTCTATCGTTTATCGCGTCAGCGCGAACTTGAACAAATCACGACAGATCATGAAGTCGGACAACGCGAAATCTTACGCGGAGTAGAACCTGAGATTGCATATGGACGTCCTGATGCTTACCAACTGACGCAAGCTTTAGGACCACGCGAAGCGAGTTATGTTAATCCTGATGTTCAGTTTCTTGAACTTCACGAAGATACCTTACTGATCCTTACCTCGGATGGTCTTTCGGATAATAATTTGTTAGAACATCATTGGCATACGCACTTAGAACCATTGCTCAGGTCAGAAGCAAGTTTAGAGCAAGGTCTTGCTAATTTAATCGATTTAGCAAATCATTGCAATGGTCACGACAATATCACCGCGATTCTCATCCGCGCAAAAGTTCATCCAACAAGTGATGATTCGGAACCTACAATGCCTTTGGCATAATGCTCGTGACGATAATTTAATCTACTCAACTAGGCTTAGTGTGGTCGCACTGTACTTACTAGATCCTCAACGAAAAACACCACTACAGCAGTGGCAATTTGATTCTGAGTCGCGGATTCGGATTGGACGTTCTCCTGATAATGACATTGTATTGAGCGATCCAATGGTTTCTCGCTACCACCTCGAATTGCAGTGCGTTCATACTGGAGATCCTCAACGTTGGCACCTGACGAATCGCGGTACGAATGGCACTTTTGTTGATGGAATCTTAATGACGCAAGGTCTTGTGCGCGATCACGCGATGATTCAACTAGCGCGCGGCGGCCCAATCCTCCTATTTCACCTAGAAGCAACAATTGTACCCGCTAACTTGCAATGCGATCATAGCGGCAATCTTCCCAACAGCCTATTTTGCACTCGCTGCGGTCAACCTATCACCGTCGTGCGGCAAATTCGGCAATATCAAGTGCTACGTATCCTCGGACAAGGCGGTATGGGAACAACTTATTTAGCGTGGGATGCAACTAAAACAATTGCCAATTCACAACTTCTCGTTTTGAAAGAAATGAACGCGGATATGGCAAAAATCGCCAAAGCGCAAGAGTTATTTGAACGCGAAGCACGTACCCTCGCAACTCTACAGCATCCAGGAATTCCCAAGTATTATGATTTCTTCTTACAAGACGGTAAGAAGTATTTAGCAATGGAATTAATTCACGGTCAAGACCTCGAAAGACGTGTCTTAGAACGCGGACCTGTGACCCCAGCACAAGCGATCGCCTGGATGGTACAAACTTGTGATGTTTTAGATTATCTCCACACGCAAGACCCACCACTGATCCACCGCGACATTAAACCCGCAAATTTACTCGTCCGCCGCGCCGATAACTCTATCGTTGTCTTAGATTTTGGTGCGGTCAAAGAAAGCAGTACAACTCCTGGAACTCGCATCGGTGCAGAAGGATTCGCCGCCCCTGAACAAGAACGCGGACAACCATTAACACAGTCGGATCTTTACGCTGTAGGCGCTACACTGATTTTCCTACTGACTGGAGAAACTCCCTTTAAGTTTCTCAAACAACGCGGTCGCGGATACCGCTTCGACCTTTCCAGCGTACCCACAATAACACCCCAACTACGAAGAGTGATTGAACGAGCAACAGAACCAATTCCAAGCGATCGCCATGCTACCGCCCCCGAATTGGCTGCTGCCCTCAAATCAGCTAATTGTTAGATGCCTTTACTCTTCATCCCAAGCTTCAACTGCGAGTAATTCGCTCACAGGATCTTGCATCGTGAATCCGAAATCTAATAATTCTTGCTTCCAGTAATGCCATTGATTACCGTAGAGCAGAGCGATTTTCCAAATGCTATCACTTGGTTTAAGAATATTTGATTCTACCAGCGATCGCACGTGATGTTGCAATTTCACCATCGGGTGAATAACTTGCTGAGACATAACCTCGATTTGATGTTAATAATGTTTGGTCAATTCTCGACTAGAGAAGCGCGTTCAATTTGATTTAATCTGCAATGCTCAAGCTTCCCTTAGCACGAAAAGCATTTCTATTTACTTACACTACCACAAAGATTTCTAGATGGTATGTTGATTTGCCCCAAAGTACGGGAATCACTACCACAATCGCCTTGTGTACTCATGTAAACCGCAATGCTACTTAGTCGGAACATTCATTATTAAAGCACGTCAGAGTAGAGGCGATACAAAATTATGCTCAATGCTTTTCTACTCACTCATACATATATGGCAATCAAGCAAAACGGTTCTGGGTAATTCATGCGATCGCACCTTTTAGGCAAGTGGGTGGTTTAACAATAGACACAATACCGAGTTGTTATTAATTTAGTTATGGATGCTTACCAAAAGACTTCGCGCAAGCGTTTTCAGCAAATTGTCACCTGGGTGTCAATTATTGCTTTTTTTGGTTCAACCGTGTATGCTGCAATCGGCGCGATCAATCAGGCTGTAAAACCTACAAATAACACAGTCGTATCGCCAGAATCGCAACTGCCAGCACAAGCACGAGGCTATGAAGTTGTTTTGCAACGAGAACCTAATAACCAAGCTGCACTAGAAGGATTAGCCCTGACACAATTGCAGATGAACAACCCAAATGCCGCGATCGCACCTTTAGAAAAACTCGTACAGTTACACCCAGGTCGCCAAGACTATCAAAACGTGCTTGCACAAGTAAAGCAAGCCAATCAGAAATAGCGTTTTATTTGATATATCAAGCGATCGCTTTTCATAGAAAGGTACTTTTGGGCGATCGCATACACCTCGATCCTAGCTGCGACTTCATAAAAAAATTAATTGATGATATAAATAATGAAATTATATCTGATACAGCCATTGAGCTTCTTTGTAGCGATCGTTTGGGTCACGTTTATTAATTGCTGATGTATTAATTGCGGCAACTGCTTTGATTGCTAATGCTTCTTTACTTAGTAAAAATCAGCGATATTATCGCTTGATTCAAAATTTGCATCTTCTACCTTATCCTTAATATAGAAATATTTGCGATCACCCGCAGCCTATTACCTCAAGCAATTACACTTTGTTGGAAAATTCATATCAGGTAAAGATATAGTTGTGATGGACAAGCATAAATAGTACAATCCTAAAAGGAATAGCTCTTGGTGTAGCGATTATATTAGTTCTTATGTAATACATTAAATAAGTAAAAGTTTTCTGAATCAGTCCACAAAGGTGGATCTGGTATGTATAGAAGCGAATTTATTCGCAAATTTCTTTCATACAGATTTATGAATCACAGATGCCTCAGGCGAAAATTCGCTCTAAATTTAACACAAATTTTGGTAACACATCTTCACCAGATAAAGTTGACGGAGCTTGTAAAACTTCGACTGGCTGTGCTTGACGGTAGATTTCAACTTGGCGGTCTTGCGGATCAATTAACCACCCCAAACGTGCCCCATTCTCTATATATTCTTGCATCTTTGCTTGCAACTGTTCAAGACTATCGGTCGGAGAACGTAGTTCTACTAAAAAATCAGGGCATAGAGGTGGGTAGCCGTCTTGCTGCTGCGGGGTAAGTGCATCCCAGCGATTTTGCCTCACCCAAGAAGCATCTGGCATTCGCTTAGCACCATTGGGTAAAACAAACATAGTGTTGGAATCAAAAGTTTTGCCTGCGTTGCTAGCCAAATTCCAAGCCTCTAATTGGTAACAAAGGTTGCTATTCCTGCTTCCAGAGGTTCCTCCTGTAGGTGGCACAACAACTAAATCTCCTGCTGCTGTTTGTTCAAAATTCCACTCTGGGTTAGTTTGAACAATACGTTCAAATTCTGCATCCGAAAGCTTTAATGAATTGATAGTCAGGCTGCTGTTCATTGGAATCTTAATCTACAAGCAATCCTTCTGGTTCAAATGTATCACCTAATTCCGCAGTAATGGCATTTGTTTGCTTCGTTGCTGTTAATCTCAGACAAGATTTTGCCTCAATTTGGCTTTGTTTAGTTACTATTGAACATTACCATAGAAGCGATCGCACTTTAAAGTTGAAACTATTGTTTAGAGTTTAAGCGATCGCTCCTAGAAAAATACCCTTTAGGCAACCAAACGTTAGTCGATGCACATAAGTTAAATCAAGTAAGATTTTCTTAATATGTAGATAAGCGACAATCATACTCACTTTGAATTTTGTTGTAGATAATTGAGATATGGAACAAATATTAAACTGGAAGATTGAACAATCGTTATTAGAGAAAGTAACTGCTTTAGCGCGTCAAACAGGGCAATCACCTGAAAAAATTATTACTGAAGCTGTCAAACAGTATATTGAAGCAGCAACGATACAACAAACCACCGAACCGGATCCTCTTATAGGGTTATTCTCTAGTTCGTCTGACTTGGCAACCCAAGCTGATGATATTTTACAGCAGGAAATCACTCAAAACTCAGGATGGACATGGAAGGAGCCATCGTAGTTGCAGATACGGGTTTTGTTGTTGCTTTGCTCAATCGTTCTGATATTAGACATACTGAGGTAATAGCAGTTTATCTACAGTATCAGCAAATATTACTACCTCAAACTGTTTTAGCTGAAGTGACTTACTTGTTAGGTCGAGATGCAGGTATTTTGACTGTAGTTGCCTTCTTACGAGGAATAGCTGCTAGTCGCTTTAAGCTTGCAGCACTGACTAACTCTGATTTGGAGCGTATAGCTACAATTCTTGAGAAATATGCTGATAGTCGAATTGATTTTGTAGTTGCTAGCGTTATGGCTGTAGCTGAACGCTTCAATATTAGAACTATACTTATTTTAGATCAGCAAGATTTCAGAATATTTCGTCCACAACATTGCGCTATGTTTAATATTTTACCTTAGTGGTAAATACGCGATCGCACTCTTCAAACGATTCGTGAGATTCTTTTTTCACTGATTGCGCAATGTCTAACTTCCATTTTCTTCACCTTCTACAGTATTGCTATAATAAGTTCCTAGTGCTTTCATACTTCGTTGCGTGTTCAAAACTTAATACTAATACTCCACCTGGTAAGACTTCAATGTATCTAGCAAGCCATTGAAACACCAATTCTTGACGAAGTATTTCAAATAACCGTCTAAGTTGAATTGCGTTTGCTTCCACACAGATATCTCTCTACAAAGCAATTACCCATTACCTAATCTTACTAGAACCACTTCCACAGTTATTAGCATCAGTTGGACTCGCTACTAAGTCCATTCCTTTTTCATTTGCCTCACACAAAATTGCTTGAGTAAGTTCTGACGCAGTAAAAACACCACCTGCATACCCTTTAAGTTTAGCGTTATCTGCTTGTGCTTTATTCGCAACTCCTCTTTGAATGTTATTAACGGCTGTTGCTGAGTAGATATAATTTGCGCTATCTTCCACACCAATACCTAATTTTTCAATAGCAGTACTATCACTTTCATCTTCCACAAACTTTTGATTTTCAAAATAGTATGTTTGCTGAGCGCGATTCATAGCACCAACATTAGTTTTAGCCTCAGATTGTCGTGCTTTTGTGGTTTGACCAAGAAATGAAGGCATTGCGATTGCAGAGAGGATGCCAATGATAATGATAACAACAAGTAATTCAATAAGGGTAAATCCTGCATTTGTAGCATAAGGCATATCTTTTCTTAAGCTTTCTGTTATAAATTTTATCATCTGGATTAACTACCAAATAGTGTTTTGAACTACCTGCTTAAAGCTCAGATGAACAACTTTAAGTCAGTTAATTACAATATATAAATTTAGTTAAATAAGTTGCTAATCGCTAAGATAATTATAAAGATATAGAGAGGCGGAAGACATAAGTTTTCCACCTCTTAATGTTGAAGAAATTAATTTCAACTAAAATTAACTCAGCTTTTTATCGCTTCCTGTACAGCTATCTGCATTTTCTGGAGTACCTGCTGCTGCTTTTCCTGCTTTCTCTGCTTCACAAAGAATAGCGCGTGTAGAATCACCTTCTTTAAAAACTGCACCAGCGTAGCCTTTAAGATCTTCATTTTTAGCTTCAGCTGTGTTTACTACACCTTTATTATCAGCCCCAATAGCTGTTGCTGCATACTTGTAGTTATCAGTTTCCTTAATGCCAATACTTAAGTTCTCTATAGCCTCATCACCAACAGCAAATTTTTGATTTTCCAAATAATATGCTTGTTGCGCTCTATTCATCGCACCTACGTTTGTTCTTGCTTCAGAGGCACGTGCTTTAGCAGACTGGTTGAGGAAGGAAGGCAATGCAATAGCTGACAAAATACCAATGATGATGATGACAACGAGTAATTCAATTAAGGTAAAACCTTGTTCTTTTTTCTTGCCGCTTAGGTGTTGTAGTAACTTTACTTTTAGTTCGGTTTTCATGGTGAGCTTTTCCTTTCGGTATATGTTTAACTTTTAACCTCTAGATATAACTTGCCCACTTATGATCAAATACATATCACCCCCAGAAAATTTTTTTGACTTTGTAGCTGCAATTTTGATACAGGAGGCTCTAACCCTTATCTAGACAGCAATTGATATACTAGCCCCCTAAATTCCCCACACGTGGGGGACTTTGAGTAGTATAGAAGCCCCCAGAATTGGGGAGCCAGTCCGTTGCGGGGGTTCCCCCTGTTGTAGGAACTGGCGTGGGTTGAGTGGTAACTCCAGGTTTTTGATGCCGATACAACAGCTTAAGTCTAAAGAACAAGCTCTAATTCAGGCAGGAGTTTCAATACAGGGTTTTACGACAATTCAAATGGCAATTAGTGTATAAAATGTTTTAGCAAAACCAGTATTTTCTCTGAGTTATTTAGGTTTATTTAGACTCACGTTAGCCGATACCGTTTTTCCTAGCGAGAAGCAGCGATCACCTACACGCCTTCTGTGGATGTGATAGGAAAGTGCGATCAGGGCAATTAACAAAAGTGCGATCGCCCCTTAGATCAGTCAAACACACTAGCTATCTCCGGCTTGTGTTTTTTCGATTACAATTGCATTTCTCACTTGCTCATGCAGAAGTGGTACTTTATTGTGCACCACATGCCACAAAATTGTTGTACTTAGGCGAAAGTAAGTGTGAATGAGAATGTCTCGTAAACCAGCAATCTTACGCCACTCAATCTCAGGATAGCGATCGCGTATCTCTTGAGGGATGTTTTTTGCTGCTTCGCCAATCATCTCTAAATTACGCATCACAGCATCAAAAGTGCGTTCATCTGCAATAAACTCCTCAAAATCCATTCCATCTGTGTAGCGCTGTACCTTGCTGCGACTTTCCAATATGTCTTCTAAAGACAGTAGGTAATGTCGCAATTTCAATCAACTCGCCCTTTGGGTTCGGGAGTTCGCAATCGACGCAAAGCGCCAAGACTGCGACTCCCTCACTTTCGACGTGTGAACGCAAAGATGGATGAAGTGTCTCGTTTTCGACTAAATCAACATTTCTCCCTAGCAAATCCTCCAAGTAAAATTTTAAATTCATGTAACTGTCAAAAGTAGGTGAATCTTTAAATTCAACTAGAATATCGATATCGCTTCTATTCGCGCTTCATCCCGCGCCATCGAACCAAATAAACCCAGTGACTTGACACCAAACCGCGCATAATCTGCGCTGAGGCTATTGAGAAGTTGCACACCTCATTTTTGTTCATCTTCACCTTCACCTTCAATCCAACTTTGCCTATGCTTGTGGCAGTTCCACATAAGGCATTCTACAGTTACTCCTATAGTTTCACTTAATAGCAACCAGAGCGCGAGCGCATAGTGTGAAGGATAAAAGCGCAATCGCCTCAATTAGCTACCCACCCACACAACTTAGGTAAAATTAAATCAGTATATTCTTTATATTCTTTACAACCTTTTGCTTACTATTGAAACATGACCGAACTACTTCGCCGTGCGATCGCAGAATCAGACGAGCAACTTTCAGGCGATCACAACTCGGTTCGCATCAGTACTAATTACCGTACGCGGGGTTTGATGGAGTCAGGTCAAATTTACTGGTTTTGGATTGGAGTGGATAGTGAATATAATGAATTGCTCCGACGGTTGTGAGTTCAAATCAATTTTGGTGAACAATATTAGCTATCTGCGGCTTGTGTTTCAATTGCGATTACATCTCTGACTTGAAGAGTGCAGAAGTAGCACTTTATTGGGCACTACATCCCACAAAAAAATAGATGCTTTTAGTTAACGTCTTCCTAATTAAGTCTCACTCAACTCCTGTAATATTATTGCTAGCTTTCTTTTTAAATCAACCAAGTTTTGCTCTACTAAGTTCCAAACCTCATTGAGATCCACACCCAAATACCCGTGAATTAACACATCTCGTAGCCCAGCTACCCGCCGCCAGGGAACTTCAGGATAACTTTGCCGTAGTTCTTGAGAAAGTTGCTTAACAGCTTCTCCTATTACTTCAAAATTGCGAATCACCGCATCTTGAATCATGGGAGTTTTTAAGAAAATATCCTTGCCCTCTTGAGTATATAACTCAATCCGCTCAATCCGTTGAATAATATCAGTTAAGTAAAACTGATCGTTCTTCACAAGGGCAATGCTTCGCGCACAATGCGATCACGGATACTTGCTTGTAGTCCTTTCTCGGTTGCAACTTCCACTTTTGTGCCTAACAAATCTTCCAAGTCTTGCATGAGTGCCACACGATCCAACAGACTGCGGCTCGATTCTAGTTCTACCAAAAAATCAATATCACTATCTAATCGCGCTTCACCTCGCGCTACTGAACCGAAAACCCTAACATTAGACGCTCCATGTTGAGCAGCAATGCAAAGAATCTCTTCTCGCCGTCTATCAAGTAACTCGCGAATTCCCATAACTATTTGAGACTTAGACAGAATCTATCAATATCGCTATATTAATTTTATCGTCACAATCAAGAAAAAGCAGGGGTACAGATTAGTATCAATCAAGACCCGCATTCCGCATTATTGATATTTCTCAGTCAAATAGGCTACGTAATCCTCTTGAGGATCAGTCTCCTGGTACGCTGCCGAATTTGCGATCCCTCGCAATCGAGACAGATTTCCTTGTTTGGGCTATAGTGTTGAAGAATCAAAACCTTCGCCTAGATTCAAGTTGTTTTCTACCCAAGCCGCGAATGTCCTGCAAGGTTCAAATTCTTTCTTCCTGACGTTCCTCCTGTCGGTGGCACAATTATTAATTCTCCATCTGCTGTTTGCTCAAACTGCCACTCAGGATTTGCTTGAGCAATTTGGTCAAATTGCTCGTCACTTACTTTCAAGCTGTGTAGAGTTAATTGCATAGTTTTTTTCTGCTACCAGTTATTTGCGTTTACTCCTACGTGAATTGTATAATTTATGTTATGGCTATTGAGAAGTTGCATCACCTCATTTTTGTTCATCTTCACCTTCACCTTCAATCCAACTTTGCCTATGCTTGTGGCAGTTCCACATAAGGCATTCTACAGTTACTCCTATAGTTTCACTTAATAGCAACCAGAGCGCGAGCGCATAGTGTGAAGGATAAAAGCGCAATCGCCTCAATTAGCTACCCACCCACACAACTTAGGTAAAATTAAATCAGTATATTCTTTATATTCTTTACAACCTTTTGCTTACTATTGAAACATGACCGAACTACTTCGCCGTGCGATCGCAGAATCAGATGAGCAACTTTCTGGTGATCGCAACTCGGCTACTTACTGAACTCGAAGATGAACAAGCGTGGAAAACCCGCTTTGAAGCAACAACCGATCAACAATGGGATCAACTGGCTGCTAAAATCCGGCAAGAGATTGCTAATGGTGAAACTGTTCCACTCGATGACCTTTTTCCCACATAATTAATGCAATCAAATGTAACTAAATCATTCCGCCAACTGTGCAAGAACAAGCAGTAAAAGCCTACAAGCTTTGGCGCGAAGATTCTTACCACAACAGTCTACAATTTAAAAGAGTTAGTCAACGTCAACCGATTTACTCAGGTCGTATCAGTACTAATTACCGCGCGCTCGGTTTGATGGAATCAGATCGTATTTACTGGTAGATTGGAGTGCAGAGTGAATATGGGGAGTTTTCAAGACAAAGGTTATCCTCCTCTGCCTCCTGCCATATCAATCGCGATTCCACAACACACAATCTCATGCGATCGCCTATGACAATTACCACACTACCGTTCTACAAGAATATAACCACGACTTTCCAAACCAATTAGCGCGTTACTCAGTACATCCAAAGCCTCATTTTCACCGAATGGCTCAAGTGTTGCCAAATTCACAGGACGTAATTGCTGCCAACGTGCTATTAGAGATTGCATTGATTGCGATTCCTCCCATAGAGGTAACAAACACGCTGCAACGGTACTATCGATCGATACGTGTTTTTCTGGGATAGGTAAGTACTCGCTAATTTCAAATGTATTTAACCGTGCGATTGATTCAAGTAGTTTTTGTCTAATTTCCAGTGTTCGTAACTGCGGTACAAGGTGAATTTGTGCCGTTTTCCAGTCAGATAACTCCCATTCGGCAACTGGTATAAAATCTGCACCTTGCTGCGGATGACCACACCAAAAATCTAATAACCGATGCACCGGATGCAACAATTCAAATAAAGTCAATTGTTCTTCGATACTAATTTCCGGTAAACTCATTGCTAGAAATACTGGTAAATCATCCGGTTCCTTGAATAATTCCATCAAGTTCCATTGTCGCCAATTGACCATGCTGATAAACTCAAGCTCAGCTTTATGAATTGCTGCAAATGTTTCGGGAATTGTATAGCCCTTATCTCCCTGGAACAAAAGATTCATGAGAATGCGCTCTGGATCAGCTTCTAACGCCGAACTCCACGTATATGCTTTGAGTTTTACTTGATCTTTCAAAGCATTCATCGTGTCGCGCACCAAGTCAATCTCTAAGTCTTCAGGGTTGTCATCCATCAACCCCATCATCTTGAAAACTTCTTGGGCGCGGTAGTAGTAAGTGCGTTGCAGTGAACTATGTAGATTAGCGCGAATAATTCCATCCGGTTTGAGAACCGACTTCATCGCCTGTAAACCAACCGCTGGTTCACTTAGCAAATACAACACATCATCACAATTAATATAGTCAAACTGCAAACCTAAACTGGGTAAGTCTTCAATACCACACAAATGAAATTGTGCATTGTCAAAACCGTGATATTGCAACCGTTGTTTCGCAAGTTCAATCGAGTTTGCAGAAATGTCTACGCCAACAATCTTTGCACCTGGATTCGCTTCGGCTAAAATCAGTGATTTATACCCTGAGCCACACCCTGCATCAAGAATTAACTTATCTTCGGTACTAATAACTTTCTGATTTCTCAAATAATACGCATTCACCAAGCTATGAATATACAGCGCGATCGCATCATTCTTCGGTGACTTCTCCAGCGGAATTCTGGGGTATGGTCCAGTATCAAACTGCTGCCGAATTTTCTCACTAATCTCAGTCAAAACTTGATTCATATCCTGCAATTCCTCCTGCTTACCTCAATTGCTAATATGCCCAGATATGATAAAAATCTTGCAAACGCACGGCTGTATTTCTGATGCAAAGGGTGGATATGTAGAGTAACTGAAGTGCGATCGCATCCGTTTAGTGCAATGTGTTGTAGTTGATAGTGGCACACAATATTTATATGTGCATTGATTGGAGAGTCGCACCAATGACTGCTATTACTCTGAATCTACATTCGGTTGTTGACTTAACGGATGAGCAGTTTTATCAACTTTGTCAAACCAACCCAGATCTCAAATTAGAACGCACCGCGACTGGGGAAATTGTGATGACACCACCAACTGGCTGGGGAACGGGAAAGAAGAACACTCAACTGATAAAACAATTAGCAATTTGGGCTGAGCGCAAGCAAACTGGAGTAGCATTTGATTCTTCTACTGGTTTCGAATTACCTAATGAAGCAATTCGTTCTCCTGATGCAGCATGGGTAAAACAAGAAAGAATCGATGTTCTCAACCCAGATCCTGATAAATTCTTACCTTTAGCTTCTGATTTTGTGGTGGAGTTGATGTCTGCAAGTGACAATATAGAAGCAACCCAGGCGAAAATGCAAGAATACTGCGACAACGGCGTACGCTTAGCATGGTTAATCGACCCGAAAAACCAGTGTGTGGAAATCTATCGTCAAGGACAGCCAGTAGAATTATTAAACTCACCTGTCAGCTTATCGGGTGAAGACGTGCTACCAGGGTTTGTTTTGGATTTACAAAATATCCTTTAACCTCAATCTCGATTTAAAATCCGCAACGATACGACTAGCCCTCTATGTAACTTTTTGTTATACTAAGCTAAGCGTAGTCATTATGAGTTTATATAAGCGTCCATGACAAATCCAACAGTAGAGAACTTAGTAATCATTGGTTCTGGTCCAGCTGGGTATACCGCCGCAATTTATGCTGCACGAGCTAACCTCAAACCGATTGTATTTGAAGGCTTTCAAGCTGGGGGTTTGCCAGGTGGACAGCTAATGACGACGACAGAAGTAGAGAATTTTCCAGGCTTTCCCGAAGGAATTACCGGACCAAATTTAATGGATCGGATGAAAGCGCAAGCCGAACGCTGGGGGGCTGAATTATATACTGAAGATGTCACTTATGTTGATTTAAGCCAGCGTCCGTTTACGGTACGTTCAGAAGAGCGCGAGTTTAAAACGCATAGCGTGATTATTGCCACGGGTGCGACAGCAAAGCGGTTAGGATTGCCGTGTGAAGGCAAGTTTTGGAGTCGCGGAATTTCAGCGTGTGCAATCTGCGATGGTGCAACACCGATTTTTCATGGTGCTGAACTCGCGGTTGTGGGTGGTGGAGATTCCGCAGCTGAAGAATCGATTTATCTCACCAAGTATGGATCGCAAGTACATATGCTTGTCCGCAGTGACAAAATGCGTGCCAGTAAAGCGATGCAAGACCGCGTTTTGAGTAACCCCAAGATTCAAGTCCATTGGAATACCGAACCAATCGATGTGTTTGGGAATGATAACCACATGGAAGGAGTCAAAGTTCGGAATACGCAAACTGGCGAAGAAAGCAAAATTCATGCCAAGGGGCTATTTTATGCGATCGGTCATAAACCAAATACATCACTCTTTCAAGGACAAATCGAACTCGATGATATTGGCTACGTTGTCACAAAGCCAGGTTCGCCAGAAACGAGCGTTGAAGGTGTCTTTGCAGCAGGTGATGTGCAAGACCACGAGTATCGTCAAGCCGTTACGGCGGCAGGTTCAGGTTGTATGGCAGCCATGTTAGCCGAACGCTGGTTATCTTCTAACGGTTTAATTCAAGAATTCCATCAAGCTGGAGAGAATTTACACTTAGATAATGAGTTAGTTCACGAAGCAGTCAAGACAGAACAAAATGGCGAATTTGATGTGAGTGCAACGCGTCATGAAGGCGGTTATGCTTTACGGAAATTGTTCCACGAGAGCGATCGCTTAATCATAGTCAAATATGTTGCACCAGGATGTGGTCCTTGTCATACATTAAAACCAATTTTGAACAAAGTAGTAGATGAGTTTGATGGCAAAATTCACTTTGTAGAAATTGACATTGACAAAGAGCGTGAAATCGCAGAAACTGCCGGTGTCACAGGCACACCCACCATTCAACTGTTCAAAAATCAAGAACTCTTAATGGAAGTTAAAGGCATCAAACAAAAAAGTTACTACCGCCAGTTGATTGAAGCCAATTTGTAATTTTGCTCATCAACATCATTGCTAATAGTCCGCGCAGGCGGACTTTGTTTTTGCAGCGGCGATTTCAATCGCTCATGGAGGAGCGAAGGAATTCGCGGCGACACAAACAAAACCCACCGGCGTGGGTTTCTTTAATATTTGATATCGTTACGCGTGCGGCGACACTGGTCAAAAACTCAGGCAATTCTGTAAAAATGGTCAGCAGATCCTGCTTGTCGAACGAATACTGATGACCGTAACTAAACGCCAACTTCCGCTACTTTTTAGAGTGTCTGGTAGTTCCAGCGTCTCGATGCAACTGATGCGTATCGGGTTCATTATTACTCTGATTTTTGTGCTGATTGCTATCTTAGCTCCTGTATTTCAAGCTTGGGGATGGATTCAAAATCCCCTCGAATCACTCAATAATCCTAGTCACGTACCACCTTCAGCACAGTACTGGTTTGGCACGAATCGTGAAGGTTACGATGTCTTTTCGCGCACGCTGTACGGTACGCAAGTGGCGTTGCAAGTTGTTGTTCTGGCTACAGTATTGAGCCTAGTAA
Organism: Chroogloeocystis siderophila 5.2 s.c.1; assembly: GCF_001904655.1. Taxonomy (NCBI): domain Bacteria; kingdom Bacillati; phylum Cyanobacteriota; class Cyanophyceae; order Chroococcidiopsidales; family Chroococcidiopsidaceae; genus Chroogloeocystis; species Chroogloeocystis siderophila. Next base: position 132,746 of record NZ_MRCC01000002.1, on the reverse strand, counting down.
TCGGCGTGCCATTAGGACTTGTCAGCGGGTATCTAGGCGGTAGCTTGGATCGCGTATTACTATTTCTGATGGATACAATTTATACTTTGCCTGGGTTGCTACTATCGATTACACTCGCGTTTGTTGTAGGAAGAGGTATATTAAATGCAGCGATCGCAATCAGCATTTCCTACATACCGCAGTATTATCGTGTCGTTCGCAACCATACGGTGAGTGTCAAAACCGAATTATTTGTCGAAGCTGCCCAGGCTATGGGAGCATCAACTTGGCGAGTCATTTCGCGATACTTATTTCTAAATGTGATTCAAAGTGTACCTGTATTATTTACGCTGAATGCTGCGGATGCGATCTTAACGCTGGGAAGTTTAGGCTTTCTCGGACAAGGTTTACCGCCACGCGTTCCTGAATGGGGACACGATCTTCGTCAAGCGCTGCAAGCACTACCAACAGGCATTTGGTGGACAGCATTTTTCCCAGGAATGGCGTTAACGTTACTCGTTGTTGGGCTATCGTTACTGGGTGAAGGTTTAAGTGAGTTTATCAATCCGCGTTGGCGAAAGCAAAGATGAATAACCGAGATAGTAAAACTGAGTTGTAATTAATGTTGCAGTTAGGATTAACCGCTTTACTCGCATTTTATGTTGCTTGGAATTTGGGGGCAAACGATGTCGCTAATGCGATGGGAACTTCTGTAGGATCAAAAGCTGTCACCCTCCGCCAAGCTTTAATTATCGCTGGAGTTTTAGAATTTACTGGTGCTGTCTTGTTCGGTCATGAAGTATCAGAAACTTTAGCAACACAAATCGTCAATCCGGAATTATTTGCCGCAGAACCGCAAGTTTTGTTAATAGGAATGTTTTCTGTATTACTAGCGGCTGGTTTATGGTTGCAAATCGCGACATCAAGAGGCTTTCCTGTTTCTTCTTCTCATGCAGTTGTCGGGGCGATCGCTGGTTTTAGTTGGGTTGCTGCTGGCGTTCAAGCAATTGATTGGTCATTAATTGGGACAATTTCTTTAGCTTGGGTCGTCACTCCGCTTGTGAGTGGTGCGATCGCTGCGTTGTTTTATCGCGTTATCAAACACTCGATTCTTGATCGCCAAGACTCGATACAGCAGTTAAATGAGTGGATTCCTTGGCTGAGTGTTACACTTCTGAGTGTGTTTGGCATCATTGTGCTTCCTAAACTAAGTCAACCAATCAATACATTTTTTTACGAACAACTGCATTGGAACATTCCCAAACACGATTTACCGATTGGAATTGGTGCGATCGCCGCAGCTTCGCTAACAATAGTGAGTTGGCGGCAATTGGATCAAAATATTGTGCGGAAATCTCTTTCGCCTACACAAAATATTGTTGAAAAACAACTGGCAAAATTTCAGCTACTAAGTGCGTGTTTTGTTGCGTTTGCGCATGGTTCTAACGATGTCGGGAATGCGATCGCACCTTTAGCAGCCATTAACTACATTAGTCTGACGGGTACAGTTCCCATCAATGACATGATAATTCCTTTGTGGATTTTAGTTTTAGGTGGTGCAGGAATTGTTACAGGTTTAGCCATTTGGGGGAAAAAAGTGATTGGGACAATAGGAGAGGGAATCATCCCGCTGCAACCGAGTGCTGGTTTTTGTGCTGAACTTGCGACAGCAACAACGATTTTACTCGCTTCGCGTTTTGGCATTCCGGTTTCTACTTCCCATGCGCTTGTTGGTGGTGTCGTTGGAATTGGCTTAGTTCAAGGTAATAAGTCAATTCAATTTAATACTGTGCAAGGAATCGTTATCGCATGGTTGATTACGGTTCCTGCTGGTGCGTTATTAGGTGCTAGTATATTTGCGATCGCTCGTAACTTCTAATCGCCAAAATCTACTTGACGATTACCCTGATTCGGATAGTTTCTTTGAGGTAGAAGTTTCCACGCAGCAGCATCCGCAGCCCAGTTGCGAAATACTTTTTGCCGTGCAAACGCTTTAGCAAAGTTCCAATTATAAACTTGCTTCCAAGCACTTGACCATTGAGCAGTTTCGTCAGACTGTTGTAAGGTGCGGATTTCTACTTCTAAAGCTTCGGCGTAGCGTTTCAGAATTGCCTCTAGCTCGCTAAAGTGTTGTTGGGGCGATCGCATTTCCTCCCATCCCGTAGATTCTACACACAGTTTTAATCAGAATTGATATTAACACTCAGTCATTGAAATTTGAGTCATTCTACTAAATTAGTATCTGCCACTGTGTTGCTTGCGCATGACACAATCTTTGTGCGCTAATACAGTAGAATTACCGATTTGATAGCGTTGAATCCAATCCCAACCCCACCGAACCATTGGTGCATGACAAATTCCGCATACATATTCGTCAATAGTATTAAGTTCTGCACCGATGAGATACTTAGTAGCATCTGGGAAAATACCTGATGCTTTGAGAAACTCACAAATGACTCGATAAGGATCTACACGACACCACCAACTAGCCACTTGATAAATTTCATATCCTAATTGATTCAGAAATTCATTGTTTACTGATGTTCTTGGCTGATTTCTACTTAAGAATTTACCTTCACCAACAATTTCTATTCCTAATAACCTGAGTTGATTAATATTATGTGAAATAATCCATAGTTGATCGAGTATATGCGGGATTTTCTTCTCTATAGTTGTCGTTGGAATAATAAATTGTGTAGAAATTAACTTAATGCATTTATACCAGTTTGCATAAGTATGTATAAAACTTGGCGAATAAGATTTACTTAATAAAAAATCAAAAGCATTACGCTGCATTATTTCATGAACAGCATAGTATGTTTCATACTGCCCGTAACAGAATTTATGTTCTTTGAAATAGTTCTCATCAACGGTATAACCGCGTTCTCTAGCAGCCTGAAAAACATAAGCTTCATTAATTTGTCTAAAATACTCTTCTTTACTTGTCGGGACAATTTTGTACCCTGAATTAAGATACTCCCATCCGGTTTTAATTGCTTTAAAAACTAATTCGTGTTCGCCAATATCTTCGTATATTTGCTCAACATATTCATACGATTGCTTAATTTCTTCAAGAGGAAGTTCTAAAGAAACTTGTTGACGGGGTGAACTGAGAATAATTGGAGAACTTCTCAGCGGTATATTTGTTAGTTTTTCTAGTTTCTGAATATAATCATGAATCTTTTCAGCGCGTTGAATTTCTAAAATAGGCATAACAATAATATTGGTGGGAATATAATGTATAAAAATATACGTATATCTACTATGTTTGTCTATGTGCGATCGCCTGGATTCTTAAAAACTTTATTAAAATCCATGCAGAGTAAAGATCTTAAGTAGAAACACTGAGTTATATAAAGACACTCAGCCGAAAGCAGACCTATATACTAATGCACAAGTTGTCAACTGAGAAGCCTGCCTTGTTTGCCCTTCATACCTAAACACAAATCTTATTGATTCAGCACTAGTTAGATGCTTACACAAAAATCTGACTATATTTTCTACCTTTGGACACAGTAGATGCGGTAGCTAAGTCAAGCCTTAATAACTTTTGTTGTAATTCTACGCTGTCAAGACTAGAGTTGCTCACTCAGTACAATATTACTCATTGTTCTGCTTCCCAAGTCGCAATCGGTCGCAGAACTTGCGGAATTTCACCTTGTGACGCAGGAAACTCCAAAGTTGTTTCTTTCAAGCCAAGATAACCCGATTCTGAGAAAGATAATAGCATACGACAAAGTGCGAGCCAAACCTCGGATTCGTATTCCCAATCACGATACCGCGATGCTTGACCCGCAATCGAACGCAATGCCCAAAAATAGCTATTTCGTACTATCGAGCCACCTTTTTTGAAACTTGGCACATCCTCATGGTGAAGGAAAAGAACCATATTTTCAATTCTGGCTCGCATAGGTGTTGATTAACAAACGATTGTAGATTATTCATGAGGAGCGAGGAGGTAGGGGTGAGGAGCGAGGGATACCTTATACATAAACGTAGGGGATTGAAAATTGATGTCTTGTGCGTCGGGACAAAGCCTTCTCCACACAATTCTTTTTTCTTCTCCACGAATAAATTTGGAGGCTTCAGACCACTTGACGGGGCTGCGAAACTTGCATTTTCCCCTCGCTCCTCACCCCTTTTTGGTGACTTGTTAAAAATCAGAGGTGATACCTATACGATACGTCCTTCCAGGCTGATAGATGCGGTTGGATTTTTCGTAAGCAACATCTGCCAAGTTTTCCACAAACAATGTTAGCGCAAGATTGCTAAACAATGGCACTCGGACACCCAAATCCAAATTCAACCACGATGGAGAAAAATCAGTATTACTTTCGCCTGGATTGTTAAAAAATGCCCGCCGCGCCCCACTAAAGTAACTTGCAAATAAATTAACTTGCCATCCCTCTGATTGATAGCCGATTCCTAATTGTGCGACTGAATAAGGGACAAAACCTAGCTGTAATCCTTGTTCGATACCGCTCGCAATTTTGGCATCGGTATAAGTATAGTTAAGAAATGTTGACCACTGGGGAGCAATTTGCCACCGTAGCGCCGCTTCTAAACCATTAGTATTGACTAAACCAATATTTGCCCAGCGCCCAAACTGAATTCCGAGGCGATCGCTTAAACGACTACCAAAATAAGTAAATTGTCCTAGCAAATTTGCTGCAAATCGCACATCAACGCCTGCTGTCCATGACGAACCAGTTTCGGGTTCTAAGTCTGGATTTGGTAGCCAATTGTGAACAGTATCATAAACATATAACTGATCTAACCCAGGGTTGCGCTGTACTGACACCCAGCTACCGCGCAAGGCGACATTTGGACTAGCAGCCCAGCGTAAGCCCACACTAGGATTGAAATAACTACCATATTCACTCGTGAAATTTTGCCTGAACCCTAGTTCAGCTTGCAAAGCATCGCTAACACTCCAGGTATTCAACGCAAATAATGCTCCTTCAAATCTTTCGCGATATTCAGTTTCATTGAGAGCTATTCTATTAGGAGCAGTGCTGAATACATCGCCATTTAAGTATCGATTGCGTAAATCTAATCCCCACCGCAAGTTATTTGTTGAATTAAATTGCCATTCGTGTTCTACTCTTGCAGTAATTGATTGCGAATCTAGGATACCTTGACGATAAAAAATATTTTGCGTAGGACCATAGGTACTAAAATAGTCTTGATTGTAAGAAAGTGTCGTTCTTAAAATTGAATCTTCGCTACCACCGAGTAAGCTGCGCAAAGATAACCCAACGTTTAAAACATCGTGGTCTAAGCGATCGCGTTGTAAGGGAAAGCCAAAGTAAAGTAAACCCCGACGACTACTAATTTTATACGCATCCAAACTCAGTGTATTGTTTCCATCTAAGTCTAAAATGGCACTTCCATAATAATTACTTGTCGCCGTATCTCCATTGAACAATAATCCTTCAGCATCGCGGTTAGCTGCACCTTCCGGAACCGGATAGCGGTTTTCAGCCGAGAATTCTTCATAACCAAAATTAAGCCTCAATGAACCAAAAGTTCCGCCGTAGCTAGCGCGATAGTTCGAGCGATCGTAGGAACCAAATTCTGCTAAACCATTGAATCGCGGTATTTCTGGTCCTTGTTTTGTGATAATATTAACTACACCGCCAAACGCTTCTGAACCGTATAAAGTTGAACTCGTACCACTCGAAAGTTCAACTCGTTCGATTGCATCGACGGGAATACTATTTAAGTCAAAACCACCGTGATAAGTACTGATATTTGTATTGATAGGTCTGCCATTAAGGAGAAAGACAGACTGGTTAATTGAACTTCCGCGATAGAATGTCCCAGTATGAATATCTGCGCCAAAGCCAACATCATTAATTGCAAATCCTGGTAAGTTGCGCAAGACTTCGGCTAAACTATTTGGTCTTTGCTTTTGAATTTCTTCTTCGGTAATTTCGTAAATGGGAGTCGAAGTAGCAGGAAAGGGATCTCTTGCGCCTTCTACCTCAATTAAAATTTCATCATCAATAATGACAGGATTCGTTTCATTTGTTGGTAGCTGCTGAGTAAGTAGTTCTGCGCTGGTGGGTGGTTGGACTTCACGCAGTTGAGGAATAGAATCTCGATACTGTCGGAGTCGTCTTAGTAAAGTTTCTTTAGCGACAGCAGGATTTGAGTTTTGCGGCGCTTCTTCTGCAACAGCAGAAAATGCGGTAAAAATTAAGTTTAGTAGTACAACCCAAAATAACGAGCAAGGTAGTTTCACTGTTGTTATCTCAAAGATCTCACACCAAAAGGACATTGAAGCGATTACGATCGCCTGAATTAAACTAATTGATGTGACTTTTGCAGTCAAAAGACAAGCTGTCATACGAAAGCAATGCGCTAGTGTCTCATGACTAAATAACTTTGCAGTCAGTTATGCTGGCAATTTGCGATTCGTTGGTGTTGAGTTGAATTTTTCGCAGTAGCTTTAAAATTTTTTGTGACGCTGCGGTTTTGCCTTGACGTAGGTAGCCTTGAGAAGCTTTTTGTAGATCTGCGATCGCGGCTTGCTGATAACCTAGTTGATAGCGGGCAAGACCTCGATTAACGTAAGCGGCAATATTTGCCGGATTCAGGCGGAGTGACTGTGTGAAATCATTGATAGCGTTGTGTTCGTCGCCATGTTGTTGACACGCACATCCTCGGTTATAGTAAGCACGTGCATCGTTGCCGTTGAGACGAATAGCTAAAGAAAAATCAGCGATCGCGCCTTCGTAGTTTTGTAAACCAAAATAAGCTAATCCGCGATCATTGTAGATGTCTGCTACAAAGAATCGTACTTGGTAGGGAATTTGAGACAACGCTTGATTGTAACTTGCAATCGCACTTTCGTAGTGACCGATTGCTGATAAGGCAATACCACGATTGTAGTAGGCGCGAAAATCGTAAGGTTTGTGCTTGATGAGGTAATTGTAATTTACAATCGCTGCTTGATAGTTGCCTAGTCGGTAATGTGCGAGTCCGCGATGTAAGTAAGCCTCTGTATGGTTAGGATTTAGTTCAATAGCGCGATCGCAGTCTGCAATTGCTGTTTGATACTGCGCTAGGTAAATATAGGCTAAACACCGATTGCTATATGCTGAGGTCAAATTATCTTGAATCGCGATCGCTTGCGTAAGATCTTTAATTGCTGCGGCATTTTCACCATGTAGCATTTTTGTAATGCCTTGGTGTAACAATTCTTGTGCGGTTGACGACGTCGTTTGTAGCGGTTGAGCAACGCATGGTTGTGTGTAGACCAACACACTCAAGAAAATCAATAAAACTTGACAAAACAGCTTTATCATCTTTGGTTACTCAAGGCAGACAAGGGTTTATGAGTCAAAATTGATTCTCATATGCGATCGCTCAACCCTCGTCGCTTTCGATTATGTCCAACCTTTAGCTGCCTGTTCTAACACATATGCTGCCACATCTTCAATTTGCTGATCACTAAGACGTCCTTTAAATGCTGGCATGGCATTTTTACCATTTTGCACTTGATGAATAATTGCTTCCATCGAGTTCATACTGTACTTTTCTAAGGCATCTTGCTTTAAGGTTTTTTGGGCAACGACAACGTTACGCCCACCCATATGACAAGCAGCACAATTCGTACTAAAAATTTTTGCACCACTTGCAGCATCAGCGGCTAACACTGGACGGACAAAAGCTAGACAGGCGATTGCCAAGCTAAGTAAGATTGCTGTTAAAGTTTTTTTCATGCTTCTCCTCTTCAGCCAAAATATCGGTGCAGACGCACCCACATGTTTATCCATTGGATATTATCGACAATGGACGCAGTAGCGTCAAAAGACACGTTGTCAAAGTGAGATTTGCTTCCTCAATCCCCCGTGGGTGACTTTGAGTAGTCAGTTCCTTTTCGATAGGACATTCAATCATTTTTAAACAACCTCTTCACACGAGCTAGGTTGTTAGATGCAGACCCAAATTCTGATAGTGTGGAAGAATGCTGAAACATATGCCATTGTGGAGTTTGTAGCAGTTATACTGTTCAAAATTGACAAGCTTGCCATCTGATATGTGTCCATTACCTGACTACAGTCCAAAACAACTATCACTCGGTCCACTAGAAGCAGAAATTTTAGAGATTATTTGGGAACTTGGTGCAGTTACGGTAAAAGATGTCCACGATCGCATTCTTGCTGATCCCAACCGCGAACTTGCGTATACTTCTGTGACAACAGTATTGCGGCGCTTAACCGAAAAAGGTTGGTTGGCGTGTGATAAAAAAGCCAAAGCGTTCTATTGGCGTCCTTTAGTGACGAAGCAGCAAGCACAAGTGATCAAAGCGCACGATCAGTTACATCGCTTTTTAGCGGTGGGAAATCCTGATGTTGTTGCGGCTTTTGTCGATAGTCTCGATCAAACAAGTCTAGAAAAATTACAAGCGATCGCCAAACGAGTTCAAGCTGCACGTCAAGCACGGGAGGAGAAGTAATGCACTTACTAATTATTTTAGTAGCGTTAGTAATTGCTTGGTCGTTGAGACAGCATTTACCTGTACTAGAAATGAGCAATTGGCAACAGCGCTTTGAAAGGACACTATTTTTGTTTTTATTTCCTCCTTTGTTATTATTGATGACGGCGATCGCTGTCTTGTGCATGGGACCACAAGGACAAATGGTCGGGTTACAAGCAGGCTGGTTTAGCTATATTCTTGCAGCAGCTTGGTTAGGAATTGCGGCATTTTTTTGCTTGAAACTCGGTTGGCAAGGCTGGCAAGCAATTCGCCGCGCGCGCGAATGCCCTAAAATTAATTTTGAAGGGACAGACCTTCGCATTCTTGATACAGAAGCTTTATTTGCAGCACAAATTGGTTTTTGGCAACCCGAATTAGTTGTGAGTCAAGGATTACTCAAAATTTCACGCGAACATTTGCATTCTGTATTAACGCACGAGCAAGCACATTATTATTATCGCGATACGTTCTGGTTTTTCTGGCTAAGTTGGATTCGCGATTGTACAGCTTGGCTACCGAATACGAATGCGTTGTGGCAAGAATTGTTAATTTTAAGAGAACTGCGTGCAGATTGTTGGGCGGCGCAACAAGTCGATCCGCTGCTGCTTGCGGAATCTTTACTGATGGTTGTGAGCGATCGCACGCTTGAACCGGATATCTTTTGTGCGGCTTTGGCTTCGTACCAAGTCGGCGATCGCCTAGAACAAAGAATCAATGCGTTACTATCACCACCATACGACATCACCGAACCCAAATTACAATCTTGGAGTTGGTTTATTTTCGCGTGTTTACCGCTATTTACCGTAGTTTTGCATTCTTAGTATTCGTCCCTTAAATTTCTTACAAGTAGAGGAAGATAAACGTAACTTAAGTTCGTTATGGGTAACTGGTAATTGGATTAGAAAAGTTTTGAGTTTTACATTTGAATTAAGAAAGTTTTTTAACTCATAACTCACCCCCCTCTACGAGTAACTTTTTATTCGCGATTACCAGACCTTAACAAGTGTGATGTTTAACTTAGAGCGAGCAATATTATACTGTTTCAGCTAAAGCTTGACGCAATTGGTCGCAAGTTTTTTCAATTGCATCGATACTTCCAGGATTGACAAGTCCGTAGTAATCAAAAGTATAAACTCGGTTATTCTTAGCTGCGTTTAGCTGTTTCCAGAAAGATTGAGATTTAAAAAAGTCTGCAACTCCTGGTTCAGTATCAACAACTAATAAAACATCAGGATTTGCCTCAAGAATTTTCTCAGGTGAAAGTGTAATATAACCACCAAAACTACTTTTTCCTTGCATTTGCGCAGCTAAGTTGTTTACTTGAAACTGATTTAATAAATCTCCCGCCCAACTCGATTTATTCGGTGTTAATATTGGTTGTCTACTAACGAGTACCAATGTAGAAGGACTTTGGTTTGGTTTATTTGCTAAAAAAGTTTGATAGCGGTTTAACAAAGGTTGCGGATCGGCACCGATTAGCTGTGCTAAAGATTTTGTTGTTTCATTTAAACTTTCCCAGCTATCTACAGTAGTTAAAAAAACTGGAATCCCTAACTCTTTTAATTTTTGAGTCGTTTGTTCAGCAAAACCTGCCGCACCTACAACTAAGTCAGGTTTGAGTGCGACTATTTTCTCTAAATTAGGAGGAATACGCCCTTCACTTACACGACTAATATCTTGAAACCGCGAGTCATTCTTAAATAATCGACTTCCTGATATACCAACAAGCTTTGTCGAATCAAGTTGATAAATAATATCTGCTGTAAGCGAAGAAAGTGCAACAACTCGCGTTATTGATTGTTGTGGTGTTACTGCAACCGAAGAATCGACAGCGGTTGAAGAGGAAAGCTGTGTTGAGTTGCAGCCTGCTACAAATACTATGAGCAAAGCTATGAAACTCATTATTAGGCGTTGATACATTTTGCTTCCTTAAATACTGAAAATCGGTTTTTTTGAATTATTTTCAAAATCGCCACGCTACACCAACTCCAATCGATCTTCCTGGTTGGGCAAAACGGTCAATATCAGGTCTTTCAAATATATTACGGACATCAGCATATTGAAAGTATTTTTGATCGAACAGATTAAAAACTCCTAAATTAATCGTGAGATTTGGAGAAATATTGTAATAACCAATCAAATCAAATACTGTGTAACTACCAGGAATAAAAGGAACTTGCGGGGGACTTCCTGGAACTTGCTGGATTTCGCGCTCAACACGCGGTTTACCGACAAAAGTTGCAATTAATTGCGTACCCCAGCGATCGCCTAAACCACGATACCGTAAACCAGCAATCGCTCGAAAGGGATCAACTGAACTCAATGGAACTTTGGCGGTAAGATCGTCACCAACAGCATAAGTTAAAGCACCAATTAAACTGAAACCGTCTAGGTTACGATCGAATCGATACTCAGCGCGTGCTTCTGCACCATATATTCGTGCTTCACTCACGTTCTGTGTTTGAAACAAATTGACGACTCCAACGCCAGGAATTTCTTCAACTCCAGCAGGTGCAAATGTTTCAATAAAGTTGTTGTAAGTATTGTAAAAACCAGTCAAACTAAAATTAGCTTGAGGAGAAACGCCCCGTACGCCCAGTTCAAAACTATGACTCGTTTCGGGTTCTAAATCTGGATTTGACAGCGTGCGATAGCGAAAAAACGGGTTAAGGAGGTTACTAAAATTACTATTTATTTCACTATAAAGCGGTGCACGAAAACCGCGTGCATAGCGTCCGACAAGCGCAATTTCTGGGGTTAAGCGGTAAACTAGGCCCAGACTAGGTGATACCGAAGAAGTACTCAAATCAGCGGCTTCTGCACCTCCACGGATAAAAGTTTCATCAGGATCGGTAACTAAGTTGTAGTAATCGTAGCGGATACCTGGAATCAAACTCAATGTCTCGCCAATTTCGATTTCGTCTTGTAAATATAAACCCAAGCGTAAAGTGTCAGAATCTGGAAAATCTTTGGTAGGAAAGACATCAGGTGGAATAATCCGCGTCGTTTCACCTGTCAATAAGTTTGTTTGCACGCGATCGCGTGGTCTTTCGTTACGAGTTGTTGATAATTCCACTCCGTACGTTAGCCGATGGTCAACATTGTTACCTGTGGCAAAGCTACTTTGCAATTGTAAACTTGTACCATAAGTGCGATCAACAAAACTATTTCGCGTATTGCGTAATACCGCAGTTCCATCGCGTAACAAACGTTCTTCTTCACCGATTTCGCGTGTTTGTGCATCTTGGTAATAAACTTGTAGCCGTGCTAACTCTATAGGCGAGCCATCTAAATTATTGTATTCATACCCCACACTGAATCGAGTCCGATTAATATCGACATCCTCGACAAAGCTGCGAATACCAGGTAGTAGATTCACTTCTCGTGTATTCGTTGTTGTTGTTTCGTCTAAAGCTTCCCCTGTAAAATTAAGCGCGTGGCGATCGTTAAAACGATAAACTAATTTACCTAAGTAATTATTTCTACCTGTGTATTGCGGATCGACAAAATCGTTATTTCCCCTAACTAGCGTTTCACTACTATCGCGGCGAGTAAAGCTAAACAAAGTTTCTAAATTATCAATTCTATTAGCTAAACTAACCGTGTGTCCCCAACCTTGATTCTCGCCATTAAAGTTACTTGCTATACTCGTAAACGAATTTCTTCCGAAAACATCGAGGAGATCTCTCGGTTCGATTGTTCTAAAAGTAACAACGCCACCTATCGCATCGCTACCATACAACGCCGAGGCTGGACCTTTGATAATTTCTACCGTTTGTAGCGTTGATAAATCGAAATAATCTCTACCTAGTTCAAATACACCAAATTCAAATCTCCCTGGCTGACGAATTCCATCAACTTGAATCAAAACTCGATTACCGTCAATTCCCCGAATGTTGAAATCTTGTAAACCGTAGCGCAAGTTATTGCGTACTGATACTCCTGGTTCGTAGCGTACAAGATCGTCCCAATCTTGAACAAGATTTTGTTGTACTTCTGACGAGTCAATAACTCTAATCGATGCAGGTGAATCTTGGACTGAACGCGGTGTGCGAGTTCCTGTGACGGTAATTTGAATGTCTGGTGTTTCTGCCGTTTCCTCAGAACATACTTCTAGTTCGTCATCCTCTATCTGTTGGTTGTCACCTGCTGGAGAACAGATAGGTTCTTCTGCTTCTGTTGACTGCGATGTTAACCATTGCGCTGACTTTTGATGCAACTCAATTTCATTCGTCCGTGGTAATTCGCGTAATATTGGCTGTGCAACCGCAGCCGATAGCGATATCCAACTAACAAAGACGGTGTTTAAGACAAATAGTAACCCTTTCAATGTTTGCCTTCCCTGAGATTGCGATAAATATAAATATTTGTGATAGGTCAAAAACTGAGTGTAACCAGCCCTCAGTAGCTAATAGCTCATCTGACAATCCTAAAAGCTTGGAAGTTGATATTAATTCTCATTAATGAGATTATGCCAGATATGATAAAAATTATCAATAGGTTTAACTAAAAATTCCTGCCCTGAGTTAAGTGCAATGTTGCGCCACTGCGGCTGCATCAAGCCTAATTTTGTGGCAATGAGTTTTGATGAAGTCTATTTTTGATGCAAAATAAGTCTATGAAAACCAAAAGAATACGTAATGTTGTATTTCAACTTCATCGCTACATTGGTTTATTTGTAGGATTAATTACTGTAGTTGTAGGGTTAACAGGTAGTTTGTTAGTCTTTCGCCAAGAAATTGATCGCGTTCTAGTTCGTAGTCAGTTTGGAGAAGTAGTACCGCAACAATCATTAATAACACCAACAGAATTACTTGAGACTGTCAGCACAACTTTGCGCGATCGCCATCTTATCCTTGATTCATTGAGTATACCGCTCACTACTAACGCACCTTATGCAGTATGGCTAAAATCAATTGATGAAAAATGGACAGAAGTTTTCATTAATCCTTATACAGGAGTTATCTTAGGTACACGTCAATGGGAAAACTCACTTTATGATGTCGTGTATCGTTTGCATTATCAACTTTTAGCAGGCGATATCGGTTTAACCGTTGTTGGAATTGTTGCATTTTTGCTACTTCTTCTTTGCATTACAGGAATTATTTTGTGGTCGGGATGGAAAAAGCTTATTAATGGCTTCAAAATTAAATGGAAAGCCCATCCCCAACGCGTGAGTTTTGATGTTCATAAAGTTATCGGAATCGTTACTGCTTTATTCTTAGCCATGATTGCTTTTACAGGCTTTTGTTGGAATTTTGCTGTCTTCACCCAGCCAATCATTTATGCTCTCACTCAAACGCCTCAACTTGCAGAACCAACTTCTACGCCACCTACTACGCCCAAGTCACCAGTTACACTCAATGAAGTTTTAATTAAAGCTGATGCGGTGCTTCCTGGTGCAGTGACAACAAATATCAGTTTACCAAGTACACCTGAAGGGATTTTTAGAATTAGCAAAAAATTTCCTCATGAGAAAGGATATGGTAGGAGTGAAGTTTATCTAGACCAGTATACTGGTGATATTTTGCGAGTTCGCGATGCGCGCGCATTACCTTTAGCCGAAGCTATTTTGAATGTCTTTGCTCTCGTTCATCATGGTACTTTTGGCGGTTGGCTGACGCGCTTTTTTTATGTCTTTGTTGGACTTGCGCCGACAATTTTAATGGTGACAGGTTTTGTTATGTGGTGGAGCAAAAAAATTAAGTTGCCGTCAAAACACAACCACGAATCATCATCGTAATTGAGTAATCAACAGGCAACTCTTAGCCAAATGCACCTAACTGAATATCAACCCACTATTATTAGTTGTTGCTTGATTCTACTTTAGAGGTAATGAAATTTATTGTCAATAATTTTGCGAGACTTTACTGCAACTCGTTGCAGCTAAGGTCTTTGTGCTGCGATCGCCAGTCTTGCTCCAGGAACTCGGCGAATTTGATCCATCACCGCAATCACTTGACCGTGATTGACTTGTTCGTCAGCATTGAGCACGACAACGGCTTCTTGATTTGGTGCAATTAAACTGGAGACTCGACTTTCCAATGTCCCTAAATCGACAGGTTGGCGATTCAAGGCAATTTGACCGCGATTATCTAACGTCACAGTAATTGTAGACGAGCGTTGAACTTGCGTTGTCGTTGCTTTCGGCAAATTTACAGGCAAACTTTGCGATCGCGTGAGAAACAGCGTAGACATAATAAAGAATGTCAAGATGGCAAATATCACATCGATCATCGGTACAATGTTGATCGTTGCACCGTTTTCTGGCTCATCTGGTAGGCGCATAAGTTCTCTCCTGCTGCTCGTAGCGACGGCGATACAATAATTCCATCTGCCCGCCGTATTCTTGAATCAGTGCGGCTTGACGTTGGTAAAGTCCGCGAAAGGTATTCGCAAAAAATAGTGTAAAGATAGCAACAACAAGTCCCGAAGCTGTTGAAACTAACGCTTCGCTAATACCCGATGTCACGCCAGCTGTCTGCGTACCGCCAAGATCGCCTAAATTGAGCGAAGCAAACGAGTTAATTAGACCCAATACAGTACCCAAAAGACCTAAAAGCGGAGACAGACTGATAATTGTGTCAAATATCGTATTAAACCGCTTGAGTTGCGGTATTTCTGCTTGCGCTTCACTTTCTAAAGCCAAACGAAATTCTTCAGGATTCGGTTGTTCGAGTTCGAGTGCTGCCAAAAAAATTCGCGCCATGGGTAAATCTGCATTCTGCTTGAGTTTGTCGATCGCACCCACAACATTATCTTTACGGTAGAGATTCAATACATCTCGCACCACTCGACCTTGACGGCGATTTATTCTTGCCCAAAACACAATCCGCTCGATAATTAGCGCGATCGCTATGATAGAAAACGCCAGCAGCGGCCACATCACAATGCCGCCTGCCGCAAATAGATTACTTATTCCCATGTATTGTCTCTAGATTCACAAATCAAGTCAGGTTCAGTCTTGTCACTTTTTATCAAAACTGAAACAACTTCTCAATAGTAGATTAAATCAAGTGACAAATAATTTGAACTTTATTACATATTTTTCACAAAGTTATGAAAACACTTTTTGCCTTAACGTCACTGCATAAAAAGAAGCAAAGAACCAGGGTAGAGTTACAGCCGTTTTTTTTATACAACTACCTGCACTCCGCAGCCAAAGTCATTAAGTACTTTATCTCTTTACGCTTATGTAGTTCAACAAGCATATGAAAATTTATAATTATTGCTATTGAACTTATGAATACATATTCAGTAAAAAATTAGACAGTTCAACCAAAATAATTGGAGATATGCTCTTGACAGAACTACTTAAAAAATATAGGCTAGGGATTTAGTGAGAAAAAGTAGCAACAGAGTATGAGCCTTTCCAACATTGCGATCGCGCAGCGAGAGAAGGAAGTAAAGTCGCTAAGATCCTTTTTGATGTACAGCTTGATCGGCTCACTAGCGTTGCATGTTGGAGTTTTGAGCTTGACGATTGACAATATTTGGAATCGGACAGCCGAGCTAGAAGAAGAACCCATCGAGGTAGTGCTTGTCGATCCGCCAACGCCATCTCCAGAACCCCAACAGGAGCCGCAGCCGCAACCGCAGCCAGTGATTAGAAACGTTGCACAGCCTCCGCCTGTAGCGCCACCACAGTCAGCCCAACCGCAAGCCGCAACAGTCGTTCCCCCACCGCCCCAACCAGTACAACAGCCGCAAACGCCACCAAAACCTGTAGAAAGTGCGAGACCAGAGCCAGCACCGCAGCCGGTTCCATCACCAACCGCGCCTACGACACCTGCGGTTCAACCTGTACCCCAGCCTACGCAACCTAACCAGCAACTCACGGCTGAATTGCGATCGCTGCGTGACACGCGACAAGCTGCAACAACGACAATTCCGGCACAAAGTTCGCAACCTGCACCCACAAATACTGCTCGACCGAGTGTTCCGAGTACTCCTACGCAAGCGCCATCCGCCAATAATGCAACTATAGCAGCAGGTTCAAGACCAAGACCAGCAGCACCTGCACCGAGTGCGCCTAGTAGTGGCAATACTGATTCGGGTTCAGGTCGTTTAGCGTGTCGCGATTGCAGTAAACCAAGATATCCAGAACGCGCAAGACGTCAAGGTGTTGAAGGGCGAACCGAAGTTAAAGTCGATGTCGATGCGAAAGGGAATGTGACGAACGTGCAAGTCGCGCGTTCGAGTGGTAATAGAGAACTCGATGAAGCCGCAGTTAGAGCCGCGCGAGATTGGAAATTTAGTTCGACTCGCGAAGGAAGACAAGGAGTTTCTGCAAAAGTTGATTTTGCCTTAGAAGGATCGCAGCGATCGCGCCAACTCGAACAAAATCGCAGACAACGCGAAGCCGCGCAGAAAAAACGCCCAGTACAGGCGAACACGCCACAAACACCGTCAAATCGTCAACCCGCAGCATCAAGCCCGCAGCGACCTCCACAACAAGCCGCAACCCAACAACAGCGCCGTGTAGAAACGGCACCACCACGTCGTGCGAGCGATCCTGCACCACAACAAAGAAGGCGACGCGTAGAAGCTGCTTCACCAACACCTCGACAGCCCACGAAACCCGCACAACAAGCCGCGCCCCCGCGTCAATCTAATCTCCGCCAATCACTGCGACGTCAGCAACAACCTCAGCCACAGCAAGCAGCACCCGCAAACCAAGGGCAAGGTAATCAAAGTAGTTTACGCGATACGCTCCGTCGTAGTAGAGAGCAATCGTCCACGCCGCCTAGCGCGAGTGAGTAACGACAGCATATGTTCCTTGAGGCATTTCTTGCATCTCTACCTTGACTCCTGCCTCGCGTATCCATTTTTCTAGTGTTTCCATCTCACCAGGGCGATGAGCATCGTCGAGTAAGATTGTGTTTTCGCTAGCAAAATACTGCTTCATGACGGGCAAAAGCCCATAACGTCCTCCTGGGGTTTTACCTGGAGGACCATCACAAATAGTTAACTCAAATTGCTGCGGCAAAATACTCAAAGGCGGTTCGTACCAAAAGAAATCGCCATAGTCATGTATTGGCGCTAAACAAACATTGACTGCGGGTATACTATATTTTTGCAATACATTGAGAACGTGCGATCGCCACTGCGGCATATGTTCTAATGAGAAAACCGCAACTCCACGGCGACCGGCAAGCAATCCTAAAATAATCGTTGTCAATCCACTACCACACTCTAGAATTGGACCCGACGCCTGAATTGCTCTTTTGGCGACCTCCTCAAGATAGTCTATGTTAGCTACAAAACCATAATTTCCCCAACCAAGTTGCAAGTTCGCCAACATTTTGCGTGTCGGAATTTGTCCTATTGGCATCGATGCAATTTCTCTGATTGTACGTTGAAACAAATACTGCAACCAAACTCCTCTAATATTCTTTTTGTAAGGAGGAGGTGACAAACGAATTAATAGCTGAAGCATATGCAATTCCCTTTTCAGAATTTACTAATAAATCCATACTTAATTTCAGTATTAAAAGAATTAATTATATCGTTTCTTTTATTTTTAAAAAATCTAAAATTCTTACTGGAAAATCATCTCACTACTTAATACCTAATTTTCCCTAAGATAAAAAATATGATTTTGGTAAATTGGAACTTGGCTTTAAGCGAATCAATTATCTAAACAAGCGATAACAATTGGAAATGAAGATATCATCTAATTTAAATATTTTTAAGTAGTTTAGAATACATTTTTTCGATTAAATCTATATGCATATTAAATCTTCCTAAATAATTAATTAGGATAATTGATGATATTACTAGGTATTAATACAGTTAGAGGCAAAGAATTAAATTCATCTTTAGGTTTGAACTTGTTACCCGAATCAGGCAAAAAAAATAGGGGTTCTTCTAGAACCCCCAGATTGCTATGTAATTTTAATGTTTTGAGCAAAATATGCTGATTATTCGCCTAAAACAGCTTTTGCCTTGGCAACTACGTTATCAACAGTAAAGCCAAATTTCTCCATACAAACTGAACCAGGAGCCGAAGAACCATATTGGTCAATACCGATCGCAATACCTTCATCACCAACATAACGGCACCAGCCGAACGTCGAGCCAGCTTCGACTGATACGCGCTTCTTCACCGCTTTGGGGAGTACCGATTCTCGATATTCTGCGTCTTGTTCTTCAAAGACTTCCCAGCAAGGCATCGAAACGACTCTCACTTTCTTGCCTTCAGAACGCAACTGCTCAGCAGCTTGGACACACAGTTGAGTTTCGCTACCTGTACCAATCAAAATCAAATCAGGCGTGCCGTCACTATCAGATAAGACGTACGCACCTTTAGTTACACCTTCAATCGAAGAACCTGCAAGGTTTGGTACAGCTTGGCGTGTCAGCGCTAGAACTGAAGGTCGTGTTTTATTGCCATAACGCTTACCGCGTGCAGCTTTAATCGCGACTTTGTAAGCGCCAGAAGTCTCATTACCATCCGCAGGACGGATCACATACAACTCAGGAATCGCGCGTAAAGAAGCAAGGTGTTCAATCGGTTGGTGTGTTGGACCATCTTCACCCAAGGCGATCGAGTCATGAGTCATGACATAAATGACGCCAGCTTCAGACAACGCCGAAAGACGAATTGCCGCACGCATATAATCGGTGAACACGAGAAAAGTTGCACAGTAAGGAATAAGTCCAGAACCGTCGAGTGCCAAACCGTTACAAATTGCGCCCATGCCATGTTCGCGCACGCCAAAACGGATGTAGCGATTTTCGTATTGACCTTTTTGGAAGTCGCCAGAAGACTTGAGTAATGTATTATTTGAAGGAGCCAAGTCAGCCGAACCACCGATAAGTTCAGGAAGAACTTCCGCGAGCGCATTTAAGCAATTACCCGAGTGTACGCGGGTGGCAATTCCTTTATCTTCTGGACTATAGGTAGGTAGTACTGAATCCCAACCTTCGGGTAGTTCAGCTTCGTGCATCCGCTTTAAAAGACGCGCTTCTTCAGGATATTGCTCTTTGTAGCGTTCAAATAATTGATTCCACTCTTGTTCTAATTTTGCACCGCGATCAATCGCCTGACGCCAGTGATTTAGCGCATCTTCAGGAACTTCAAACGGCTCATACTCCCAGCCGAGGTGTTCGCGCGTGGCTTTGACTTCATCCGCGCCCAACGCTTCACCGTGCGCGTGGCGGGTATTAGCTTTTTTCGGTGAACCGTAGCCGATTGTCGTTCTTATCTTAATTAAAGAAGGTTTGTCGGTGACAGATTGAGCGACTTCAATAGCTTTATGAATCGCATCCAAATCAGTATTACCATCTTCGACTACCTGGACGTGCCAGCCGTAAGCCTCAAAGCGCTTACCAACATCTTCGGTAAATGCGAGATCGGTCGAGCCGTCGATCGAAATGTGGTTGTCGTCGTATAATGCAATCAGTTTACCGAGTCCCAAGTGTCCAGCTAACGAACAAGCTTCGCTTGAGACGCCTTCCATATTGCATCCATCACCTAAAATCACATAGGTGTAGTGGTCAACGATCGGAAAATCAGGTTTATTGAACTTAGCTGCTAAGTGAGCCTCCGCCATAGCAATGCCAACGCCATTGGCAATACCTTGACCCAAAGGACCTGTTGTAATTTCTACTCCAGGGTTCATGAAGTTTTCTGGGTGTCCAGGAGTTTTTGACTCCCACTGACGGAACTGCTTGAGATCTTCGAGCGTCAAATCCTCATAGCCTGTTAGGTATAGCAAGGCATACAGCAACATACTGCCGTGTCCTGCGGATAACAAAAAGCGATCACGATTGTACCAAGTAGGATTTTTGGGATTGAATCGCATAAATCGATCCCATAAGACAAAAGCCATTGGAGCCGCGCCCATCGGCAGCCCCGGATGACCTGACTTTGCCTTTTCTACAGCATCGATTGCGAGAAAACGGATTGAATTAATACAAAGTTCTTCGAGGGATTGGGTTGCAACAGCCATAGTCTCTTATTGTTAACGACGGGTTAGCACGCTCATGGAGTGGGCTGAAATTATAATCCTCAGAGATTGCCCTAAGCACTTATTAACGATCATCCCATTGTTCTGGATTGACAGGCAAGCATCCTTGCTCACACAATGCGTAATAAGTTGCTCTCCTTGAGTTTTTTTGCTACAAAAGCGCTGAGATGTACTACAGTAGCTCACTGTTCAATTGCACCTAATCGTTGAGGGCAATCGCTCGCAGCATTGCTTTGATAAAGTTAGAAAGACATACCCCAGCACTACTGATGTCAAGATAATTCTAATTGAATCGATGATTTTCTTAGCGTCCAAGCGGGAAAAGGCGATCGCGCTAAGAGATCCAAACACGTGCGATTTTACCTTTTCCCTACTGATCGTGCGAAACCGTAAGGCACATAACTAAAACATTCTTTAGCCTGTAAACTTCTGGAACACTAAAGTTACATTATGCCCGCCAAAGCCAAACGAATTTGACAAAGCAACGTCTACTTTTTGGGTGCGCGCAACGTTAGGTACGTAATCCAAGTCACACTCTGGATCGGGGTTGTCTAAGTTAATAGTCGGTGGTAGTTGGTCATGCGTGATCGCTAACACTGTCGCTACCGCTTCGATTCCTCCCGAACCGCCTAACAAGTGTCCAGTCATCGACTTTGTTGAGCTAATTGCGACTTTATACGCATGGTCGCCCAATGCTTTTTTCATCGCGGCGGTTTCAGTTGTGTCATTCATCGCGGTACTTGTACCGTGCGCATTGATGTAGTTAACTTGCGTTGGATTCAACAATGCATCTTTCAACGCCAGTTGAATTGCCCGCGTTGCACCTTCGCCACCTGGTACGGGTGATGTCATATGATACGCATCACACGTCATTCCGTAGCCGACAATTTCCGCATAAATCCGCGCGCCGCGACTGCGGGCGTGTTCGAGTTCTTCTAGAAGTAGAATGCCTGCACCTTCGCCCATTACAAAGCCATCGCGATCGCGGTCAAAAGGACGACTTGCGTGCGCTGGATCGTCGTTGCGCGTTGATAGCGTTCGGGCTGCGGCAAAACCTGCAACGGATAACGGCGTCACCGCTGCTTCGGCACCACCACAAAGCATTGCTTGCGCATAACCGCGCTGAATCATCCGAAATGCATCGCCAACAGCGTTGGAACCCGCAGCACACGCAGTGACAGGACACGTATTAGGACCTTTAGCACCGACGTGAATTGCAGTTAAGCCTGCTGCCATGTTCGCGATCATCATCGGCACCATAAATGGGCTACAGCGATCCGGACCACGATTGAGATATACCGTTTGTTGGTCTTCTAATACCTTAATGCCACCAATGCCAGTTCCAATGATGACGCCCACTTGTTCTGCGTTCAGTTCATTAATGACAAACTGTGCGTCCGCAAGCGCTTGTAAACTGGCTGAAACTGCAAATTGAGCAAACCGGTCCATGCGCTTGGCATCTTTGTTGTCAAGGTAATCGTGGGGATTGAATCCTTTGACTTCACCGGCAATGCGGCATTTGTGGTGGGAGGCATCGAACAAGGTAATCGAACCTATGCCGCTACGTCCATTTAACAACCCTTCCCAGTACTCACCTGGAGTATTGCCAATTGGCGTAATCGCGCCGATACCTGTTACGACAACACGTTTTTTTTCCTTATCTGTCATACTTCAGTTGAGCCAGCTTCCTGACTGAATAACGCAGAACAAATGAATTTCTAGTTTTGAGGATTGGCGCGTTCTACGATTTTTTATCGAAAAGTGCGATTGCGTATTTCGCGCCATTTAATACGTGGTTCACACCTAAGCCGATGCTGTCACTTTGTTACTGATGTAATCTACAGCTTGTTGTACCGTTGTAATTTGTTCTGCTGCCTCATCGGGGATTTCAATATCGAATTCTTCCTCCAAAGCCATCACGAGTTCAACAACATCGAGCGAATCAGCCCCTAGGTCATTCGCAAAGTTCGCGGCTGGTGTTACCTTTTCGGCTTCTACACTGAGTTGCTCAGTCACAATTTTCTTGACTTTCTCCAAAATTTCCGCTTCGCTCATAAATATAAAGTCCTCAAGCAGTTGCAAAAACAATCCCCCGATCGGGTCGATATGCTTAAAATCATATTTATCTTATCGAAAAGCGCGATCGCTTCAACATATCATAGGGTCTGTTTTCCTACTGTCACTAACGACAAATCAGGAACTAACGACTAAAAGCTTAGGGGTTACGATAGAAAAGCAGCGTTTTATTTCCTAATTTTTAGCTTCTAGCTCTTAATTTTTTATGTCTTTTCATCTAAAATACGCCTACTTCCCTGGCTGTGTTGCACAAGGTGCCTGTCGAGAACTTTATCAATCTACGCAAGCTTTAACTCAAGCCTTAGATATTGAACTGATCGAACTCAAGAAAGCTGCGTGTTGCGGTTCTGGCACATTCAAAGAAGATTCGCTCTTGCTAGAAGACACCGTTAACGCGCGTAATATCGCGCTAGCTGAAGAATTAAACCTTACTCTCCTAACACATTGCAGCACCTGTCAAGGTGTGATTGGTCATGTTGATGAACGTTTAAAAGAGTTTCAGCAAACTCAACCCGCTTACCTCAAACAAGTCAACGACTTATTGACGCAACAAGGCTGTCTACCCTATCGCGGTAGCACTACGGTTAAACACCTGCTTTATGCACTTGTTTCCGATTACGGGATAGATGAAATCGAAAAGCGCGTGTCGCGGCGCTTAAGTAATATCAAGTGCGCGGCGTTTTATGGTTGCTATTTACTCCGTGCCCAAAAATCAATGCCTTACGATGACCCTTACAATCCGCAAGCAATGGAAAATATCTTTCGGGCGATCGGCGCAACACCGATCTACTACCGTGGACGAACTCAGTGCTGTGGTTGGCCGCTTTCTAGCTATGCCACGACCCAAGCGTTTAAAATGGCAGGAATGCATATTCAAGAAGCCCTAGCAGCTGGTGCAGATTGTCTGGTGACACCGTGTCCTTTATGTCATCTTAATCTTGATTCGCGTCAACCCGAAGTTGAAAAAGTCATTGGTAAAAAACTGGGTTTACCTGTGTTACACCTACCGCAATTAATTGCTTTATCATTGGGTATTGAGCCTAAAAAATTAGGTTTAGAAAAACACATTGTCTCCACGCGTCCTTTATTAGAAAAATTAGGCTTTTAATTTTGAATAAACCTCTTATGTGAAGAAAATATGATTGTAATTCTGAACGAAACGCAGGAAAGTGTCTGCGCAGTATTACCGCAGAGTAGAATCTTATAAAATTTTTGTTTTGCTCAACATGACAGTATGACAATTTTAAGTATTTGCGCAGGAGGTTTAATACCATTTCATTTTGTAGTTACTACAAATAGGAAGCATTTGAGTGAAATGGTATAATTAATAAATTTTTTAGTAGCAACTTTTATTACAAAAAAAATGCTGAGTAAGTCAAGAATATAATAACTACTCAGCATTTTTCTTTAATCAAATAGTGACAGTACCTTAGCTCAATATTTGGTACTATTACTGACTTAAGTTAACTATTATTTTGAGCCTCAGATTCAGTTGTTATATCTAGTGTATGAGTTGAGTCAGAACCGGTGATCGCTTCTTTATCTCCTGTTAAGTTGATGTGTACGACACGGTTGATTGCTTCAGCGACCTTGGGTAACATCAAAGTTAAAATTCCATCTTTGTAGCTTGCTTCTACTCGTTCGTTTTCAACAGCTACTGGTAATGGAATCGTCCTTTGAAACTTACCATAACGAAACTCGGAATGCCAGAATCCACGGTCCTCTGTTTGTTGTTCTTGACGAGTTTCACCCGCAATTGTGACTGTATCGCGGGCTACTTGTACATCAAGATCTTTAGCGTTTATTCCAGGAATCTCCGCACGCAAGATAATATGTTCTTCACGATCTTGCATTTCAATTGCAGGCATCCAGTTTGCTTTTAATTCTCGATTGAATCCTGCAATTTCGTCAAACATCCGGTCCATTTGACGCCGCAAAGCATTAATTTCTTGAAATGGTTGCCAATGTACTAATGCCATAGTCAAGTCACCTCCACAACTCAGCGCCAGCGGCTGAATTAATTTGTCACTCAACAATGAACTGTTCAATACAAAATGAGAAAGATGGTGCGTTCGATACTTTTTGCTTGCACCTTTACTTCCATATTAACTAAATAAAAAATGAACGAGTGCGGATAACCCTACTTATCTTGTCGGACTAATAGTACATTTATTGTTTTTTGCTCAAACTGCGTTGCAACTGCTTGAGAGTTTGATAAATGTCTGGTAAACGCGTGTAGACAGCAGATGCTTTGAGAAAAGTTTTGTGTGGTAGCGCAGGATTCCCAGAAACAATTGTTCCAGGCTGCACATCACTGTGAACACCAGCTTTAGCAGAAGCAACCGCCCCATCTCCAACTTTTACCTGATTGGCAATTCCTACTTGACCGGCAAGAATAACTTGATTGCCAATTTTCACACCACCAGCTAAACCAACGTGCGCAGCAAAGGCACAATTCGCACCTACTTGGCAACCATGACCAATTTGTACTAGATTGTCAATTTTTGTATTTTTACCAATACGTGTTTCTCCCACTGCTGGGCGGTCAACCGTGCTGTTGCAACCAATTTCTACACCGTCTTCTAATACGGTGTAGCCCGATTGTTCCATCTTTACCCAACCTGTCGGTGAAGGAACAAAACCAAATCCTTCTGCACCAATAACTGCACCACTATGAATGACACACCCAGCCCCAATCTGAGTGCGCTCGTGAATTGTACAATTCGCATGAAGAATCGTGCGATCGCCGATTTGAACTTCTGGGTAAATAACAACGTTGGGATAAATGCAGACGCGATCGCCAATATTAACACCTGCTTGAATAACAACGTGCGCGCCAATATATATGTCTTCACCAAGTTTTACGGAAGGATGAATCACTGCACTCGGATGAATTTCAGGTGCAGGGTGAAACGGTTGATAGTAAAGCGCGATCGCTTGTGCAAAAAGTAAGCGTGGTTGGGAGGTTGTAATCCAAGCGAGACCCCGTGATTGTGCTTGTGTTTGTAGAGCTTCATCTTGCGGCAAAATTAACGCACTAGCACCAGTTGTCGCAACGTGCGAGGCAAATTTGGCACCTTCGATATAGCTCAAAGTTCCCGTTGTAGCTTCTTCAACTGGTGCTAATCTAGGAAGGTCAGGGTCGCAATCTTTATCGAAACTAAGGCTATTATTGGCAGCAGCTTCACCGAGTTTTTCAACAACTTCGCTAAATTTCATCTTTGACTTTTATAGTTTCAAAAACTAATGTAGAGGTCAGAGGTCGGAGGTCAGAGATCGGGGAAGGAATCGTATCAAAACTTAAAACTCAAAAATAATTCCTAGACGACTCCGATTGCTTGACCCGCCAACCAAGCCGTTGTCCAAGCACTTTGAAAGTTAAATCCTCCGGTAATGCCATCAATATCAAGGATTTCTCCAGCAAAGTAAAGTCCTTGACACAGCCGACTTTCCATTGTTTTGAAGTTGACTTCTTTGAGACTGATGCCACCGCAGGTGACAAATTCTTCTTTGAAAACTCCCTTCCCTTGAATCAAGTATTGTCCTTGTGTCAGTTCTTGGACGAGTAGATTTAAGCTTTTATGCGATATTCCCGACCAACGGTCTTCGCTGCCAAGATTAATCCGCGATACTAAATACTGCCATAGACGACGCGGTAATTCAAAAGGACAGTTACTCGCGATCGCCCGTTTTGCCCATTCGGTTTTAACAGCAAGCAATTTTTGGCGGATATCTTCAGGGTTACATTGTGGAAGCCAGTTGATTATTAGAGTTGCATGATATTTCGCGTCATAAAGCACCCGCGCCCCCCATGCAGAAAGTTTGAGAACCGCAGGACCACTTAAGCCCCAGTGGGTGATGAGCAATGAACCTGTTTGTTCGAGTTTATGGCTACCAACGCTTAACTTTAAACGGACGCTGTTGACACTGACTCCAGCTAATTCGCGCAGATCTCGATCGAGAATATTAAATGTGTAAAGCGATGGTACAGGCGATTCAATGTGGTGTCCTAAAGACGCGGCGATTTGATGACCGACTTTGTTACTACCTGTTGCGAGTAAGACGCGATCGCACGTTATCACTTCTCCCGATTTTAATTGAATTGCAAATCGCGAAGTAGTACCAGCAAATGCCTTAACGGAAACAACCGCTGCACCTATACGAATTTTGATTCCTAAAGCGATCGCCTTTTCCATCAAACAATCAACAATCGTCTCTGAGTCATCGGTGACAGGAAACATTCTGCCATCAGCTTCAGTTTTGAGTGTTACTCCCTGTGCGGCAAACCAATTAACAGTATCGCGGCTTTGAAATCGCGAAAATGCGCCACGTAAAGCTTTACCACCTCTCGGATAATTTTGTACTAAGGCGGCTGGTTCAAAACACGCATGGGTGACGTTACATCTTCCTCCACCCGAAACACGCACTTTCGCTAATGGTTGGTGACTTGCTTCTAAAATAATGACTTGCGTATGAGGATGCGCTTGGACTGCCGCGATCGCACCAAAAAAACCCGCCGCGCCTCCTCCAATAACAACGATTAACGGTTGCAACTTTCCTAAAATTTCCTCTAGTACCTTCTACATATCAACCTAGCGTTATACTGCTTCTCCTTGCCAGTCGCTTTGTAGAATCGCCCATAGCTTTACATCTTCAAATACTCCCCATTTTTCGGACTCGCTGACGTAACACTCCTTCTTGTACAAATCCATTTTTCTGCAATACTTTGCCAGAACTTGGGTTTCTCATTATGTGATAGGCGTAGAGCCTATTGAGTTCTAAATTTTCAAATCCAAAGCAAAGTATGGGTTGTAATGCTTCGCTCATGTACCCTTTTCCCCACATCTCAAAGGCTAACCAAAAACTCAACTCGGCTCGAGAAGGTTCTGGCTCAATATCGCGAATCTCGATCGCTCCACAAAATGCTGGTTGAGATTTGCACTCAATGACAAATGAACCCGAATTCCCCGCTTCAAATTCTGTAAGTCGTCTTAACACTTAACGCCCAGCTTCACCTTCAGGATAGGGATGAGGAATAGAGATCATCGTATCGGCGATCGCCCGAACGCTGGCGCAGCGTTGTATTGAGGGTATATCTGCCTGGGTTAGTGAACGTAGGTTCAATCTACTCGTCTCTAATGTCGATTGAGTAAGCATGACATAACAGCCAAGTCAACTGTTGCAACGATTTTCAAGATGCTCATGTGAGAATTTTTACATATTTCTTACTTTTTACTTTGCTGAATTTGATGCAAGTCACTCGTTCGTCAAGTAAAGGACAAGTGATCATTCCAAGAGTCTTACGTACTGCTCATCACTGGGAAGTTGGTCAAGAACTAATTGCCATTGATGTCGGCAATGGTATTCTCCTCAAACCTAAAAAACCTTTTGCAAAGACAACATTAGCGCAGGTTGCAGGCTGTTTAAGCTATCGGGGAAAACCAAAAAGTCTCGATGAGTTAGAAGATGCGATTCGCCAAGGAGTGATGCAACAGTGGCATGCTCGCAGTTGATACAAACACTTTTGTACGTCTCTTAACACAAGATGATGAACCGCAATACGATAAAAGCCTTCAGATATTTCAAAAGCAAGACATCTTTGTTCCAGATACAGTCCTGCTCGAAACTGAATGGGTATTACGCTTTGCTTACAATTTCAAACCTAGTGAAATTTGCCAGGTATTTAGGAACCTTCTCGGGTTGCCTAATGTTCATCCAACAAACGCAACTTTAATAGCGCAAGCTTTGCGGTGGCACGAGAATAGTTTAGATTTTGCTGATGCACTTCACTTAGCGCAAAGTCAAAGCTGTTCTGTACTTTACACATTGGACGCTAAGTTTGCGAAGCGTTAGATTTAATTACACCGTTGGATAGTTAGAAATTATTTTGTTGATTTGTTTATCTAGTCTTTGCTAAAAAGTTCAGCATGGCAGTAGCTACTGCCTCTGGTGCGTCAATTAAAAGATCGTGACCGCCACGCTTTAGAACCACAAGTTCAGCATTGGAAATACCTTGCGCAAGTTGTTCGGAAAACTTAATTGGCGTGAGAATATCCTGCTGACTTACCAAAACTAGTGTAGGGCAAGTAATTTCCTGTAAACGGTTTAAGGTGTTGCTACTAATAATCGCTCGACTTTGATGATACAATCCGTGTGGAGTGGGTGGGAAAGGATACTCAAGTTTCAACTTGAGTGCTTCTTCTACAGCGCCAGGAATCAAGTAAAAATCTTCACTAACTGCCCAAGGTAACACTACATAAAAATAAGCTTCGGGATCTAAAATGCGTGGAAGATCACCAAGCGTTTCAATAATGCTACAAAATCGGCGATCGCCTATGGCAAAAGTCGCCAACAGCATCAAACTATGTACCTTTTCTGGGTGTGCTAATGCTAACTCTTGGGCAATTTGACCACCCATCGAATGACCAGCAACATGAACTTTACTCACACCGATATGTTCGAGTAGAATTGCCGCATCTTTTGCCATTTGTTTGATGCTGTATGGACTATCTGGCGCAGAACTTTGTCCGATACCGCGATTGTCTAAACGAATAACTTGATACTCCGTGACGAGTGAGGGCATTAACAAATCCCAGTGCGCATAGTCGCAGGCGAAACCAGGAATTAATAGTAAAGGCTCGCCTGTTCCCTGAATGTTGTAGAATAATTCAATTCCGTTAGCCTGAAGTTTGGGCATAGCAATCTGAACACAAACCTAATTTAAAAGCTGGTAATTGGTAACTGATCATTGGTCTTGGGTAACAATTAGTAATTAGCAATTGGCTATTAGCTTTTTTTCCGTGCTAACTGCTAACCGCTAAACGCTAACAGCTTTTCAATTACCCATTACTGAATCGTGTTTGCTGATTGGTTAAACAACAAATTGCGTGACTTCTCAATATCGAGTGTTTGGTCTTTAAATGCTTCGGCTTTTTCATAAGCACGAATCGTTGCAGGACGTGCTTTAATCGCCTCAAACCAGCGCTGCAAGTGAGGGAAGTCTTCTAGCTTCTGCCCTTGGCGCTCATAGGGTACAATCCAGGGATAAGCTGCAATGTCCGCGATTGAGTAGTTATTACCAGCAATAAACGTGCGATCGCTTAATCTTTTATTCATGACTGCATACAAGCGTCCTGTCTCATTAACATAGCGGTCGATTGCATAAGGAATCTTTTCTGGTGCATACTGACTAAAATGATGATTTTGCCCTGCCATTGGTCCTAAACCACCCATTTGCCAGAATAACCATTGCAAAACTTCAGCACGTTGGCGGATATCTGCTGAAATCAGTTTTCCAGTTTTTTCGGCTAAATACAGTAGAATCGCTCCTGATTCAAACACTGAAACGGGTTCGCCGCCATCAACGGGTGCGCGATCAACAATTGCAGGAATACGATTGTTCGGAGCAATCTTAAGAAATTCGGGCTTAAACTGATCTCCCGTGCCAATATTTATAGGAATGATCGTATAAGGAAGTTCAACTTCCTCTAAAAACATTGTAATTTTGTGACCGTTGGGCGTTGTCCAGTAATAAAGATCAATCATTTTAGTCTCTCTTAATTGAGTACAAAGTTTGATGGTTGCGATA
Organism: Chroogloeocystis siderophila 5.2 s.c.1; assembly: GCF_001904655.1. NCBI lineage: Bacteria > Bacillati > Cyanobacteriota > Cyanophyceae > Chroococcidiopsidales > Chroococcidiopsidaceae > Chroogloeocystis > Chroogloeocystis siderophila. The sequence continues at coordinate 102,640 of NZ_MRCC01000002.1, read as the reverse complement.
TACAACTTACAGTAATTTCAGCTTGCTTCGTTTGCTGACTTCAACTGAAAATTCTCGTCATAATCTGCTAAAGCAGGATAAGCGATCGCTGGCGTTTTATCAATCGATAAAAGTCTTTGTTGGTATGTTTCTAAATAATGCTGTCTTTGTTCTTCGCTTACACGATTGACTGCCCAAGCGATAAACGGTGGTAATACATCAAATCCCACATAATGAAAGATTCCATGATGAATAGGAAACAAGAGATCGTCAATAAATCCATTTAATCCTGTTTCGCTATATCTAGTTTCAGGAGCACCAGTAGTCAATGACAACATTGCTTTTTTGCCTTGAAACGTACCGTTGTCATACCATTTCCCACCACCATAAATACGTCCCATCGCGAATACTCGATCAACCCAGCCTTTAAGAATTGCTGGAACAGAAAACCACCACAGGGGAAACTGAAAAATGAGCACATCGCACCAATCTAGTTTTTTCATTTCTGAGCGAATATCGAGGGCGAAACCGTCGATTTCAGTTGCATACAATTCTTCAGTTTGTTGTTTAAAGTAATCTTGATTTTTTTGAGATGTAAAATTACGACGATCTGAAACAGGATTAAATTTCATGGCATACAGATCAGAAATTTTAACTTCATGTGCTGCATTTTCTAGTACTACTTTGGCATGACGAGTTAATGCACCATTAAAGCTTTTTGGTTCGGGATGTGCGTGAACAATAAAAACTTTCATGCAGGTATATTCCTTACAATCCACTCGCGTATTGAATTGGTAAATTCAGTTTTTCCTCTTGGTGCAATTCTTGCGCCGCACGATATGCCCAGTAAGGATCGCGCAACATCTCACGCCCAATTAGAACAATATCAGCACGTCCATTGCGGATAATTTCATCAGCTTGCATTGGGCTAGTAATTGAACCTACCGCCGCTGTCGCGATTTCAGCTTCGTGGCGAATTTTCTGGGCAAAAGGCACTTGCCAACCCGCACCGAAAGGATAGTTTTTGTAATCTGGAGAATTAAAACCCGAACTACAATCAATCAAATCTACACCTTCGGCTTTGAGCTTTTTCGCAAGTTCTACCGAATCTTCAATTGTCCAGCCGCCTTCTACCCAATCCGAACACGATAACCTTGCGGTTAATGGGAAACGTTCTGACCAAACTTCGCGTACAGCTTGCGTTGTTTCTATTACAAAGCGAATACGGTTGACATGGCAGCGGGCGCGGAGGTTTCCTCCGCGACATTAGCTGACAAAACTACCACCATACTCATCAGTGCGGTGATTTGCCAAGGGTGAGTAAAAGCTGTGTGCTAAATAACCGTGAGCAAAATGTAATTCTAACCACTCATAACCTGCTTCTAAAGCACGTAATGCCGCTGCGCGAAACGCATTTTGCACTTCTTGAATATCTTCTTTAGTCATTTCTTTCGGAACCCGCCATAGCTTATTACCAAAAGCTAGGGGACTCGGTGCAATAGTTTCCCAACCACCTTCTTCGTCTTTAAGCGAATGATCGCCTTCCCAAGGACGCGCGGCACTTGCTTTTCTACCAGCGTGGGCAATTTGAATGCCTGGTACTGCACCATGCGCTTTAATAAATTGGTTGATGCGTTGTAGCGGTTCGATGTGCTTGTCTGCCCAAATTCCTGCATCACCTGGAGAAATGCGTCCCCGCGCTTCGACTGCGGTAGCTTCGGCAATAATTAATCCTGCACCACCTACTGCACGCGAACCTAGGTGAACTAAATGCCAATCAGTTGCTACACCATCGTGCGAACTATACTGACACATGGGGGAAACACCAATACGGTTGCGTAATGTGATGTCTTTGAGTTGATATGTATCAAATAAGTGTGGCATTGTTTTCCTCTTTAGTAATTAAAAGCGGATGCAAATTTTACCGAAGTGCGAACCACTTTCCATATATTTCAGCGCTTCTGGTACTTCGTGGAAAGGATACACGCGATCAACGACAGGACGTAATTTATGTAATGCGATCGCCGAATTCATCGCCGCGAACATCTCACGCGAACCAACATAAATTCCCTGTACGCGGACGTTTTTCATCAAAATGGCTGCGGTTGCAACTTCACCTTTACCACCGCTTAAAACCCCAATTAAACTAATTTGTCCGCCGTGACGTACCGCGTGTAGCGATTCGGATAACGTTCTTGCGCCGCCGACTTCAACGACATAATCAACACCTTTATCATCGGTGAGTTCGCGCACTCGACTACCCCACTCAGGAGTTTGTTTATAGTTAATTGTTTCCGCTGCGCCCATTTTGCGGACGCGTTCTAGTTTCTCATTGCTACTTGATGTGGCAATTACCTTCGCACCCGCAAGGAGGGCAAATTGCAACGCAAATATCGAAACTCCGCCAGTTCCTTGCACCAATACGGTATCGCCGGCTTTTAAATTACCCGCGTGAAATAGCGCATTCCATGCAGTGACAGCCGCACAAGGTAAACTTGCTGCTTCTTCATCAGTGAGATGTTCGGGTACGCGAACAACACCATCTTCATGCAGTAGTGCGTACTCCGCTAGAATTCCTTCAATTGCACCGCCTAAAGCCGATTGCGCAATTTCTTGTGTCAGTTCGCCGCCGATCCACTTTTGAAAGAAAAGTCCCGCAACGCGATCGCCGACTTTCACGCGCGTTACACCTTCGCCTACCGCGACAACTGCGCCTACACCATCAGAAAAAGGAATTCTCGGTAAAGCTAGCTTTGGATCGTATAAACCTTTGACGACCATCAAATCTCGGTAATTCAACGAAGCCGCGCGCATTTTTACAAGTACGTGTCCGTAACTCAGTTGCGGATCGGGGCGTTCGGTTAGTTTTAGAGTATCTATGCCAAATTGTTGAATTTCGTATACCTTCATCGTACTTTACCTTGTCTTAACTTTGACGTTAACGTCAACAAAAATCAAAAAAAATTACTGGCTATTGATTTGCTCAATACATTTTTGAATTTTAGTAATATTAAAAAGCAACTCTGAACGAAACTGCGCGAGTGCGCTCAATTTGTCGTCAGTTTCTTGGAGATGTGCTTGTAAGATTGTTAACACCTTTTGCTTAGCTTTGAGTTCGGTTGGATCTTCAAAGTACAAGTCAATCACGCTAGCAATTTCTTCGAGAGTGAGTCCAAGTGCTTTGAGACAATCTATTTTTTGTAGTCGCAGTAACTCAGCTTCCGTGTAATAGCGAAAGCCATTTCCCTCCCGTTCACTTGGGTTGAGTAGTCCTAAGTTTTCATAGTAGCGAATCGTTCTTGGAGTTACGCCAGCTTTTTGCGCTAGCTCTCCAATTCGCATTTTTTCAATCACTTTGTTTACTGATGCACCAGATTGACGTTAACGTTAACTTGTAGATTACTGCGTTTTTCCCCTGGTGTCAAGTTTTGTTGTCATTGACTAAAGGCTTGCAAAAACCAAGCAGCAACAGTGGTATTATCAGTGTCGCGGCTGCGTTGTAAACCTTCTTCTAAACGCGTGATCGCGAGTCCTGGTAATACACTTGATTCGCTAATTCGTTGGCTACCGCCATTTGAAAGAATTTTAAAAGCTATAACTTGCGCCTTATTCACATCTACTACCCAGTATTCACCAACTGCTAAATCTTCGTATAGTAAACGCTTCTGCCCGATATCATCGGTTAGCGATGTATCTGCTACTTCAATGACTAAATCTGGAGGTGGATTAAATTCAAGATTAACAACAGAAGAACCAGTAGGAGCGCTCGTTACTCGTTCTCCAACGTAGTAAGATGCATCTGGTTGGGCTTCCTTAATACCTGGTTGACGATAGCTGCAGTTAATTAGTAACTTCAACGGTATTCCTTTAGCAATACCAAATAAGTTTACAAGTAGAACAATTAGTCCATTATCTAAAGAATGATTAGTCCCTACAGGCGACATTTCTAACCTTAATTGTCCGTTGTAGTAATAGCATTTGGCTTTTGCATATTCAGGTTGTGTTGTCGCTTGTATAAATTCTTCCCACGTACAATCTACCCAAGTATCTGTAGGTAGTTGTGTTTTGAGTTCGTTCATAGTGCTAAGTATCAAGCGTAAGTTTCCAGCATTCGGTAGCGATCGCCCAATCTTCTTGAGTATTGATAATTAAAACGCGCACTGTAGAATCATTTGTTGCAATATCAGTATCGCCTGGAGAATCAGCATTTTGAGCTAAATCGAGCTTTAAACCTAAAAAAGCGAACGATTCACAAGCCTTAGCACGTAATTGAGCTTGATTTTCACCAACACCACCTGTAAAAACCAACGCATCTAAACCGCCCAAAGTTGCTAGCATTGCACCGATGTGTTTACGTAGCGAATGCACATACATATCAAAAGCGAGTTGGGCGCGCGAGTTACTTGATGCGATCGCGCTTTGAATTTGGCGCATATCTTGGGATACTCCAGAGATTCCTTTTAAGCCAGAATTATGATTGAGGATTTCATCGAGCTTATCTGCGTCGAGTTCGCGATCGCGCAATAGGTAAATTAAAATACCAGGGTCAATTGAGCCACAGCGACTTCCCATCATCAAGCCTTCTAGAGGAGTAAAACCCATTGTCGTGTCAATGCTGACTCCATCACGAATAGCGGATAACGAACAGCCATTTCCTAAATGACAAATAATCAGCCGTAAAGACTGTAAATCGCGCTTTAGCAGTGTTGCAGCCCGATGCGCGCAATATTGGTGACTGATACCGTGGAAACCATAGCGACGAATACCTTGCTCAAACCATTCGTAAGGACCTGGATAAACTGCTGCGCTTAATGGTATCTGACTATGAAATGCAGTATCAAACACGGCAACTTGCGGTAAAGATGGTAGCAGTTGTTCAATCGCTTCAATACCTTCAAGGTTCGCAGGATTGTGCAAAGGCGCAAAATCAGATAAAAGCAAAATAGTATCTTTGACTTCAGGAGTAATCAGAGTTGCTTCGCGGTAATCTTGACCGCCATGGACAACGCGATGACCTGCAATATCAATTTCACTGAGATCGTCAATAACCTGCGTTTTACCGCTTACTAAGGTATCGAATAAGTAGGAAATGACTTCAGGGCGCGAATCAGTTTCGAGTTCGGTTTCTAAAACTCTATCTTGAGCATTAATTTTAATAGCAGCTATTCCAGGATGTCGGCTCCAGTCTACTTTCGCTTCCCATACGGGATGCGGGGGCGAGTCGGGTAAAGGATCGCTCAGTTCGTATAAACAACTTTTTTGGCTACTCGATCCTGCGTTAAGGACAAGGATTTTCATAGAAACAGCCTTTTTTCTTACATGACTACTGTAGCGATCGCGATGCTTGAAGATGTGTTGTGAATAGCACAGAGATATTTTTTGTTTGATTAGCCAAGCAATTGTGAATACTCATATGAGTGTTTGGAAAGTTTAACGCAAAAATCCTCACCCGCAAGATAAAATCAAAATAATTGGCAGTTAAATTGAAGTTAAGCTGAAATCAGTAATAGATTAGAGGTCAGGGTTAAAAGGTAATTAGGGTAATTCCTCTGAGCTTCTATAATGTCCTAAATTGCCGCTCGATTACTATATTTCGATTTCGTCTAAAAGCTAGAGCAAGTAACCCAGCAGGTATTTATGCAACTGTCAATCGACAGGAAAAAAAAATACACAATGGATACAGTGTACGAGATAGCTTTAGTCCGCCGCAGACACTAAAGGGGGCGATCACGCTGATGCTACGCTCCGTTCCAAAAAGATTAACCGCAGGATTTTTTGTCGTATTAGCGTTTGCGTTGAGTAATGCGGCGATTTCGTATCGCAGTACACAGAAACTCATTACGAACGAACAAGCGATCGCGCATAGCCATCAAGTCATCGCCGAACTAGAAACAACACTTTCAAAACTCAAAGATGCAGAAACCGGACAACGCGGCTACCTACTGACACGAGACACACAATACTTAGCACCGTATGTGTTAGCAAGGACACAAACACAAGAACAACTTGCCAAACTCAAGCAACTTACCGCAGATTCCCTTAAGCAACAGCAACAAATCGCCCAACTCGAACAAGCCATGAGTGCGAAATTTGCCGAACTAGAACGCACAATCGACTTAGAGCAAAAAAATCAATTTGATGCAGCAAGAGCTATTGTGTTATCGGGTCGTGGTAAGCAATTAATGGAAGATATTCACCAAATTGTCGGCGAAATGGAAAAAAGCGAGCGACTTAGACTACAACAACGCGCGCAACAATCGCAAAATGGCTTTCGCGACGAAATCGTGACATCCTCAGTCTCAATGCTACTCAATGTCGGATTGTTGGTACTGTTGTATTACTTGATTCACCGCTATATCCAGCAACGCCAACACGCAGAAGAGTCACTGAGAAAAGCGAACCAAACACTCGAAACGCTGATTCAATCATCACCCCTCGGAATTGTAGCGCTCACGCCTAGTGGAAAAGTGAGTTTGTGGAATCCTGCGGCTGAAAGAATTATGGGCTGGAGTCGTCGCGAGATCGTTAACCAGTATTTGCCGATTTTTGACAATCAACAACTTGATCGTCACCTCCAAGCGCGAATCTTACAAGGTGAAGCAATTAGTGGTGTTGAACTGAGGAGTTACAAAAAAGATGGTCAAGCGATCGCGATTTCGCTTTCTACCGCACCGTTGCGCGATGCTAGCAATCAGATTAATGGCATTATGGCAGTGATTGCCGATATTAGCGATCGCTACGCCGCCGAACAAACAATTCGCGAACAAGCAGCGTTACTTGATATTGCGGTCGATGCGATTTTTGTTCAAGACTTAGAAAACCGAATTTCTTTTTGGAATAAAGGCGCAGAACGTTTATATGGTTGGCAAGCGCGCGAAGCTTTGGGGAAAAATGCTGATGAACTTTTACACGACGAACCAGCATTAAAAATTGTCGTTTTGCAAGAAAAGCTCAACACAGATGGCGAATGGCAAGGCGAGTTGCGTCAAGTCGATAAAAATGGGAAACAAATTATTGTAGCCAGTCGCTGGACATTAGTCCGCGACGCGCAAGGAAATCCTAAATCAATATTAGTTGTTAACACGGGCATCACCGAGAAAAAAAGGCTCGAAGCACAATTATTACGCGTACAACGTATGGAAAGTATTGGTACGCTAGCCGGTGGAATTGCCCACGATCTTAATAATGTATTGACACCGATTTTAATGTCAGTACAACTATTACAAATGAAGTTTAGCGATACCCAAAGTCAACATTTACTCAACTCATTAGAAAGCAATGTCAAACGCGGTGCGGCATTAGTTAAACAAGTTTTGTCTTTTGCACGTGGTTTTGAAGGCGATCGCGTTACTTTACAAGTCAAACACTTAATCTCAGAAATTGTCCATCTCATTAAAGAGACCTTCCCGAAATCAATTGAAGTTGTCACCGATATTTCTCCTCATTTATGGACAATTTTCGGTGATGCGACACAACTACATCAAGTATTGATGAACTTAGTAGTTAATGCGCGAGATGCGATGCCCAAGGGTGGCACTTTAAGTATTCAAGCAGAAAATACTATAATTGACGACTACTATGCTCAGATGAATGTCGAGGCAGCGGTGGGGTGTTATGTTGCGATCGCTGTCACTGATACAGGTATTGGCATTCCACCGGAAATCATCGAGCGAATTTTTGAACCATTTTTTACAACTAAAGAAGTCGGAAAAGGTACTGGATTAGGATTAGCTACGGCACTAGGAATTGTAAAAAATCATGGTGGATTTGTGAATGTCTATAGTGAAGTTGGCAAAGGGACAAAATTTAGCATATACTTACCTGCAAGCAAAGCAACCGAACCACAACCAACCAAAGATAGTGAACTTCTATTAGGAAATGGTGAATTAATTTTAGTTGTTGATGATGAAACAAGTATTCGCGAAGCAACGAAGCTTTCTTTAGAAGCGTATAATTATCGCGTTATAACTGCAAGTGATGGTGCTAAAGCCTTGAAAATTTATGCTAAGTTTCAAGATGAAATTGCAGTAATTTTACTTGATATGATGATGCCTTCTATGGATGGTACGCTTACAATTATGACGTTACAAAAGATAAATCCTGTAGTAAAAATTATTGCCATCAGTGGACTTAGTTCTAATGAAAAAATAGCTGCAAAAACTGGTTTAGGTGTACAAGCTTTTCTACCCAAGCCTTGCACAGCAAAAGATTTATTAGAAACTTTGCATTATGCGATCAAAAAGTAGAAGTAATGAGAAATTACGCCTTTTGAAAATGGATAATCAGTAATGGTTCATCGGTAATAGATATTTTCCCAATGACCAACGACCAGTTACCAATGACTACTTAATGGCTAGTATAAGTGTGGAGAGACAATAGGCGTAAGCCATCCACTATGAAGATTTTAATAGTAGAGGATGACGAATTTATAACTGAAGCGCTGCGCTTAGTTTTGGCACAGCAGCACTATGCAGTCGAAACCGCGAACGATGGTGAAGCAGCTTGGGAGTTAGTACAAGTATTTGCGTACGACCTAATTTTGCTTGATGTCAAGTTACCGAAACTAGATGGTATTAGTCTTTGTCGGCGGTTGCGATCGCGCGGCTATCAGATGCCGATATTGTTAATTACCGGACAAGATAGCAGTCACGATCGCGTCGTTGGTTTAGATGCAGGCGCAGACGATTATTTAGTCAAACCATTTGATCGCGAAGAATTGGTAGCGCGGGTTCGTGCGCTGTTGCGGCGTGGCAATCTCACCTCAGCCCCACTCTTAGAATGGGGAAAACTCCGCCTCGATCCAAGTAGTTGTGAGGTAACATACGACCAACAACCGATTCATCTTACACCCAAAGAGTACGCGCTTTTAGAACTATTTTTACGCAACAATCGCCGCGTATATAGCTGTAATGCCATTTTAGAACACCTCTGGTCGTATGATAAAACTCCAGGTGAAGAAGCAGTAAGAACGCAAATTAAAGGATTGCGACAGAAATTAAAAGCTGTAGGAGCCAGTGATCTCATCGAAACAGTTTACGGCATCGGCTATCGCTTAAAACCACTCGAAACCATATCTGTACCATCCGTAGAAATTGGCAAACAAACGCAACAACAAACTTTATTCGCGATCGCTGGTGTATGGCGTCAATTTGAAGAACGTGTTAGTCAGCAGGTAGCCTTACTCGAACGCGCAACTGTTGCACTGTTGCAAGAACAACTTAGTGACGAACTACGCACAACAGCCGAATACGAAGCGCATACTTTAGCTGGTTCTTTAGGCACATTTGGCTTAGGTGAAGGTTCGCGTATTGCCAAAAAAATTGAGCGTATCTTTCAAGCACAGTCAATTTCAACCGAAGCAGCGGCGCATTTGTGTCAATTAGTAACAGCGTTACGCCAAGAAATTCAGCGCCCCGAAGCCCAAATTATGGCGACAGAACATCAACAGGAGACATCGCCTTTACTGTTAATTGTTGATAGTGATCGCCTGCAAGCCGAAGAGTTAGCCAGTATTGCTCAACAACAAGGAATACGCACGCGAGTTAGCACAAACCTCATCGCGGCGCGCGAAGCCATTTATCGCGAAAACCCGCAAGTCGTCTTATTGGATATTGCGATTTCCCCAACAACCGAAGAAAGTTTACAACTGATAACCCAACTCCACAAGCAAACATCATCAGTTCCCGTTTTAGTTTATACCACACGCGATAGTTTAGGCGATCGCCTCGCAGTCGCTAAGAGTGGAGGACGCTATTTCTTACACAAATCAACTCCACCTGCACAAGTGATTGCCAAACTTGCTCAAATTTTACAAAGTAGCGATCGCATTGCCAAAGTGATGGTTGTTGATGACGATCCGCAAATTCTCGCGACTGTGCGCAGTCTACTCGAACCTTGGGGGATGAAAGTCACAACGCTAGCCGATCCACGTTGCTTTTGGGAAACTCTAGCGGCGACTCTCCCCGATTTACTGATTTTAGATGTCAAAATGCCCCACATCAATGGTATTGACTTGTGCCAAGTGGTCCGCAACGATCCGCAGTGGAATGGTTTACCGATTGTGTTTCTTACAGCTTACAACGATACAGATGCGGTTAATCAGGTATTTGGTGCAGGTGCGGATGACTTTGTTAGTAAGCCAATTGTTGGTCCTGAATTGGTGACTCGGATTGTCAATCGTTGGGAACGTATTAAGCTTTTGCGAAGTCTTGCAGAAATCGATCCACTCACAGGTGTATTTAACCGCCAAACAGCAATTCAAGAATTTGAGTCATTACTCAACCAAGCCAAAGCAGACGATCAACTGCTTTCCTTAGCAATCATTCGTTTAGACTCTTTGCAACAGATTAATATTCATCATGGCTATGCGACAGGAGATGCATTACTACGGCGTGTTGGACAACTCTTGCAACAATTCTTTCACGAGCAAGCGATCGTCTGTCGCTGGGCAGGAGCAGAATTTATGGTAGGAATGTACGGTACAAGTCGCAGTGATGCTAAAGCAAGATTAAGCGCAGTGCAAGAAACGCTGTATCAAGAAGTTGTTGCTAATGGCACTGGTGAACTGAACTTTAGTATCGGCTTCGCGCACTATCCTGAAGATGGTACTGATTTGCAATCGCTTTACTCAACGGGAACCACAGCACTTGTACCGATAACTATTGCAGCAACTTATGCTTAGCTAAATATCCTACTAGATCTCATTTGATTCTGGTGTTTTGCGTAACTGTTGCAAGCCGTAAATTTCTAAAATCATGAATGCAAAAACAGCGATCGCACTTGCTGCAATCAAGTCTTTACCTGCTAATGTCAGTACACTATCGAAAGAAAATAGCAAAACGACACTCGTAATAATCCAATCAACTTCGATTAAAATAATTGCCCACACAGCGATCGCATTAATCGGGCGATACGAAGCAACTGCGTAAACGCCAATTCCCACCAAAAATATCCCAATTCCTAAAATTTCTAACTGCTGAGGTAACGCCAACCCGAACATAACAAATGCATGAGTAGCAAAATGATACCGCTAAGAACGCACGCAAAACTATCAAGTTTCAAGGTTGTTTCTAAAGATAGTGTGGTAGCTACAACTTTTTTAAGCATGGCTATTTTGAAGATAGAAGGTTTACACAGCGGCTGATATGACGCTTTTGAACCGCTTACCCTGAATTATTGAAGCTAAATTGAATAGAATCAATTACCTCATAGGTAATAAAAGTGATAGACTGCAAAAATTGCAGCCATACACAATAGACCTCCTGCATGAAGAGAATCGCGAATAAATTCGTTGTACTACGGCTAAGGCATGTCTTACCCTCTCAAAAATCTTGTTTTAGTGTACGAAGGTACACTTTGCCTAGATAGCCCCCAACTTTAGTCGCAGGGCATCTGTGATTATACCAATCAAATTCACACCCATCTAATGCCGCAATCAATCGAAAATAAACATAATTCTTTTGGGCATTTTTTTGCGACAGTGGCGTGATCGCCGAGGTTTAAGTCAGCTTGATTTAGCACTCATTAGCAATGTTTCGCAGCGACATATTAGCTTTTTAGAATCTGGACGTGCAAATCCTAGTCAAGAGATGATTTTGGAATTAGCAACAGTCCTAGATATTCCGTTAAGAGAGCAAAACGTAATGCTTAGTGCAGCAGGATTTGCACCAATATACTCCGAAAGCGACCTTCACGATCCTCAAGTTGAGCCAATTTGCAAAGCTTTAGACTTTATGTTGAAAAAACAAGAACCATATCCAGCTGTCGTGATAGATCGATATTGGAACTTACTACAGAGTAACGGCGCTGCCACACATTTAATGAATTTGTTGCTCCCTCAAGCCTTACAATTTGATCGCGTTAATTTGATGCGCTTGATGTTTGATCCTCATGGATTGCGCCCTGTGGTTGCCAATTGGCACGAAGTTGCAGCACATTTAATTCGGAGAGTCCATCGTGAAGCGGTTGTAGAGGGACAAAGTGAAAAATCAGTTGCATTGCTCAATGAATTACTGGCATATCCTGATGTACCGCAATCGTGGCGCGATTTGCAATGGGAATGGCACACACCGTTACTTACTGTGAATTTTGTGAAAGGCGATCGCCAATTTAATTTCTTCTCAACGATCGCCACTTTAGGAACGCCTTACGACATTACACTTCAAGAATTACGAGTGGAATGCTTATTTCCCGCAGATGATATCACTGCAGAAAATATGAGAAAACTACAACCAGGATAGTTCACTCATACGTCAACAAATATCAACTACGAACGGCTTCTAGAATACGCGAAAAGTAAAAGCGAGTGCGTGTCATTGCTTGTCGTTGAATTGTAAAACCTTGGCTATTGAGAATCTTTATGACATCAGCTTCTTTGTGTAAATAAGCACGAGTCGCTTTACTTGGTCCAGGAAAGAAACTGCCAATCTTTTTGAGTAAACTTAAAGCAGGAGTTTTAGGCGCAAAGCTGAGAATCAAGCGTGACTCAGACAACGAACACAAATGCGAAATCATTTCTACTGCTTGCGCTTGTGGATAGTGAATCAGCACATCTAAACAAATAACACTGTGGTATTTGCCGCTGAGGTGTTCTAAATCTTGCACTGCAAATGTAAGATTGTCTGTGTTAGCTAATTCTGCCGCAGCGCGATCTTTAGCTTCTTCCACCATTTTCTCTGAAATATCACTCGCAAAAACTTTAGCACCAGCTTGCGCTAAAGGAATACTCAGACTTCCCACACCACATCCCGCATCGCAAATCGACATTCCCGCTAAGTTATCGTCTTGCAACCAGTTGAGAACTGTTTCGACGGTTTGCTGATGCCCGTTACGGATATCAAGTTGTACTTTATTGACTTCACCGTCGCCATAAATCCGTCGCCAGCGATCAAACCCTGTAGAGTTGAAGTAATCTTTAACTATTGTTTTATCGTCTGCTACGTTCATAAAACTAGATTTATCATGAGTTCCCAACGCTTTAACTTATCACGGGTTGGTGACTGGGAGCAGAGGAAGCAGGGGAGAAGTGAGTTACTGTCTTCAATTCAAAACTCACCACTAGCCACTAATCTGCACCAAGTTAATTCTTTTGTCGTTTCATACCAACGCCAGCGTAGTAATTGTGTTGCCCAATTGCCGATGAATTCTGGTAAGTGAATTGCTTTACGAGGTGCTATTGTAGCAAGCGCGATCGCACTTTCGACATCACAAATATTCCAACTTACCAAGTTTTGAACTCCTACGAGTAAAGGCAGTGTTGTTCCGGCTAGCGTACTGTCAGCTAATCTTGCAGTCCCACTAGTAACTGTAATTTGGCGCGTATCCCAAGGATAAGTTCCATCAGGTAATCCTAAAGGTGCTAAAGCGTCACTCACGAGAAAGATTTTTTGTGCGTAATCGCTTGCTTTCAACAAAATTTTCAACATTGTGGGGCAAACGTGCTGTCCATCGGCAATTAAACCACACCACACCCCAGGATATACGATCGCCTCTCCTAACAATCCTGGTTCGCGATGATGCAGCCCTGGCATCGCATTAAAAGCATGAGTTACCATTGTTGCACCTCGATCGAACGCGCGTTGTGCTTCTTTTGCAGTGGCTTGTGAGTGACTGAGGCTGATGGTGATGCCAAGCGAACGCAGATAAGCGATCGCCTCTCCAGTCGCGTCTAATTCGGGTGCTAGGGTTATTACTTTAACAATCGATGCATAGTCACCAACAACACGCTGAACGTTATCAATCGTCAGCGGTAATAAATATTCAGCTGGATGCGCGCCGCGTTTATGGTAATTCAAAAATGGTCCTTCTAGATGCACTCCCAAAATTTTGGCTTGCTGCGGTTCATCCTTTTGCATAAATTCGCCAATAACAGCAAGCGATCGCTGAAAATTGTCAATCGAAGTTGTCACCAAAGTAGGTAAAAAACCATCAACTCCCTGTTGCCACAAAAACTCACAAACCGCCGCTAACTTAGAAAAATCTTGCGCTTGAATTTCGGGAAAAGCTAGCCCCAGTGCCCCATTAATCTGTAAATCAACACCGCCCAAAGATACCCAATCGCCTGCGACATCTAAACTCTGCGTCGATGATATTGCTTCACGCATCGGTAAGATCTGAGCGATTCTACCCTGCTCAACACAAATTTGCTGTAAACCTCGATAACCTGGTAGCCGTGCATTAATGATATGCAAATTATTATTGATCGCCGTTAATTTTGTCATTACTTGTAGCAAAAGACATTGCAGGGGTCAGAGTTAGTAAGCTGCTAAGTATGTTCTAGCCATCCCTTCAATATATTTTTAAAATCTTCGTGTCCTTTGAGACTTGGTGGTTCGTTTTTAATATAAACTTCATACGCAACAAAAAAATCCTACTCCACAACTAACTTTAAGCCCTTGTAGGCAGTCATGACTCAACCACTCATTGGGATTATTATGGGCAGCGATTCCGATTTGCCCACGATGAAAGAGGCGATCGCGGTTTGTTCTGACTTTGATGTCGCGTGCGAAGTTGCGATCGTGTCAGCACACCGCACGCCCGAACGCATGGTAGAATACGCCAAATCTGCCCATCAACGCGGGATAAAAGTCATTATTGCGGGTGCCGGTGGTGCGGCGCATCTCCCAGGGATGGTTGCGGCTTTAACTCCTTTACCTGTGATCGGAGTTCCCGTTCCTAGCCGCCATTTACAAGGCGTTGACTCGCTGTACTCGATTGTACAAATGCCTGCTGGTATTCCGGTGGCGACTGTGGCGATCGGCAATGCGAAAAATGCCGGATTACTCGCGGTGCAAATTTTGGCAACGCATAATCCGGCGTTATTGCAACAAGTGCAAGCATACCGCGCCGGCTTAACGACGATGGTGATGGAGAAGCAAGCCAAGTTAGACGAACTAGGCTATCAAAAATACTTATCTAATTTGTAATAAAACGTATCAGTCAAAAAAGATGCATTTTCTGCATAATTCTGACATAAAGAACACAGAGAATTGCTTTTTCCTGTTTTCTTTATGCTTTTCTGCTGTTGGCGGTTGTTTACTAGGCTTTGGTTTTTATTCCAAATTAGCAAAAGTAATCCGCGAGTAACTGTAATTAATTATACAGATTACTAGCTTAAAAAAATACAAAATCAAAGTCGCAAAACTATCAATAATTCTTCTGAGAACTTCTCTCGCAACCCTGTCAGGGGCAGGAATTATTGAAGTCTGCTTGAGCAAGAAGGCTGATAGATCGAATACGTCTGTTGGTACCGCTTGTGCAGCTTAACTTAAAGCATAAATAGCTATCAGATTAAAGCTTTGGATGTGTTTTCGCAGTTGAAGGATCGGTTCAAGGAATGAAGCTAAAATTAAAGCAAAAGAAAAGATGGAGAGATCAAAGGCGACCATTGTCAGCAAGTCGGTACGCTAACTCATCGGTAAGGACAAATACATTTTTTGCAAAGTTGTACAAAGCAATCAAGCGGCTATCTCCTACCTGGCGAGCCTGCATTCCGCTGTCAATTTTTATAGTCTTAGCGTGGGGTTACGCTGCTGTTGCACAAGATGCGCCTGCTGGTGGTCTTGGCACACCACAAGACTTACTAGATCTTAGAGTTGGCTTAGATACCTTGTGGGTGTGTGTTGCTGCATTTCTAGTATTCTTTATGAACGCTGGTTTCGGAATGTTAGAAACTGGCTTTTGTCGTCAGAAAAACGCGGTTAACATTCTGGCAAAAAACTTGATTGTGTTCGCGCTATCGACGGTTGCATTCTGGGCGATCGGCTTTGCGCTGATGTTCGGCGATGGCAATGCTTTCTTTGGCACAAACGGCTGGTTTTTGACAGGTGCAGACAACAGCCCAGCCACAGGAGATGCATATCAAGGCGTTTTTAGCGCTCTAAACTGGACGGGCGTCCCCCTTGGTGCAAAATTCTTATTCCAGTTGGTATTCGCGGGTACTGCGGCAACGATCGTATCTGGAGCTGTTGCTGAGCGGATCAAGTTTATTGACTTTTTGATTTTTAGCCTTTTACTTGTAGGAGTTGCCTATCCGATCACAGGTCACTGGATTTGGGGTGGCGGTTGGCTTGCAGATGCTGGCTTTTGGGATTTTGCCGGTTCAACCGTTGTTCACTCAGTCGGTGGTTGGGCGGCTTTGATGGGAGCAGCGATCTTAGGTCCCCGTTTGGGTAAATACCAAGATGGTGTTTCGGTCGCAATGCCAGGACACAACATGAGTATTGCGATGTTGGGTTGTCTGATTCTGTGGTTAGGCTGGTTTGGGTTTAATCCTGGTTCGACGATGGCAGTCAGCCCCAGTATTGCGCATATTGCCTTAACAACAAATATTGCAGCGTCAACAGGTGGAATCGCGGCGACGATTGTTGCTTGGGTATACCTAGGTAAGCCGGACTTGTCGATGATTATTAACGGCATTTTGGCAGGGTTGGTAGGAATTACCGCACCTTGCGCATTTGTAAGTTTACCTTGGGCAGCTGTTATTGGTTTAGTTGCAGGGATTATTGTTGTCTTCTCTGTAACTTGGTTTGATAAAATCCACATAGATGACCCTGTGGGTGCTACCTCGGTTCACCTCGTGTGTGGTATCTGGGGAACTCTAGCGGTCGGTCTATTTGCCGAAGGCCCTGGCGGCGCATTGAACCTATATGAGGAAGGTGCAGGTCCTATTCGTGGGCTATTGCTGGGTGGTGGTTTTGGTTCCTTATGGCCACAAATCATTGGGGTTCTCTCGGTCGGCGGCTTTACGGTTTTGATCACAACGATCTTCTGGTATATCCTGAAGGCTACTTTAGGAATTCGCGTTACACCGCAAGAAGAAATCGAAGGTCTAGATATTGGCGAACACGGTATGGAAGCGTATAGTGGTTTCCTTAAAGAAGCCGATGCTAGCGGAATGGCTGACCCTAGTGCCTACGGCGCAACGCGACGTCCTGGGGATGTGTCTAGTACTTACTAATGTTGGTTAACGTCCTACTTGCCATTTCTCCATAATTTCTTAACCGTCGCAAGTCTGTGGCGGTTTTTTGTTGTCTTTGAGTATGAGTTTCTAACGACAGCATCCAATTAGTATCTGGGCATTTTATGATCGAGTGTAAGAAGCATCAGAGTACGAGGCAACACCTGCATGGATACAAAAGCTTTTAAGCGATCGCTCCAACATTCAGAAAACTACCACCGCAAAGGATTTGGACATCAAGCTGAAGTCGCCACGCAGCTGCAATCAGAATATCAAAGCAATCTTGTGCAGGAAATTCGCGACAATAACTACACGCTGCAACAGGGTGATGTCACGATTTATTTAGCGAAAGCCTTCGGGTTTTGCTGGGGTGTTGAACGGGCTGTAGCGATGGCGTATGAAACTCGTCAGCACTTTCCCCAAGAAAGAATTTGGATTACTAACGAAATTATTCATAATCCTTCAGTAAATCAGCGCTTGCGCGAAATGCAAGTCGGATTTATTCCGGTAGAAAATGGCAAAAAAGATTTTTCGATTGTTGAATCGGGAGATGTTGTTATTCTTCCGGCTTTTGGTGCAAGTGTTCAGGAGATGCAACTATTAAATGATAAAAGTTGCACGATTGTTGATACAACTTGTCCTTGGGTATCTAAAGTTTGGAACACCGTAGAAAAGCACAAAAAAGGCGAATATACCTCGATTATTCATGGTAAATATAACCACGAAGAAACTTTGGCAACGAGTTCTTTTGCGGGCAAATACTTAATTGTCTTGAATTTGGCACAAGCCGAGTACGTTGCCAATTACATCCTCAATGGCGGCGATAAAAACGAATTCTTAGCTAAGTTTAGCCGCGCGTGTTCCACAGGATTTGACCCTGAGCGCGACTTAGAACGCGTCGGAATCGCTAACCAAACGACAATGCTTAAAAGTGAAACCGAGCAAATCGGTAAACTCTTTGAGCGTACGATGTTGCAGAAATATGGTCCTATTGAGTTAAACGATCATTTCCAAAGCTTCAACACGATTTGCGATGCGACACAAGAACGCCAAGACGCCATGTTTGAACTAGTCGAAGAAAAACTAGATTTAATCGTTGTCATTGGCGGCTTTAATTCTTCTAACACGACTCACTTGCAAGAAATTGCCGTAGAACGCGAGATTCCGTCATATCATATTGACAGTAACGATCGCATTGGTCCAGGTAATCGTGTTGAACACCGACAACTGAGTGGAGACTTGGCAGTTACAGAAAATTGGCTGCCAGAAGGTGCGATTGCGATCGGTATAACATCTGGTGCTTCTACTCCTGATAAAGTCGTAGCCGACGTTGTTCAAAAAATATTTGATATCAAACTCAGCTTAGCCACAAAATACCGTTAACGCGAGCTATTTTCAACCTACGGCAATTACCAAGTTCAATCGCAATAGATTCACAATCGCTATCTTCAAATATACTCACATTAAACTGCCATTAACTCGGCATGTTCAATGCGGGTTCCCAGTACTTTCAGAAACTCAGCTAACCACCGAGGATGGGCGGGCCATGCTGGAGCCGTCACCAAATTACCATCGACAACAGCTTCAGTCACCGGAACCTCAACATACTGTCCTCCTGCGGCTTGCACTTCTGGAGCACACGCTGGATAAGCACAGCAGCGCTTTCCACGGATTGCCCCTGCTGCTGCCAAAAGTTGTGCGCCGTGGCAAATAGCTGCAATAGGCTTATTGGTCTTAGCAAAATGTTGAACCATAGCAATAACATCTTGATTGAGCCGAAGGTACTCTGGAGCGCGACCGCCGGGGACTACTAAGGCATCGTAGTCCGCAGGCTTTACTTCAGCAAAGTTAGCGTTGAGCGTGAAGTTATGCCCTGGCTTCTCCGAATAGGTTTGATCTCCTTCAAAGTCGTGAACAGCTGTGCGAACCGACTCTCCAGACTTTTTATTGGGGCAAACCGCATGAACGGTATGACCTACCATCTGTAACGCTTGGAATGGCACCATGACTTCATAATCTTCCACAAAGTCCCCAACGAGCATCAAAATCTTAGCAGCCATGTTCTGTCCTCCTTTACTTGGTTTATTCCTCTTCTGTCACTCCTGCTGGAGCGAATTCTAAAATACTGATGTATCATGACTTTCCTATTTTGGTAAATCAAATTTGGCAAAAGGGCGAAACCTAAATGCAGCAAGACATCTGAATTTTACTATCGCCAATGTGACAAAAGAGGGTTATGGTCAATCTGTTTTTGACTTTAGCAAAACCGAGCAGGAAATCTCCCTGACGCTTCTGTGACTGGGAAATGAGAGCAAGTATATGTTAGCTCATCCTGACTAGCTATGTATTGTTTGACAATTTCTAAAGGCGCACTGCCACAAGAGACGATAAACTGCTGCCGTCACCACAGGCTTGTCCCCCAATAAAATCGAGCCATCGGCACAGAATGGGAAAAACTAGTTACATTTAGTTACATTGAGCGGTTCAACAACACCCTGCCTCAGCGAGTTGGGCGCTTAGTTCGTAAAACCTTGTTGTTTCTTACTTTTTAGGACTACCTGGAGACGTATAAAGTAATTGGAGGAAGTACTACTCTGCCATCAAAAAACCTGGCGTTGCTCTAAATGAGCCGTTATGTCCTGGCGCGATCGCCAAACTGGATGTAATTCTTTGCGAGCAAACAACTGCAATTGCTCTCCTACATGAGGCGAATTCGGTTGAGTTGCGTTGCCATAACTGGTGAGTGCCATTGCTCGTACTGGGTTGGAGAACTCAATCGCGGCGATATAGGAATCACCCTCAATAGCTTGAAAGCGCCCATTAGCAGTCGGCGCAAAATTGAGAACGCGGAAGATACCAAGTTTTCCAGGATCACCATTGGCTGGCAGATCTCGATCGACGGACTTGAGCCGGAAAACATCGCCCCACGGTACATCTAGCACTCCATAAGCCTTATCTACCTTTGCTGCGGCGATCGCCAGCGCCTTCACCGCCTTCTGAGGGTCTGCTAAACCGTCGGGTGTGGTCTGTGGGGCTTCCTCTTTCCAAGGAATTGCGAACGCTTCTGGAAAGTCCATTTCGTCCGTCCACTGAGCAAAGAGTACTGCACCTTGGCTATCTGCATTCGCCTGACGATCCCAGGTTTCCAGGATATCGGCAGCTCGACGCGCCGATTCATCTCCAAACTTCCTAGCAGCGGGAATCAGGTCATCTAAAAGCCGATCTGCCAGTTCCATCCGAGTTGAGTGCTTGTACTTAACCATTTCCTCAAAAGAAATGCTTTCATCCTCATTCAGCATCTTGGCGGAACGCTGCGCGCGGAAAGACATCAGACCGCGTGGAGCCATATAGGGAGGGTATTTATCCGGATTCAGCGCGCGTGGGAACGTTGTTGTCCAAGGTGGATCGTTGGCATTTTGCAACCAACCGCTAGCTGGGTCAACTACGCGCGGGAGATCGCGGTAGGGGTGAGTTTTTGTCCACAAAGTTTGAGAGGTGTTGCCAGGAATTATGCCCTCCCAGTCTTCAAAATTTCCCTGAGAGCGAATTGGCACTTGACCGTTAAATAAGTGCATAATATGCCCATCTCGATCTGCGTACATCACTGTAAACATAGGGAGTTGTAAGCGCTTGAGTGCCGTTTCAAATTGAGTTAGGTTTTTTGCCTGCGCCATATCCCACCACTGCTGCAGCGCCCCAGGAGAGTCGAGTCCAACAACCCGCAGTGCCAAGGCTTTACCCTGCTTCTGTGCTACAACTGGACCATGAATCGAATGTTGCACTACAAGTGATTCTGCACGCAGAGTACCATTATCCTGCTTTACCTGCAGAGTTTTCTCTTCAGTTTGGAAAGCGCGGATTTTGCCATCAAAGCGATAGCCTCCATCTGCTAGTTGCAATTCGTAAGTGTCCCATCCATCATGGGTGTTGACTGTGTGAGTCCAACCTAAGTTGTCGTTGAAGGCGATCGCCAAAACCGGAATACCGACCAGTGTTGCTCCGTAAGCATCAATACCTGGAGCAGTCAGCTGAGCTTCGTACCAAAGGAATAGATTTGACCAAGGTAAGTGTGGGTTTGCCAGCAGCATTGCTTTTCCACTGGCAGAACGCGATGGGGCGATCGCCCAACCGTTAGAAGCTTTTGAGTTGTTTTCACCTATTTTTTCAACGTTGTCATTAATGCTCTCAGGATTAACGACAAACGTAAAATGAAGCACGCGCTGCCCGTGAGCAAGTATATCCACTGGCTCGATTGGCAGCACAACCTCAACTTCGTCGTCAATCAAATCGGGATGTGCCTTAGCATAGGCATTGAGCCCAGCGGCAAATGCGTCCAGATTATTCCGGAAAGCTGGGTTTTGAGCTTTATACCAAGACTGGGCGCGTTCAGGAATCCCCATTCGTTGTACCCATCGATCTGATTCTAGATACTTCTCCCCCCAGTATTCAGCAGCGCGTCCCCGTGCTTGACCATATAGACGTAATAGTAAGTTAGCGTGGCTTTGCATCTGTGCCCAACCAAAGGCTTGGAAGGCACTTTGAGTATCCTTACCATAGATATGAGGTATGCCGTAAGTGTCCCAGAGTATTTCTGTAGATTTTGGCAGTATCGCTCTACTAGAAAACCCTACAAACAAAGCAAAGATGAAACCAAATATCAATGGTAAAAGTCGAAATGTGTTTCCTTTAACAACTCTGAATGCATAGTTTTTGCACTGATGCAGAAATTGATTAATAGGTAAATGACTTCTCAGAGCAAGCCACTGTAAAAAAGCTTTAAACATTAATATGGCTGATAAATCCTTCATCTAGTCTGTTGTTGCTACACAATCGGCGATCGCGCTTGTAAGTGTTGAGTTAGGCTTTGCAGTAGCAGGGCTTGCGCTGAATGCAGAAAGAAATGATCGCCTGAAAGCATTTGCAGTGAGGAAGCATTTGTCTGCTGTCGCCAGGCTTGGAGGCAATCAAAATCAACCTCAACATTCTGCAAACCACCAAAAACAGCGATCAGGCAGTTTAGCGGCGGCTCGGAAGCGTAAACATAAGTTTCAATAACAGCAACGTCTGCCTGCAGAACAGGGAGAAGCAGTTGCATCAGTTCGACATTTTCTAAGACTGCTTTGGGAGTACCGTTGAGACGGCGCAGTCTGTCAAGAAATGCGGGTTCTGGCAAGGTGTGAAGCAGCGGTTCTGGGGACGGAATTTGGAGAGCGCGGCAACCGGACACAAACAGCTGCACTGGTTCTCGCTCATTCTGTTTGCGAAGTAGACGAGCAACCTCAAAGCTGACGAGCGCACCCATGCTATGACCAAAGAAAGCAAAGGGTTTATCTAAGTGGGGTAGCAGAGATTGGGCGATCGCCTGAACCAGAGGTTCTAACCGCGTGAAAAGAACTAACCCGATTTGAGTTCCCCTTCCAGGGAGTTCAATTGGACAAACTTCGATAGTTTTAGGTAAACTGCCTGTCCATGTGCGAAAGCTAAAAGCGCCACCACCGGTATAAGGAAAACAAAATAGCCGCAGGCTCGCTTGAGGGTTGGACTTGGGATAGGTCACCCAAGAATTAAAGGTTGGTGTATTTGTCACGATCCGACTTGCGATCTAACAATAGAGTCTGACATCAGCCTTTTCATGCTTTGCTTGCTACTAAAACTTCTAATTGGCGCTAGTTGCGAGTAGCTTCCTGCATCTTTTGCCTTAAGCTGAGCGGTCTCATGTCAGTCCACACTTCCTTAATGTATGCCAGACACTCTGGTTTAAGACCGCTTTTACCTGCATCTCGCCATCCCAGGGGATTTTCTCGGTCAGCAGGCCAGATGGAATACTGTTCTTCATGATTGACTACAACTTTGTAAATTGTCGTGTCTTCTGTGTCGTCTCTATTCATTATGGTCTCTGCGATTCCTTTGAGATGTTTTTTGAATAAATATCTCTGACTCAACTTTATTTCTGACCTGCTGATGCTTGCACTTCCACAGCCTCGTCAACTGGAAGCTCGAACAACAGCGTATTTTGGCAGAATTTTTTCCATTCGGCAGTGATATTGTCGAAAATGATATTTTCGTCCTTGAAGATACCATCTGTGACTAGATAGTTTTCTTGCAAATAAAGAAAGAAAGTCATCATCAGTTAGCTCTCGATTGACCTCAACTTCCTTGCCATCGCACCTGTTGCTTTTCTTTTCTGGTATTTTCCGTATGCTCTGTCCACTGACTGAACTGACGTAATTGCGCTAACGAGTAAGCTTTACAGTATTTGCCCACTGTTGCCATAATGTTACCTCTTTTAAATTTATTGTGTCTCCAAGGCAGGGTGACGCTGGGTAAGTGAGACAAGATCAATACCAACTTAAGAAGTTAAATGCTACACTCCACGACCATCCGTAAATTCCGAAAAAAAGCCAGACAGTACTTTCACCAGGCGACTGACACGATACTGCTTCACTTCCTCTAACTGTTGTTTATCTCCTGAATTTCGAGATGTGATTACAGAGCCGCTTACCTCCACCCTAGCCTCGTATGCGCTTCTCACACTTCCAACTGATACCGCGAAATCGATGCGAACATCAGCCCACTCTTGGTTGGCTTCATCGCTTGCCAGCACTTGACCCGCTTTGTGGTAATTGAGCCAGTCCCAGCCCTCTTGCATCCATATCTCTCGTTCCACGATTTGCGCAAATGTGGATAAACCACCCCATCCCCGATAGTAAGGATAAAGTTTTTTGACAGAACCCTAAGTACAGGACAAAAATTGTAGTGAGTGAAGAAAGTCATCAGATTTCAAGTCTAAATCAGTAAAAATGGAACGAAGATGATCGAAGCCATAACGAAAAATAGTCGCTTGCCGTCGTCCATGTTTCTTCACCTGGAGAGGACGGTGAGAAGATAACCACTCGCCAGTTTTGATTGCCCAACATAAAGCCAAAGCCATCAAAGCTAAAAGTTTACTCAAACGCTGATGGTCAGTAAAATGAGTTGATTCGAGACAAAATCCTCTAGTCTTAAAGTTGCCAAAGAGAGTTTCAATTCCCCAACGTCGAGCGTAGTCAGAAATAGCCATTGTGGGGGAATCGTCAGAAATAATGATTAACAGTTCACGATCAATCATCCAGACGCAAGGCGGACACATAAACTAAACGACCCCAAACCCAACGACGACTGGACAAAACCTCCGATTGACCAGCTTGGAGATGAGAAAACACAATCGAGGCTATTAGGCTTTGTTGACCGTCATGGATTTTCTGATTGGCTTTAATTCTGAGCCGAAAAGGTATGATGGGGTCAATCATCAAATAGGTTAACCATTCTTTGCCGATAAATTCTCGGTCGCCACACAGATAAGCAATTTCTGCATCAGGAAAGATGGCTCGAAATTTATCCAACAAGTCCATCCTTTCGTCACTGTTAGAGTTACCTTTGTTGTCCAACATCGTCCACACTCAAGGATAAGCCACACCAAGATGTACGACTCCTAAGATGAAGATGTTGAAGCGAGTTTGTCCAAAAGACCATTCTGTGCGGTCTATGCTGAATACCCAAGGCTGCGGAATCTTCATCAAAGCGACAATCAATTTAGCCACCGAAGGATAATCTAAATCAAATTTCCGAAAAAAACGTTGTAGACGCTTATAGTTTGAGTTAGTTTTCGCGCTTGTGCGAAATCCTGTGGCTAAGGAAACCAAGTTTACTGTTTTCACTCTGATCAGGGCGATTAAAAACAAAGCTAGAAAATTGAGTCGAGCACCATGCCAGGGCAAATAGGGTTTCCAAGTGTCTCGAAGTAGGTTAACTTGGTTCATAGGGTCAGGACTTACGCAAAAGCGGCTTTAAACTGAAGCAATGAGCTTTACCAAATTAGATTACTGCCAGTATCTGTTAAGCAGCCCTATTAACTATACGGTGACAAACTTGGCTGACCATCTAGAGGGGATCACTCATGACCGGATCAACCGCTACCTAAGGGGCGAGAAATTGACCCCACGGTTGTTGTGGGACAACGTCAAACCGTTGCTGTGTGCCTCCCAGAATGCCTATCTTTTGTTCGATGATACTGTGTTGGATAAGCGGCATTCAACCTCAATTGAGCTAACAAGGCGGCAGTACAGTGGCAATGAGCATCGTGTGCTGCGAGGCATTGGACTGGTGAGTTGTGTGTACGTCAATGGGGAAACCGGACAGTTCTGGGTGATTGATTACCGCCTGTATGAACCCGATGGAGATGGACACAGCAAGTTAGACCACGTCAGTGAGATGCTCACCGGCGTGGTGTACAGCAAGCAGTTACCGTTTAGCACAGTGTTAATGGATAGCTGGTATGCCACACAGAAGCTGATGGCGCAGATTGACCAGCTAGAGAAGCGGTATTACTGTCCGCTCAAAACTAATCGACGAGTGGATGATAGCGGCGGCAGTGCACCGTATGTGCGGGTTGATGAACTCGTTTGGCGGGACGAAGAATCGCAACAAGGTAAGCTCATCAAGGTGCGTGGCTTCCCCAAAGACAAGAAGGTGAAACTATTCCGCGTCATTGTTTCCACCAACAGGACGGAGGAGCGTCGTTACCAACGACTGTTCTCAAGCTTCAACCGATGCCGTACAAGATGCGTGCGGAATCCGTTGGAAGCCAATCGGAGTTTCACCGTGAACTGACGCAGTTAACTGGAGTCGAAGCTTGTCAGTGTCGTAAAGCTCGGATTCAACGCAATCATATTGCTTGTGCTTTGCTCATCTGGAGTCGTCTCAAAACGATCGCCTATCAAACGGGCAGAACGATTTATCAGGTCAAGCATGGAATGCTCTCAGATTACTTGATTGAGCAACTCAAGCACCCATCCGTTCAAATGTCTCTTGCGTAAGTCCTGATTTACTCTCGCTAACTTTGCTGCTGTAGGTTTTTGGGGGCGTTCGATTTCGATTTCTCCGACATCTACCACCATGACTTTCCATTCCCAACCCGGTTGAGACAACTGTCGCTGACTCGGAAGCCGGAACTTGCCACACTTGACTAGCAAGTCTTCAACTTTTCGCACGATTCGCCCCACTGTGGTTTCGTGTACTCCCCAACTGACTCCAATGTGAAATTGGCTGCGATACTCTCTCCAGTACTCCAACGCCACCAGCAGTTGGTCTTCGACACTCAGTTTGGCTTGTCCACCTCGTTGCCCTTGACGATCAACATGGGGACGCAACACCGCAACCATTTCGCTAAACGTTTCCCGGCTTACTCTACACAAGCGCTTCAACTTAGGCTTCGATAGATGTTCCATTTCGCGATATCGCATATCTGCTTCTGACCTTAGCTTCTATTCAGAAGCTACCTCGCTTCACTGCGATCCTCAACTGTCACACTCTCTTCCTATTCGTGCACGAGGTCTAATATTTGACTTTGCACTGTTTTTTCTATGCCTTCTAGGTCTGTCAGCTTACTTTATATCTGCTTCTTCATACAACAATGTTGCCAATTCTTTTAAGCAGGCTTTGAGCCTTTCTTGTTTATCCTGGTTCATTGTGAGTCATGCAGACTGTTTTATCTGTTCTTCTATTCTCCCATAACTTGTATCTCTTGTGACTCTGTGGTTCGTTTCTAAAAAATCTCGTAACTTACACACGATTACTATAAGATGTTCGCTCGCGTAAACTCTGCAATGCTGCGATTTGTTTTGCTTGTTCATCAAGACGAATTGAAAGGCGATCGCACACCAATTCACATAACTCAAACGCAATTGGATCAGCGATTTGATAGAAGACATTACCCCCTTGGGGAGTGCGAGTCACAATACCTGCTTGCAGCAAGACTTTTAAATGCTTCGAGACATTCGCTTGTCCAAGTCCAGTGATGGCGATAATTTCAGTAACGTTTTTTGCGCCTGAAGTCAGACTACTCAAAACAGTTAATCGACTTACTTCAGATAAAACTTTAAAATATTCTGCAACAGGGGTAAGAGCTTGAGGAGATTGCATGAATATCCTTAAAACAGCATAAGATTGAAGAAATGCCACTATATTGCGTATAAGTAATATAATGGCAGCAAAAAAAAGCGCAAAGCACACATTGAATACAACCACTACTCATCGTGGGCAAAGCGATGATAAAGGAAATCAAGCGCGTAGTTGCGTAACTTGTAGTAATGCGGATCTTCCATAATGCGGGCGCGATCGCGTGGACGCGAAAAAGGAATTTCCATCACTTCCCCAATCTTTGCATGAGGACCATTCGTCATCATCACCAAGCGATCTGCTAAAAATAAAGCTTCATCGATATCGTGCGTAATCATCAACACTGTACAGCGATGATCGTTCCAAATTTTCAACAATTCTTCTTGCAATTCCTCTTTGGTAATCGCATCCAACGCCCCAAAAGGTTCATCTAAAATCAACACTTGCGGACGAATTGCCAAAGCCCGTGCGATACTCACCCGCTGTTTCATTCCTCCTGAAAGTTGCGGTGGTTTTTTATCAGCAGCTTCGCTAAGTCCGACCATTGCTAAATGTTCGCGGACAATCGCCCTTTTTTCGGCTTGGGGTTTATTTGGATGAACTGCATTAACTGCTAAATAAACATTTTCAAACGCCGTCCGCCAAGGAAGTAATGCATAGTTTTGAAATACTACCATGCGATCGGGACCTGGTTTAGTAATCGGTTTAGAACCTAATCGCACTTCTCCCGAAGTTGGGTGATTAAACCCTGCAACCATGTTGAGTAATGTTGATTTACCACAACCAGAGTGACCGATGACACAGATGAATTCACCTTCAGCAACAGTGAGGTTAACACCATCTAAAACGGTGTACGGTCCTTTTGATGTAGGATAAACCTTCGAGACATCCTCTATTACCAAAAAAGGTTCGCGTTGCGTCGCAACTGACACAGTTTGTTTCGCTGTCTCGGTATAAGCAAAAGTACGATTGAACATTTCAATTTCAGATTGTAGATTTCAGTTAGATTAACAAGGTGGATAATGCCACCATGGAATTTAAAATGAGGTATCTTCCCTCACCTCTCTTTCACGCAGCTACAAGCGGGCGTCGCGAATCAAGCACAACTTCAGCAATTGAGAAATCGCGTTTGATTGCTAAATCGTTGAGATAGCCAATTGGATCGTCAGCATTGAAGACACTACCGTCAAATAGCTTAATCGGCTGGCGAGTGTAACTGATATCTAAACCCAATTCTCTAGCAGCAGTACTGAACACACCAACTTTACAAATGCGTTCGACGATTTCTACCCAATTTCTGGGAAATGGAGTATCACCCCAACGCGCCAGTTGCGTCATAATCCACAGTTGTTCGGTACGACTGGGACGATTAATTGCTGAGTCTGCATAAAATTGGTGATGTGCGTATTCTCGCATCGGACGATCAAGACTACAAGTAGAATGATCAGGCGCTTCAATCTGGATGTAATCTAAATCGGTGCTGACATATTCGCGTCGTGCAACAATTTCGCGGACTTCTTCAGAATTTGCCGGATTTGCACAGTAACGACAAGCTTCTAAAAGTGCTTTAACCAAGGCAATGTGCGTATTAGGATACGCTGCTGCCCAATCTTCGCGGACGCCGAGAACTTTACCAGGATGTCCTAGCCAAATTTCTAAGTCAGTCGCTATGGTAAAACCAACACCTTCTTCCGCAGCGCGAATATTCCAAGGTTCTCCAACGCAGTAACCGTCGATTGTTCCGGCTTGTAAATCTACGATCATTTGTGCAGGAGGAATCGTTTTGAGAGAAACATCATGATCTGGATCGATACCACCTGCTGCTAGCCAGTAACGTAGTAAGAGATTGTGCATCGAACTTGGATGTACCATCCCCATGCGATGCTGTTTGTTGGCAGTCGAATGCAGATAGGCCTTGAAATCAGATAATGTGTAAATGCCTTGCTCGTAAAAGCGTTTATCGAGCGTGATCGCATTTCCGTTACGAGTCATGGTTAGCGATGTCGCAACAGGTAACGGGCGGTTTTCGTGTCCTCCTAAAGTTAACCACATTGGCATTCCGGAAGGCATTTGTGCGGCGTCTAAATATCCGCCACTGATACCATCAACAATTCCGCGCCAACTGGTTTCGCGGACCAGAGTCACTTCGTCTAAACCATGCTTTGTAAAAAAGCCTTTTTCTTTCGCCACTGCAACAGGGGCGCAAGCCGTGAGGGGAACAAAACCAATTTCGAGGTTGACTTTTTCTAAGCCGTGACGGGAAATCGCCGCAGTTTTCCGCGCCCGAATCTTCTTAATACGCTTCTGTTGATTAAGGAAATAAATCATCTCACTGCGTAAGCTGTAGTAGCTGGGGTGTTCAACAACTTCCATGCGCTTACGGGGGCGCGGAATATCAACTTCGAGAATTTGACCAATCTTTGATTCGGGTCCATTGGTTAACATCACAATGCGATCTGATAGCAATACAGCTTCGTCGACATCATGCGTCACCATGATCGCGGTAACGTGGTTTTCCTCACAAATTTGCATCAGTTGTTCTTGCAAGTTACCCCGTGTTAATGCATCTAGCGCCCCGAAAGGTTCATCGAGTAGAAGTAATTTCGGACGGATTGCTAAAGCGCGGGCGATCGCAACGCGTTGTTTTTGTCCGCCGGATAGCATTTCTGGAGGTTTATCGGCGTGAGGACGCAACCCAACCATATCGATGTGTTGTTCAACGATCGCACGGCGTTCCCCTGCTGGTAAATCTTTCATTGTTGCATTTACCGCTAGGGCAATATTTTCACGCACTGTGCGCCACGGTAGCAATGAATAATTTTGAAAGACGACCATGCGATCGGGTCCTGGTTTGGTGATGCGTTGTCCTTCTAACGTGACAACACCATCTGAGGGTAAATCTAAACCCGCTACCATATTTAATAAGGTTGATTTACCACAACCAGAGTGACCGATTAAGGAGACAAATTCGCCTTTTTTGATTTGGAGATCGATGCCTTTGAGGGCCACGTATTGCCCACCGCCGGCTAAATCAAAGACTTTATCGATGTTATCGACAGCAACGAATACAGACATAGTGGTTCGGTAGTTAGTAATTGGTAATTGGGATTAAGTTTTTTGTCCTTGGGGTACGATCAGGGTTTCGATCCATGCCATGAGTTTGTCGAGGAGTAAACCGACGATACCGATGTAAACGAGGGCTAAA
Source organism: Chroogloeocystis siderophila 5.2 s.c.1 (assembly GCF_001904655.1). Classification (NCBI taxonomy): domain Bacteria; kingdom Bacillati; phylum Cyanobacteriota; class Cyanophyceae; order Chroococcidiopsidales; family Chroococcidiopsidaceae; genus Chroogloeocystis; species Chroogloeocystis siderophila. The sequence continues at coordinate 72,563 of NZ_MRCC01000002.1, read as the reverse complement.
ATCACTTCACTGACGTTGTTGTTTTGGTACGCTTCCCAGATGAAGAAGCCGATACCGACGATACCAGACATGACGATTTCTGCGGCGATGATTGCTAGCCATGCTAAGCCGATCGCAATCCGTAAACCTGTGAAAATGTATGGTAATGCAGCGGGAATAAGAATGTTGAAGAAATACTCTTTACGTGTCAGTTGCAACACTTTCGCGACGTTGTTGTAGTCTTGGGGAATCTGTTTAACGCCTACCGCAGTGTTAATTAAGATAGGCCATATTGCAGTGATGAAGATTACAAATAATGCTGCGGGTTCGTTTTGGCGTAATGCGGCCAAGGAAATGGGAACCCATGCTAGAGGTGGTACAGTTCGTAGTAGTTGAAAGATCGGGTCTAAAGCTTTGGACATGACTTTGCTTGTCCCGATTAAAATGCCTAAACCAATACCAACAATTGCTGCTAAAACGTAACTAATTGCTACTCGCTGTAAGCTTGCTAGGATTTGCCAAAATAAACCTACATTTGTTCCACCTAAGTCAAAGAAAGGCCAGAAAATCAATATCCAGGTATCTTGAACAACTTGAATTGGTCCTGGTAAAGTTGCACCAGGTGTTAAAGAAAATAGTTGCCAAATAACAAGGAAGATGGTGATCGCAACGATTGGCGGTATAAGATCGGGAAATTGTTTATTGATTCGCGATATCCAAGGATTTTGTAAGCCTCTAGCGGGACGAGTGCGTAATGTTGTCATTAACTTGGTTCTCCTCAATTAGTATTTGGTGATTGGGAATTGGAATTCTGGAAGCTATTACCGCTTATCCATTACCCTTAAACGTTGACTCGCTTGATTTTCAAACTCTGAAGATAAGCGTTAGGATTTGCCGGATCGAACCTGATTCCATCAAAAAATTCTTCGACACCGCGTGATGTGTTAGTCGGAATATCTGCGGCGGCGATACCAAGTTCTTGTGCGGCTTGTTTCCACAAATCTTCGCGATTAACTTTATCGATTAACGCATTAGCATTTGTTAAGGTATCGGGTGGTAAAAAGCCCCAGCGGACGCTTTCGGTTAAGAACCAAAGATCGTGACTCTTGTATGGATAGGAAACACTACCGCGTTCGTCTTTCCAGTAAAGTGTTGCCATTGATCGGTCATCGATAACGCGATCGCCCATATTGATCTTGCCCATGAACGGATCTAAAAGCACCTCTTCTGGTACATTAAAGTAGTTTCTGCTAGAAAGAATTTGTGTCAGTTCTTGGCGGTTATCGAAGTTATCGCACCATTGTTGGGCTTCCATAATTCCCTTTAATAAAGCCTTCGTCGCTTTGGGATTTGCATCAACCCATTCCGCCCTAATCGCTAAATATTCTTCAGGGTGGTTTTTCCACATCTCTGCGGTGAGTGCTGCCATATAACCAATACCATCTGTAACAATACGGTAAGGCCAAGGATCACCGGTGCTAAATGCATCCATTGTTCCTGTTTTCATGTTGGCGACAGTTTGTGCGGCGGGGACTGTGAGTAATTTCACTTCACTATCTGGATCAATTCCACCTGCTGCTAGCCAATAGCGAATCCATAAATCTTGATTAGCATGTGGAAAAGTATACGCTGCTGTAAATTGAGTTCCTGCTGATTTTAATTGCGCAAATAATGATTCTTTCCCAGCTAGTTTTAAGCCGATACCTTGGGCTTGATGTTTACTGGCGATCGCAATTCCGTTTCCTTGTGTATTTAGCTGACACAAAACGTACATCGGAATACGGACATTGCCTTTGGTAATTCTGCCTTCAGAGATAAGATAAGGCATTGGCATTTGCCATTGTCCACCATCAATACCACCACCTGCTGAACCAATCTCAACGTTATCTCTAGCTGAACCCCAGTTTGCTTGTTTTGATATTTCGACTTCGGTCATCCCATATTTCGCAAAAAAACCTTTTTCTAGTGCCACAATTAAGGGAGCCGCTTCTACAATTGGGATGTAACCTAACTTAATTCTGGGAGTTTCTGGACCTTGTGCCGGATTACTATTCGTAGCCGCAACTTGTTGAACTTGAGTTGTGCTACCTGTTGTTCCAGGCGGATTTCCTAAGCATCCTTTAAGAAAGATTGAACCTACCGCAGATGCTCCTGCCGTTAAAAGAAACTTACGACGGGATTGATTTGTAAATTCGTTCATACTCTCCCCAAAAAATTTTATAAGACGAATAAGTTATTCATTGAAAATCCTATTTAGTAGGAAATTCTAAAAAATATTACTGATAACTGAGTTATGAGCGACCCCATTAAAAAACTGCTGCAACCCTTAAAAAACTTGCAGCTAATGCCTCAGTTAAGCTAAAAACATTCGCTAGCTGTCTAGCTATGCGTTAAATGTAACTTTATCATCTTTAATTGATAATTGGTTCACCTAAAACCACAAATTATTAATGAAAAATTTAATGCTATGTATAGGGATATCTAGAGGTAATTTTTACTGTCTACTATTAGCAAATAACACTCTTAAGTTTTATTTATCAATACTAGCTAAGTAATACCAGGTGGTATATTTTTTTTGCAAAATTAGCTGGCGATCGCTAAGTATGCTGTGAAGGTAATAAGTACAACAAATGCTTTTGTTTTAGGCTGGTAATCAGCCACAACTTCTGACTACAAAAGCTTTTAATTTTTCTAATGAGAAATATAACTTAATTACTTATGCAAAGTTGATACATTACGAATACTGTCACAACAAGTAAGCTAAATTAATTACTAACATAGTTGCTAAAGTCATTCTAAGTGAGGGAAATTCATGGCGGATATTGTTGATATTGCGGTAAGTGCAGGTTCATTTAATACCCTAGTAGCAGCCGTACAAGCGGCTGGTTTAGTAGAAACACTCAAAAGTCCTGGTCCTTTTACGGTTTTTGCACCAAATGACGATGCTTTTGCAAAACTTCCACCTGGTACGGTGCAAACATTAGTGCAGAATATTCCTCAACTCACGCGGATTCTGACATTTCACGTTGTTCCAGGTAAGCTGATGAAGGCTGATTTAGCTAAAGTTGATTCGGTGACTTCTGTTGAAGGTTCACCCATTAGGATTGATTGTTCTGAAGGGTTTGAGGTGAAGAATGCTACGGTAATCGCGCCCGATATTGAAGCTGATAATGGCGTCATTCACGTGATTGATACCGTTATTCTTATGGGATAGATGAGAAGGGTGGGTAAGACTCACCCTTTTAGTAAAATTTTTAGGTCAATAAAAGCACCAGCATAAACAAGGCAATATGGAAGAATTACTGGAACTCAAAGAACTTCTTATCCAAAAAGATTTTGAAGGTGCTTATGCTTTGGTTGAAGACTTAGAAGAAATGGGGAAGAAGGGCGTTGCTCGAAATATTCGTTCTTATGCTAAAGTCTTACTGTTGCAACTAATCAAACAACAAGTTGAGCAGCGTACTACCAAATCTTGGGATATATCGATTCGCAACAGTATCAGAGAAATTAAAGATCTCAATACTCGTCCATCAAGTAAAGGAACCTACCTTAATAACGAACAGTTGCGTGAAGTAATTGCAGGTGCGATAGATAGCGCTATTGATCAAGCCTCAATTGAAGCTGCAGAAGGGATATACGAAGCGCGACAGATTGAGCAAAAAATAGCTCGAAACGAACTGGTTAAACGTGCGATCGCACTGATTCACGAATAGTAATTAAGCAAATATCTGTTTGACAGGAAATTGTAAATTAGCTAATATTGGTGAAACAAGTTCATCGTTTGCAAATAGTGTTGCAACTAATGTTAAAGCTGCTTTTTCGCGCCGATAAATTTCAACTTGTTGTTTTTGCCAATCAACTATCCAATATTCTTGTACGCCTCTAGAGGAATAGAGTTTTAATTTCACTTCTTTGTCACGGCGTTCGTTATCACCACCACTAGACAAAACTTCCACAACTAATTCCGGTGCAGCCGTAAGATGTCCTGCATCATCTAATAATAGGGCTAATCGCTCATTACTTGCCCAAACAACATCGGGAATCACATTATCAGCATCGGAAAAGATAATTCCAGGAGCGATCGCTACTTGTCCTAAACCTGTAGACTGTGACCAAACATTAAGTTTTTGGTAGATATTGCCACAAACCCGTTGATGGTTCCAGTGCGGCGCTCTTGTCACAAACAACTCTCCATCAATTATCTCATAGCGATTGCCGTTATCAGGCAACAACTCTAAATCTGCTGTTGTCCAGCGTAGTCGTTCAGTTGTAGGCTTCATACAAGCCCCCTATTGTGGGTAATAGCTATATTTTAGTTGATACAACAATAGGGTAAGCATTGCTGCCTACCCCGTAAATGCGATCGCTTCTTTTCTGTAATCAATTACCGATAATCTTGCCGCTGAATATAGCGTAAACGAGCAGCATCGCGAATACCATATTCTGGGCGCGTGAAGCGATTTAATTGGGCTTCAAAAAACTCGCGATTTGCTTGTAAGTGTTTTGGATTTGGATCGTCTAAAGGATACAACAATGCAGTACGTAATGCTTGAATAACAGCAGAAGTTACGCAATACATGGAACGTTGAAAAGTGATACCTAATTGAATCAGCATATCTTCTTCACCGCGACAGTGTTGGTGATAGTAATCAACCAAATATTGCGGCAGAAAATGCAACATATCTTGCATTAACAATGTGGGCGGAATACCCGCAGTGCCAACAGGGAAGACATCGGCGTAGAGAATACCGTAGTGAAAATCTTTTTGATCATCAGGAATTTGTCGGGCTTGTGCGTTGTATGATTTTGTACCTCTAAAAGGTGAAGTGCGATAGAATACCGCTTCAACATACGGTAATGCAGCTTCGTACAACCACGTAAAACCTTTTGATTTGGGAATAATTTCGTAACGTTCGCCGCGAATATAGACATGGTGGTAAATCGGACGTCCGGCTACCGCAAAGATGCCGTTTACTAAGAAATTCATTGCATCGGGTACAGTTTTAAAATCACCAGCATCGTAGCGATCGCTCATTTCAAAAAATACTGGTGCCATCACTTCCCAGAACAAGCCCAAATTGCTGTAATATGACATCTGGCGACACTGTTCCAAAAACATATCAGGAAACAGTTTATACATCCCCAACATTAAGGGATTGCCCTGAAAGTAAGCTTTGATTGCTTGATCAGCGTTCGCTTTGTATTCGTCGCTGTCTAAGTACGAGTCAAACTTATTGTAAGGTGCATACATGCCGCGATGCCACAACATTGCCCGCATACATTCTTCCGCAAATTCCATATTGATGCGATCGTGGAACCAATGATGCAGCAGTTTAGGCATTTTGAAGGTTTCGCCCTTCTCCATAAACTCTAGCAGTTCAGGATGCGCTGTTGCTTCGCCTTTTTGCCAAATTCTTAAATCAGCATCGTCACCTGCATAGTGATTGTGCAGTTCTAAATACTCTTTGGGAATGAAGTATTTGAAAAAAGGAAAAGGATCGAGAAAGACGCGTTCAGCTATATACAGTAAGTCCCGCCAATAGAAATCCATTGGTACAGCATAAGCTTTATAGATGCCGATAATTTGCATCAAGTTTTCTGGTGTATCGGGTAACATTGCCCCACCAGCTTCTAGACGATGAATAACCTCGGCAAATTCGTGTTGTGAGGGCGGTAGTTTAGCGGTTGAAGGTTGAATTGTTGCAGTCATAGAAATTCGTAGTTCGTAATTCGTGATTCGTAGTTTACAGTGCTTAAGATTGTAGAAGTTGAGTAAATTCTTTTGGATAAGTAGTAAGTACAACTAACAACTAGTCACTAGCCACTAGCCACTCACTCACCCCTCGCTCCGGACTTCGTCCCGCTGCGCTAACGCTCCTCGCTCCTACTTCTATTGCAGGAATTGTTGCTACCATTGCAGTAGTTGTGGGTTCACTCCAACGCACTAACCAAGTCGGCTGTACTCCCAAAAAGATAATCAAACCTGCCAAAATGAAAGCTGGGATTTTTTCAGACCAAAATACTTTAGGATAGTATGCGAGATTGTTGTCGAGTTTTCCAAAACAAGTGCGGTTGAGTAGAATGACAAAGTAAACTGCGGTTAACCCTGTTGCGACAACGCACAAAATGGTTTGGATTGGAAAAACAGAGAAACTGCCCTGAAAGACAATAAATTCGGCAATAAATCCCGTCATTCCTGGAATACCCGCGCTAGCCATACCGCTTAAAACAAGGAGGGCGCTAATCACTGGTAAACCGCGAATTGGACTCATTAATCCATTTAGCTTATCTAACTCACGAGTCCCCACTTTAGTTTCGACAACTCCGACTAAGTGGAATAGGATCGCCAAAATGATACCGTGACTAACCATTTGCGAAACTGCACCGACAAGCGCCAAAGGAGTGCTAGCCGCTGCTGCTAAGAGTACGTAGCCCATATGACCGATTGAACTAAAGGCTACCATGCGTTTGATATCTTTTTGCGCGATCGCTGCTAATGCTCCATAAATCGCACTCGCTGCACCCCAAATTGCCAAAGTTGGCGCGAGAGTTGCCCAAGCTTCGGGAAATAAGCCCATGCCAAAGCGTAAAATACCATAAGTTCCCAACTTTGCTAAAACTCCACCCAGCAAAATTGCAATCGGTGCAGAAGCTTCGACATAAGCATCAGGTAGCCAAGTATGGAAGGGAACTAAAGGAATCTTGATGCCAAAACCGAGAATGATACCTGCTAGCAATATGACTTGTAGCGTTGAAGACAAAGTTTGCGTTGTCAGCGTATCGTAAGCAAAGCTAGAAGCACCAGTCAGCCACACCATACCTAAAAACGCAGCTAAAATTAGCGCACCAGATACAGCAGTGTAAATCAAAAACTTGATTGCAGCATAAGCGCGTTTTTCTCCACCCCAGATAGAAATGAGTAGGTAGAAAGGAATTAATTCAAGTTCGTAGAACAAGAAGAACAGTAAGAGGTTTTGGGCGGCGAATGCACCTGCTACCCCACCACTAACGAACAAAACAAGTGAGTAGAAAAGTCGCGGACGTTCGGTTTGCTTGGCACTACTATATATTGCAATCCAGGTAAGTAGGCTATTAAGTACCAGCATCAGAATAGATAAGCCATCGGTTCCGAGTTGATAGCTTAAACCTAAAGTTTCATTCCAAGGAATGTTTTCTAAAAACTGCATTCCTGGAGTAGTAATGTCAAACTTGACTAACAGAAAGATATTCCAGACAAAGGTAAAACCAGCAACGAGGAGTGCTGCAAGACGAATACGTTCTGTGGGAATACTTTTAGGAAGGAGTGCTATAAGTGCCGCGCCTAAAATAGGCAACCAAATCAAAACACTGAGCATAAAATCTATTTACCTAAAATTTTTAATGATGTTTAATACAACTCAAGAATTGAGAATGACAGAAATGTAGGAATACATTAAATTCAAAAACTGATCTCCCCAAAACTGCCAACTCACTAAAACTCCAAACAAACCTACGCCTAATAACACGGTAAAAGCGTAAAACTGTGTTTGTCCAGAAGTGCTGTACTTTAATCCTTCTCCACCGAAAATTGAAATTAAACCAACTAAATTAACGATGCCATCAACAACAAAGCGGTCAACAATATCGGTAACTTTAGAAATGATATCTACACTAAAAACAATGCTCAGACGGTACAGGTTTGGTGTGTAGAAGTCGTATGCAATCAGGTCTTGTAAACCTTTCCAAGGTAGACGCACGGGTTTTGAGATCAGATTACCTAAATAAACAACACCACCAAGACTACAACCAAAGATACTCGACCAAATTAATAGTAAAGCCACATCTTTATTGAGCATTTCCCAACTCGGTAAAAGTGATAAACTTTGCAACACTAAAGGAAGATGCAACGTAAAGCCAAGTAGAATCGTCATTGGTAGAATCATGGGCCAATGTACTTCAGGCGATCGCTCGCTCATTTGCTTAGGCTTGCCACCAAACACTAACCCAAATTCTCTTGTCAAACTAAACGCTGTCAAAGCATTGACGACGATAATTACTCCCACTAACCAAGGTTGCGTTTCCCACAATGCTGACGCAAGTTTGAGTAATGCCCAAAAACTACCGAGTGGCGGAAAACCTACTAACCCTAGCGTACCAACAATAAACGCGATACCCGATACCGGACGACGCGACCACAATCCACCGAGTTGCGTTACATCTTGGGTAATACTATTCCAAACAATTGCACCCGTACTCATTACCAAAAGTGCTGCGGCGACAGCATGAGTGAGTACCAATAATAATGCTGCTTCACTTTGTTGTGTACCAACAGCGATAAACACCAAACCCATGTATGCACTTACTGAATACGATAGGCAACGTTTGATATCAATTTGAGCGATCGCAATCAAAGATCCACCAATTGCAGTTACTGTACCAATTCCCACCAACGCAGACATAACAATTGGCGATAAGGCCAACACAGGTTGCAATTTAATTAATACCCAAGCACCACTCGCGACAACGACGGAATTCCGCAAAATTGTACTAGGAACAGGTCCTTCCATTGCTTCATCTAACCACAGATGTAGCGGAAACTGCGCGCATTTACCCATTGGTCCGGCAATTAATGCTAAACCGATGAGAGTTATCAAGGTTGGATCGACGTTTGCAGTCGCCGCCCACTCTGCAAGTTCAGTAAAGTTCCAAGTTCCTGCTAAGGGTAACAGCGCCAACACTCCCATTAACAGAAATAAATCACCAACGCGCTTTGTTAAGAAGGCATCTCTTGCACCTGTCACTACTAAAGGTTGACTGAACCACAACCCTACTAATAAATAAGTTCCCAGTGTTAGGATTTCTAGAATCACATAGCTGAAAAACAGCGAGTTGCACAACACCAGCGCGCACAATCCAGCTTCAAATAAACCGAGTAGCGAATAAAACCTTGCCCAACCCCAGTCCATTTCCATGTAACCGAAGCCGTAAACTTGCGCGAGCAAATTTATCCCCGTAATCACAACGAGTGCGGCGACACTCACCGAAGATACTTCGATGGCAATAGTCAGGTCTAAACCCGCTGTATTCAACCAAGGAATAAATATTTGTTGGGGTGGTTGATGCCAAGTTGCTGGCAAGCTCAGTAAGCTATGTAAAAATGCCAGAAATGTCATTATAAAATTGACATATCCTGCGGGTCTTGGTCCTGTACGTCGTAAGATTCCTGGTGACCAAGGTACAGCTAGAAGCCCACCAATTAATGCATAGCACGGTACAACCCAGACACTCTGGATGAGAAATTCCATCGGAATTGCCTCTAAAGTTCGAAACGACTAAAATTTTTCATACTAACGCATGAGACTTATGAAACCGGAATAGTACCAACTCACGCTTTAGTTATTTAGTTATTTGATTTAAATAAAAGTTTAACTTTTTGAGTGTTAAAAATAAATTATTGCTTCAGTGGAATCTACGATAGTTTCTATAATTTTTATTTATTAGTAATGCCTATCACGGAGTTTACTAATAGTAATCATTGATTTTTATCTATACTACTTGTTAACTATAAACTTTAATCAATGGTCTGTATAGATGAAAATCTATGTATAAGCTGAGTGTATTGGGAAGCGATCGCACCATCTTTGCTACAACGAGAAAATCTTTAACAAGATAATGGCGATAGCAATCTCAACTATAATTAGCGAGCGGCTTTAGGTTTCGCATCACACATCGCCGATTATTGCAAGCGATGGAAAATTGTTGAGTTTGCATTGTTCGGCTCAGTTTTAGGCGATGACTTCGGACTTGATAGCGACATTGATGTTTTAATGACTCTTGAGCCTGATCGCGGTTGGAGTTTATTTGACTGGCTAGATGTAATGAATCAAAAGTTATACTCTGGTTTGATATCGCGCAACATCAATTCTTCTAACGCTTGTCGTGGTGTAATTTCTGCTTGTAATAATCTGTAAACTTGTGTTGTAATTGGTACAGAAATATGCTGTTGATGTGCTTTGGCGATTAAAACTTGCGTCGTATTCACACCCTCGGCTGTTCCTTCTAGACGTTCGAGAATTTCTGCTAAATTTTTACCCTGCGCTAGTTGATAACCTACTTGGTAGTTACGACTTAAGGGACTGTTGCACGTTGCAAGTAAATCGCCCAAGCCCGATAAACCGTAAAAAGTCTCGATTTTTGCACCCCAAGCAACACCAATGCGAATAATCTCAGTAAGTCCTCGCGTTACAAGTGCGGCTTTAGCGTTCGTTCCTAAGTGTAAACCATCACAGACACCCGCAGCGATCGCAATGACATTCTTGATTGTCCCGCCGAGTTCTACTCCAATTGGATCAGAATTAGTATAAACGCGAAACCGATTGGAAGAAAACACCATTTGCACCGTTTCTGCTGCGGTAATATCTGTACTAGCGACAACAGTTGCAGCAGGTAAACCTTGCTGAACTTCTTTTGATAAATTAGGACCGCAAAGCACAACAATGGGATGATCAGGAAATGCAGCTTGCCAAATTTGCGCGGGAGTTAACGTCGTCGTTGGTTCTAACCCTTTGGTGGCTGTCAAAAAAATTGTTTCTGGTGCAAATGATAAAGATCGAATTTGTTCGACAACCGATCGCACGCCTTTCATCGAAATTGCCGAAACGATAATATCTGCACCGTCAACGGTTTCTGCTAAACTACACTCAAGATGGCGCGACCACAAACGGACATTGTGCCCTGTGGCAGATGCCAAGTTTGCCAAAGTTGAACCCCAAGCACCAGCACCCAAAACTGCAACTAATTTTGGTTGAATTCCCCTGTTATTGCTAAGGGAATCTACATCACTGCTAATCAACTAACTCTAACTAAGTAGGTAAACAAATTATTGACCCCACGTTTCTAGGTTAAGTGACAGGGGATAAGGAGATGCATTATTGTGTGCTTCTCCATATACCAATTACCCATTACCATCTTGTACATTACGTTTATTTTCAGCCACTTACTTAAAATCGACTGCGTGGATAACGTTGCATTAATTCTCTTACCTGTTCAGCATGATAAGAACTGCGAGTTAAGGGAGAAGACACGACTTGCAGAAAACCTAACTCTTCTCCAAACTGTTTCCAAGCATCGAACTGTTCTGGCGTAACGAATTCAGCAACATTCAAATGTTTCTGACTTGGTTGCAAGTATTGTCCTAATGTGAGAATATCGCAATCAACCGCACGCAGATCTGCCATCACCGCGCGAATCTCCGCGTCAGTTTCCCCTAACCCAACCATTAATCCTGATTTAGTATAAACCCAAGGGGCAAGCTCGCGAGAGCGACGCATTAATTCTAAAGTGCGATCATAATTTCCCTGCGGACGTACCCGACGATACAGCCGAGGTATCGTTTCTGTATTATGATTTAATACCTCTGGTTGCGCTTGTAAGATTATCTCTAACGCATCCCAGTTGCCACACAAATCAGGAATCAGTACCTCAATCGTTGTCTGTGGCGATACTTCGCGAATTGCAGTAATACACCGCACAAACTGCGACGCGCCACCATCAGGTAAATCATCGCGATTTACTGAAGTAATCACAACATGATTGAGTTGCATCCGGCGTACTGCTTCTGCAAGTCTTTCGGGTTCTGTCGGATCGATGGCTTTGGGTGTTTTTTCAAAATCTATATCGCAATACGGACACGCACGGGTACACGCAGGTCCCATAATTAAAAATGTAGCAGTACCTGCGTTGAAACACTCGCCAATATTGGGACAAGATGCTTCTTCGCACACCGTATTGAGTGCTAAATCCCGTAAAATCTCTTTAACGCTGCCAACACGCTCCCATTGAGGCGCTTTGACTCGCAACCAATCTGGCTTAACAGTCACGATTGACGACTATATTAATAATGTGAATCAGTTACATCTTAGCAGGCAAAAACGCCCTAGTTGTGAATAGCAAGTTACAGGGCGACTGAATAATTATGTCTGCGCAGGTTAGTAATGGGGAATTGGTAATAGGATTTAATTAGCTGTTGCCTATCGCTTCGGTGTAAGCGCTACCTTTTAAGAGTCGATCTAAAGTCATGATACTGAGTGCGCCGGTAACACAAACACCAAATAGCGGAATGATCACTGTTGGAAATGTCGCGATATTCTCTATCAGAGGGACTTGCAGTAAATTAAAGGTTAAACCTGTGCCTACAGCGATCGCAAAGTCCAATACACTAAAGATGTGAAACATCGTGTACCTACCGCGAAACCTTAGTAAGAGAACCACAGGTACTAATAATCCTACTGCTAAATCGCCATAACCAGCATTGGCGACAAACCTTTCTGGAAGTAAACTTTGACTTCCATAATACAAAAACCACAGCCCAGCAGGAATCCGCCACAGATGGAATAGAGTTAAATACTTCAAATCAAGCGACCTGATATAACTATGAAAATCTGCATTTGAGTAGTACACCGCAACAGGAATTGTGATTCCCGTAACGACAAGTACCGCAATCCAAATCAAGTCAATCTTGGTAAAAAAACCACAGTACCCTGCAATTAAAACCGCAATTCCCCAAAGTGACAATACTAGAAAAAACCAACGCTGGGTAATCGAATGTTGACGTGTCATCATTTTGAACTCCTTGAGCTTAAGTGCATATACACGTAAAATGCCAAAAAATTAACTTTCGCGAAGTAACGATACTGTGTCAGACAAATGAGATAATAATGTTTGCCAACGGTCTTGACCTAGTTCCTCAATGACTTGAGCTTGTGCTTGTTGCCATAACGGCAGTGCTTTAGCTAAGGCTGCTTGACCTTTTTGCGTTAAACTAACAACCCGCACTCGCTGATCTTGTCCTGGTTCAATATGAATCAAACCTTCGCGTTCTAACGGTTTGAGATTGCGCGTGAGCGTTGTTCGATCCATTACCAACTCTTGCGCTAAGCGCGTAATGGATACACTTTCTGTAACACTGAGGGCGGCTAAAAGTGTAAACTGATTCGCCAAAATTCCACTCGGTTGCAACACTTGATCGAAAAGTTGCGTAATCACGCGCGATGCTTTTCGCAGATTGAAGCAGGTACAGTCACTAACGACGGTTTTGATTAGTTGGTCTTGCATAATTTAAGTGTATATGCACTTAAGTAGGATGTCAAGTGAGTTGCTAGTAACTCACCCCTCCACAAACAGTTAAACTAAAAACAGGAGAGAGGACGCGACTTATGAGTGAAAATCGTTCTCAATGGGATTTGGGTAGGTTTGTCCAAACCCTGACCTTTTTTGAGGTAATTCCTTTTATCGGGTGGTTACAGCGCTTGATTCCAGGATCTCAAGATTCTGCAATTGTACCAACGGGAGAAAAGCGAGTGGGAGTTGTGTTAGTTGCTGGGGCGACAGGTGGTGTTGGTAGGCGCGTGGTAAAACGGCTACTCGATCGCGGTTACAAAGTGCGATCGCTTGTTCGCGATGCTGAAAAAGCCAAAGAAATCCTCGGTGACAACGTTGAACTGTATGTCGGTGACATCACAAAGCCAGAAACACTAACTCTAGAAATGATGGCAGATGTGACAGCGGTTATTTGCTGCACTGCCGTACGCGTTCAACCTATGGGCGGAGATACCCCAGACCGTGCCAAGTACAATCAAGGTGTTAAATTCTATCAGCCCGAAATCGTTGGCGATACTCCAGAATCGGTAGAGTATATAGGTGTCAAAAACTTAGTTGAAGTAGCAGCAAAACACTTTGCGACAGTTCCTGCTGATGAAAAACTGATTTTTGATTTTACGCATCCATCCGAAGAGTTAAAACGCATTTGGGGTGCAGTAGACGATGTTGTGATGGGCGGTGTGAGTCAGAGTGAAATTCGATTTGTGGAAAATACTGCCTTATTTACTGGTAACGTCTCTACCGCCAATTCAGGCGGCTTTGCTTCTGTGAGAACCAAAAACTTGGAACCACCGTTAAATTTATCAGGTTATCAAGGAATTAAACTGCGCGTGAGAGGCGACGGAAAACGCTACAAGTGCTTCATCCGCACCGATACTAAGTGGGACGGTACAGCTTACTCGTATTCGTTTGACACGGTCAACAACACTTGGATGGATGTCTATATTCCCTTCGCAGATTTAACTGCGGTGTTTCGTGCCAAAACTTTAAAAGATGCGCCGGCGATTGATGCTAGTAGAATTGCTTCGTTGCAACTGATGTTGAGTAAGTTTGAATACGATAGCCAACTCAACCCTAGATTTACACCAGGAGGTTTTGCGTTACAAGTCGAGTCGATTAAAGCTTATGGTGGTGCTAAGTTGCCACAGTTTATCTTAGTCAGTTCGGCAGGAGTCACGCGTCCTGGACGTCCAGGAATCAACTTAGAAGAAGAACCGCCAGCAGTAAGATTAAACGATCAACTAGGTGGAATTTTAACGTGGAAGTGGCGCGGTGAAGAATCACTAAGACACAGTGGTATTCCTTATACAATCATTCGACCGTGTGCTTTAACTGAGGAATCTGGAATTCAACCGCTAGTTTTCGCTCAAGGAGACAATATTAAGGGTAAAGTTAGCCGCGATTCAATTGCTGAACTTTGTTTGCAGGTGTTAGAACAACCACATGCTTGTAATGTCACGTTTGAAGTCACAGCAAAAACTATCACTTCAAGTTCTGGGGGAGATTTATCGCAGTTGCAACCCGATTAACACTCGTCGTTATTGTTTTAATGATCGACTACATACGGTACTGCTTTAGTCGAATCATCCAAAAAATCTTTCCTCTGCATAATCTCGTAGAGGTTAATGTCTTCTTCGATTAAGCAAGCGTGTCCGCTATACGGTAAAAATACTGTTTGAACATTATCGAAAACTCTAGCCAGGTGTCGTGCTTCAGCAACCGACGGTAAAAGGCGATCGCGTCTACTCGCTACAACCAAAATCGGTTGAGTTAACTGGCGTAGCTGCGCATCACTCACATCAAATTCTTGCACTAAAGACAACCGCCATAAAACAGTTTCTGGTGGAACTGATCGCATCACGTGGAGGAGATCTTGGCGTTCAGTTGGGGCAATTCTATCAAGGGAAGCAATGAAGGGGAGTAGCCCTAACGCGCCAAACGGATAAACCCAGCGCGGAACGATATGAATTAACTGCGATGCCCAACCATACCACGAACGACGATGAAAAGAAGACGCAGGATTCACTAAAATAATTCTGTCAAAAAGTTGTGGTGAGTGGAGTGCGACTTTGATCGCGAGACAACCGCCAAACGATTCACCACACAAATAGACTTTGCGTTGCGGATTTTTAGCAATTTCTAGTTCAATTAAATCGACGACTTGTTGACTAAGATCTGCCCAACTTGTTAAATCATCCAAAGGAATCGACAAACAACGAACATCAAATGCAACTTCTAAGCCTTCGGTTTGCGATCGCAGCAGTCGCCCCGTTCCATCCATTCCTGGTAGAAATACAAACAAGGGATACTGCGACTGAACTTTGTTCGGTGTCAAAAAAACAGGTTTGCTTTCAATTTCTGACATTGTTAAATTTGGATAGACTTAACTCTGCTGTAAATAAATAGGGATCAAGGAAAAGAAGTTTTATATTGGTTTATTAACTAGTTATTGAAAACTTAATAAAAATTCCTAGTAGAATCCTTGGCGTAGTAGTTGCGCAATTTCCGTTTGGCAGTAATGTGTTAATTCCCTCACGGCTTTTTTTGCCTGCTTGCCTTGATATTCCATCTGCTGTTGGTGTGAAATCCAATAGGGACGTCCAACTAAAACCGCAACACGACGATAAATCACTAACGGATGCCAACCCGACTGATCGAACAAAGGTTCCGAAGGATCGAACAAGCTGAGTAGCTTTAAAGGCACTGCCGAAGTGTTGACTTCTTCTAAAGAGGCGATCGCCATCGGTAGAATCGTTAAATCTGTTACAGGCTTTGACAATGTACCAGGTGTCGTAGCGCGTAAAGCCAAATGCGCGAACCCACGCTGAAAGTTACCCAAATGATCCGGCTGCGTAAAAGTCACCATCGGTTTTGTTCCTTCTGGAAACACGCCCACGACTTGAGAACTATTTAACAAATGCAAAGCCTGCTGAAAAAAGCCTTGCTGTCTTTTTTCTCTTGCCTCTAGCGGAAAGCATCCTAGAAGATCTGTGACGATTTCGCGCATAATTGGTACTTGAGCCATATAGTGATGGCAGGCAAAGCGAATCGGTCGCTCTAAAGCTGCCATGAGAATTGGTGCGTCCATAAAGCTGCGATGATTGCTCACCACAAGCACAGGACCACTGCGAGGAATGCGATCCTCGTAATAGCGAAACATTTGAGTTCCTACCGAAGCAAGAAACCCTTGAGAAACCTGCAAGGCGTTATTTGCACTCATGCGTTGCCGTGTCAATTATGCGTCTAGGATATCTGAAAGCAGATTAGCTTTACTTAACTAAGATGTTACATTTATTCATCTTTGGCGGCGAGTCCCAGAAGTAAGAACTAGCCTAAATGTACCTGTCTTCGTCCGCATTTGAGCAAATCAGGCATTATTTGCTAATAGTTTGAGAAAAATAACCATAAAATTGGTATAATCAGCTAAGTTTTACAAGTTTTAGGCAAAATTCATCGAGATACTTCGTCACTGTTTCTAACAGCTTTATCTTTATCGGCTACTACTTTAGTCAAACGCGAGAAGACATTTTTATCTAATTAGAATTCGGTAACAAAAATACATACCTAGAGTCTCTGAGGTATGATCAAGGAAATTTAAGATTATTTATAAACTTTGCATGATATCTGCGAGTAAAACAACAGAAAAATTTGCACTGACAACACCACTTTATTATGTGAATGACCTACCACACATTGGTAGTGCTTACACAACAATCGCTGCGGATATACTAGCAAGATTTGCGCGGTTACAAGGTAAGTCTGTCATGTTTGTGACAGGAACCGACGAACACGGTCAAAAAATTCAGCGCACCGCCGAAAGTAAAGGGCGATCGCCACAAGCTTACTGCAATGAAATTGCCGCAGGATTTGTTGCACTATGGGAAAAACTTGATATTCAGTACGATAGTTTTATCCGCACAACAAGCACAAAACACGAAGCGATCGTTAAAGAATTTTTTCAACGTGTTTGGGATCAAGGAGATATTTATAAAAGTAGACAACAAGGCTGGTATTGCATTGCGTGTGAGGAATTCAAAGAAGAACGCGAACTCTTAGATGGACATCGTTGTCCAATTCATACCAACAAGCAAGCCGAGTGGCGCGATGAAGAAAATTACTTTTTTCGCTTGTCACGCTATCAATCGCAGCTAGAAGAACTATACCAACAACACCCCGATTTTATTCAACCAGAAAGTCGCCGTAATGAAGTTCTCAACTTCGTTAGCCAGGGACTGCAAGACTTTTCAATTTCACGTGTAAACTTAGATTGGGGATTTCCCATACCCGTTGATCCCAAGCAAACAATTTATGTTTGGTTTGATGCGTTAGTAGGATATCTTACCGCGCTACTTAATCCCGACGACGAACCAAACTTAGAAAATGTCCTCAGTCAGTGGTTGCCAATTAATTTACATTTAATTGGCAAAGATATCTTACGGTTCCATGCTGTATATTGGCCCGCAATGCTGATGTCTGCAAGGCTGCCAATCTCCCATAAGGTATTTGGGCATGGATTTTTAACTAAAGATGGGCAAAAAATGGGCAAAAGCCTTGGTAATACTCTTGATCCCATTGCTTTAGTTGAACGCTACGGCGCAGACGCGGTACGATACTACTTTTTTAAAGAAATTGAATTT
This sequence comes from Chroogloeocystis siderophila 5.2 s.c.1, assembly GCF_001904655.1. Taxonomy (NCBI): domain Bacteria; kingdom Bacillati; phylum Cyanobacteriota; class Cyanophyceae; order Chroococcidiopsidales; family Chroococcidiopsidaceae; genus Chroogloeocystis; species Chroogloeocystis siderophila. The sequence goes on along the minus strand of NZ_MRCC01000002.1, from coordinate 54,810 downwards.
GGCAAAGATGGAGATTTTAACGAAACGCGCTTTATTAATGTGCTAAACGCAGATTTAGCCAACGACTTGGGCAATTTGTTAAACCGCACCTTAAATATGGTGAAAAAGTATTGTAACGGAAATGTCCCTGATTGCTCAAGTGACGATATTCCCGCTGACCACCCATTAAAGGCGATTGGCTTAACTTTGGGCGAAAAAGTTGCACATAACTACGAAGCCCTAGCCTTTAATCAAGCGTGTGATGCTATTTTGTCTTTAGTAAGAGCAGGTAATAAGTTTATCGACGAGCAAGCCCCCTGGACACTTTATAAACAAGGACAGCAGCAACAAGTAGAACAAGTACTCTATACTGTACTCGAATCGATTCGATTAGCAGCCTATTTGCTATCACCGATTATTCCTAACGTGTCCAGCAAGATTTATCAACAACTTGGTTTTTCTATAAACTTTAATGAAAAGTCACAAATTGTTGTGACGCCCTTTAATAGCCATGCCAAGTGGGGACTATTAAGCGTAAACGAAAAATTAGGCACTCCAAAACCCGTGTTCCAAAGACTCGAATTGCTACAAGCAATTTAGTTATCACCTGATACAACTATACTGGCAACTTAATGATGGCTAAATTAATCAAGTCTTAATATAAGTTGTCATGTCAAATATAACAATCTGGTGTAACATACTTTATCTAAAACAATCATTTCTTTTATAAAAAATCTTAATAATATCGAGGCATAATAAATCATGTTAAATTTTGAATCGGATTCGATTTTCACGCCTGAACAGGTGCTAGAAAATCGAGGTAGAGTCGCGATTTTCATCGATGGCTCTAATTTGTTTTACGCTGCCCTGCAACTGGGAATCGAGATTGACTATACAAAACTCTTATGTCGGCTAACAGCGGGTTCTCGGCTGCTGCGCTCGTTTTTCTATACCGGAGTAGATCGCACAAACGAAAAGCAACAAGGCTTTTTATTGTGGATGCGGCGTAATGGGTACAGAGTCATTGCGAAAGACTTAGTACAGTTACCCGATGGCTCAAAGAAAGCTAACTTGGACGTTGAAATCGCCGTTGACATGATGGCACTCGTTGATTCTTACGATACAGCAGTATTGGTGAGTGGCGATGGCGATCTCGCTTATGCAGCAAATGCGGTTAGCTATCGCGGTTCGCGGGTAGAAGTTGTCAGTTTACGCACGATGACAAGCGATAGTTTGATTAATGTCTCGGATCGCTATATCGATTTAGAATCGATTAAAGACGATATTCAAAAGACACCAAGACAAGACTATCTCTATCGCCCAATTCCGACAATGGAAATTATTGAGCAACCACCACAAGCAGGAATTATCACACCTGATGGCATACCAAATATTATGCCAACGTCACAAGAGTGAAGAATCACGAGCGAAGATAGAAATATGAATCGTTTCTATCTTTTATTCTCTATTCGCCGTCACGCCACAGCGTCTCTATTGGCAATTGTGCTGGTAGCGATCGCTATGGGCTGCCAAAATCAAAACCAAACCGCGCAAAAACTTTCGCAAGACACAACGACTGTTCAAAAAGTTGACACTGAGTTGACTTTTAACAATGTCGATTTAGAACAAGCAGACGAACAAGGACAAACGGTTTGGAAAGTGAAAGCGGTGCAAGCAACTTACAGTCAAGATCAGCAAGTCGCACAGGTCAAAAATCCGACAGGAGAATTATTCCAAGATGGCAAGTCTGTCTATCGAATTCAAGCCCAAGAAGGCGAAGTTCACCAAGATGGAAAACAGCTATTCCTGAAAGGACAAATTGTAGCGACAGATCCCAAAAGTGGCTTGGTACTGCGCGGTAATGAGTTAGAATGGCGTCCCCAAGAAGATTTGTTGATCGTCCGCAACCAGTTAACGGGTAGCCATAAACAGGTACAAGCTGTAGCGCAAGAAGCAAGAGTTTTTAGCCGCAAACAGCGCGTTGAACTGCAAGGGAAAGTTGTTGCTAACACAACCGAACCTGCTACGCAACTGCGCACGGAACAATTGACTTGGTTAATTCCAGAAGAAAGATTGATCGCTGATCGCGCGATTGCAATTGATCGCTATCAAGACAAAAAAATTACAGCAAGATCGACGGCGAATTCGGGTGAGTTCAATTTAAAAACCAAAATTGCGACGTTGAAAGAAAATGCGCAAATTGCACTTGTCGATCCACCTGTACAAGTTGCCAGCAACTCCGCCGTTTGGGATTTAAATATAGAAACTGTTACGACAGATCAACCAGTACGCGTCGTGCATCATCAAGAAAAAATGACGATGACAGCTAAACGAGGGCGGATGGATTTGCGACAGCAAATTGCTTATCTCAATGGCGATGTTGTAGGTTCTGGGCAAAAAGGTCAAACGATCAACTCGCAAAGGCTAACGTGGACGATTCCGACGCAGTTAGTTGAAGCCCAAGGTAATGTTGTCTATCGTCAAACGCAACCGCCAGTTAGTTTTACAGGTGATAAAGCTGTCGGAAAACTGCAAAATGAAAGTTTGGTTGTCAGTAGTAGTGGTAGTGGTCGTCGGGTAGTGACAGAGATTATACCATAGAGGCTAGCCTCCGTACAAGATCTCATTGCGGCTGGCTGCGCCCAGCGGGATAGGAATGCTGTTAGAGGATCTAGGAGCGATTGCGGCGGGAACTGTAGCGGTGACTTGCCATTGCTTTAACAATCTTTGCAATAGTTGATCTTGTCTTGCGCGTAAGTCTTCGACATTCGTTCCGCGATTGATAATGGTAAACCAAACTAAACCGCGATCGCGTGTGGGTAAAACTCCGGTTAAAGCACTGACATCGCGTAATGTCCCCGTTTTAATCACCGCAGCTTGGGGAATGCGTCGCGCTTCCATTGTGCCTCGGCGATCGCGGCCTGATACAGGAAATAAATCAGCAACACTCAGCTGCGCAGGCAGTAACTTGCGCTGAATTGCCATTAACATTGCACACGCGGCTCTTGGCGATATGCGGTTTTCGACTCCTAAACCTGAACCGTTAATCAATTGAATTTCTTGCCGTGGAACTTTGGCAGCGGTTGCTGCTATCGATTGTACTACCTGCGCGCCTCCAAGATTTTGGGCTAGCATTTCTGACATTTCATTGTTGCTGTAAATGTTCATTTCCTTGAGAATTTCGGACAAGGGTAACGAACGATGGCGCACGAGCAAGATTTGTTTAGGATTGGGTAAGGATGCGACATGGACAGTACCTGCGATCGCAACTTGCGGGCGCGGCGTTCCTTGGGGCATGGTTAAGTATTGTGCGGTGACTTCACGCGACCATGTTGCTGCGTTCATCGCTTGCTGTAACAGTTGACCAGCTTGTAATGGGTTGGTTTTGTAATTCATGGCGAAATTGCCACTAATCACTAAGTTGCCGGTGATACGCTTGATCCCCATGCGGTTGAGACTATTACCAAGGGCGATCGCTTCTTCCCACACAAAAAAGGGATCGCCCCCGCCTTGAATGACTAAGTCTCCTCGGACAACGCCATTGTTGATCGGTCCAGTTGCGCTAACGAGCGTTTCAAATTGGTGACTTGGTCCCCATGTTTTTAAAGCCGCAAGCGACGTCGCCACTTTGGTAATCGAAGCCGCAGGTAAAGGTTGAGTTCCTTGATTATTTGCAAGTAATACAGGTCCAGATTGTAACCAAATTCCCTGATTGTTTCTCTCTAAGCCCGTAGCTTCTAATTGCTGCAAATACGCTTGTACAGTATTAGCGGCAAAAGGATGAGAATCAGGTGCCAGGACTAACCCAGGGCGGCTATTTAATGTAAAAAACTCCAAAGCATCGACAGGTTTAGGTTGCACCCCCGCCATTTCCAACCACAATGAAATTAGTCCTGAACCAAAAAGTTGCAGCATTCTTGACTTGCCTCACCAATAAATACCAATCCCAATTTCAGGAGACGATTCTAACTCTAATTAGGTGTCGATAAATTTAGGTAGAGAGTTTCAATTTGATGAACGGAAGCATTGCGCTAAATTTGCGCTTGAGAAAATTACTCCGACTTTTCAAATGTTTTTACAAAAATGCTTGAACTACTACGCCAGTATGCGTCTGAGCAAAATATTAATTATCTGTACAATTTTTAATCTCTAACCTGTAACGTTTAATCTGATAGAATTTTGTAGGTTTCTAGAACTTTGAGCAATGGGAGCGACTCGCGCACGGATCGCAATTGATGCTATGGGAGGGGATTATGCCCCTACCGAAATTGTTGCTGGCGCACTGCGCGCACGGGAAGAATTAGGGGTAGAAGTTTTATTGGTGGGAGATCCCCAGCAAATTAAACCTGTTCCACATCAAAATCGTTTAGACCAAATTGCTATCATTCCAGCGGAAGGAACGGTAGAAATGCATGAGGAGCCGCTAAGCGCCATCAAACGCAAGCCTAAGGCTTCGATCAATGTAGCAATGGATTTGGTGAAGCAAAAGCAAGCCGATGCGGTAGTTTCTGCGGGTCACTCAGGAGCCGCGATGGCAGCTGCGTTGCTCCGCTTGGGACGCCTGCGAGGAATTGACCGTCCTGCGATTGGAGCAGTTTTGCCGACGATGATCGCAAGTAAGCCGGTGCTGATTCTTGATGTCGGGGCAAACGTTGATTGTCGCCCGAAGTTTTTAGAGCAGTTCGCGCTGATGGGCACAGTTTACAGCCAGTATGTCTTGGGGATTACAGCACCAAAAGTAGGGCTACTCAACATCGGTGAGGAAGAATCTAAAGGCAATGACTTGGCGGTAAGAACTTACCAACTGCTAAAAGAGAATAAGCAAATCTCGTTCATTGGTAACGCCGAAGGACGAGATGTCCTTTCTGGTCGCTTTGATGTGATTGTGTGTGATGGCTTTGCGGGTAATGTTCTGTTGAAGTTCGCTGAGGCTGTAGGAGAGGTAGCAATTCAAATTCTTCGCGAAGAACTACCGCAAGGGTTGCACGGACACATTGGCACCGCCCTACTCAAGTCAAACCTCAAGCGAATCAAGCAGCGGATTGACCACGCCGAACACGGTGGAGGATTGCTCCTGGGTGTTGCGGGAGTATGCATTATCAGTCACGGCAGTTCCCAAGCACCATCAATCTTCAATGCGATTCGCTTAGCGAAAGAAGCAATTGATAACCGAGTCCTGGAGCGAATTCAGTCACAAAATCGCGGCGTAAATCTAGAGGTCAAGGATCAGGGGTCAGAGGTCAGGGGGTAAATTGCGCTAGAGGAAAAGTGAAGATAACAAATCACTCCACTAACCACTAACCACTAACCACTAACCACTAACCACTAACTCCTCACACCTGCATCTGAACTATGGAGAAGAATGTTGCAAAATTTTGGGGTAGCAATTACAGGGAGTGGTTCAGCCGTACCAACTAACTTCCTCAGCAACGAAGTACTCACGCAGTTAGTGGAAACTTCAGATGAATGGATTGCGACACGGACAGGAATTCGTTCGCGACGCTTAGCAACAGCAAATGATTCTTTGCAAGCGATCGCCACTCAAGCCTCTTTACAGGCGATCGCAATGGCAGGCATCGCACCAACCGACATCGATCTAATTATTCTGGCAACTTCAACTCCGGATGACTTGTTTGGTAGTGCGTGTCAAATTCAAGCGGCTTTGGGCGCAACGCAAGCCGTCGCCTTCGATATGACCGCAGCGTGTTCGGGTTTTGTGTTTGGATTGGTCACTGCGGCACAGTACATCCGCACAGGTGTCTACCAAAATATTCTCTTAATTGGGGCAGACATTCTCTCGCGCTGGGTTGATTGGGAAGATCGGCGGACGTGCGTTTTATTTGGCGACGGTGCAGGTGCAGTCGTGATGCAAGCGAGTAAGCGCGATCGCTTACTTGGATTTGAACTTAAAAGTGACGGCACGCAAAATCGATGCCTCAACCTTGCCTATCAGCCTCAAGTGCAAGCACTCGTCAACGATATCGATGTTGCTAAAGGCAATTACCAACCGATCACGATGAACGGTAAAGAAGTGTATCGCTTTGCCGTACAACGCGTTCCAGAGGTGATTGATAAAGCACTGTTTCGGGCTAATCTCAAGGTAGACCAAATTGATTGGTTGCTGCTACATCAAGCAAATCAACGTATCCTCGACGCTGTAGCTGATCGCTTGCATATTCCTCACCATAAGGTCATCAGCAATCTTGCCCACTACGGCAATACTTCAGCCGCTTCAATTCCTTTAGCACTTGATGAAGCCGTACGCGCTGACAAAATCAAAGATGGCGATATTATTGCTGCTTCTGGTTTTGGTGCGGGATTAACTTGGGGTGCTGCAATTTTTTCATGGGGTAGATAAGCCACTTGCTAATTGCTAAAAACATGACTAAGACTGCATGGATATTTCCTGGACAAGGTTCCCAAAAAATTGGTATGGGAATCGATTTATTAGAAATCGACGCAGCTAAAGCGAAATTTGCCCAAGCTGAAGAGATCTTAGGCTGGTCAGTGACTGACGTTTGTCAAAGTGAAGATGATATCTCGCGTACGCTTTATACGCAGCCCTGTCTTTACGTTGTAGAAAGTCTGCTCGTAGACTTGATGCAACAACAAGGTCAACGCCCCGATCTTGTTGCTGGACACAGCTTAGGAGAATACATTGCGCTCTACGCAGCAGGCGTTTATGATTGGGCAGCAGGCTTAACTTTAGTCAAACGGCGAGCCGAATTGATGGACAATGCGGCGGGTGGGATGATGGCAGCTTTGATCGGCTTTGATCGTGACGAACTCGAAGCGCAAATTCAACAAACTCCCGATGTTGTCCTAGCAAACGACAACAGTTCCGCGCAGGTGGTAATTTCAGGAACTCCTAACGCCGTGAACGCAGTTCTATCGCAAGTGAAATCAAAGCGTGCGGTTCCCTTAAATGTTTCAGGCGCGTTTCACTCTCCTTTGATGGCGGCGGCGGCGTCTGAATTTGAGGAAGTTCTGCGCACCGTTGTTTTTAATACTGCGCAAGTTCCCGTACTATCAAACGTCGAACCAACTCCTGCTGTGGATGGTGAAGTCATCAAAGAACGCCTGCAGCGTCAAATTACTGGCGCTGTTAGATGGCGCGAAACTTGTGAATACTTCCGCCAAGAAGGAATCGAGCAAGTTATAGAAATTGGTCCTGGTAATGTGCTAACTGGTTTGATCAAACGTACCCACACTGACTTAATCTTAAAGAATGTTAGTAGTGCGGCAGACCTCTCTGCTTAGCAGTTAACTAAAACTGAGTGGCTAGTGACTAGTGCGTGAGTTTTGAGTTACCCCTCATTTTATTCTTCCTCTGCCCCTCTACCACCCCTGCACCTCTGCTTTTTTACTCTCTGACCCCCAACCTCTAACCCCTGACCCCTCTTTATGGCTCGAAGCCGCGAACCTTTTGTTAGTCTACTCCTGTACTACGCCTTCAAGTGGTCAGTTGTTAATCCCATGCTGCGCGTTTACTTTCGAGGACGTGTTTATGGTGCAGAAAATGTCCCTCAGGAAGGACCATTAGTCGTCGTTAGCAACCATGCAAGTGATTTTGACCCGCCAATTCTATCATGTTGCGTGCGCAGACCAGTTGCTTATATGGCGAAAGAAGAATTATTTCAAATTCCCGTTTTCAGTCGTGCAATTGAGTTATACGGTGCTTATCCAGTTAAACGCGGTTCTGCCGATCGCAGTGCGATTCGCGCCGCTGTAAAGTATCTTGAAGAAGGATGGGCTGCGGGTGTTTTTTTGCAAGGAACTCGTACACCTGATGGCAAAATTACCGAACCTAAACTCGGTGCAGCTTTGATTGCAGCTAAAACAAAAGCACCACTTTTACCCGTTAGTTTGTGGGGAACGCATAAAATTATGCAAAAAGGCTCGACGATACCGCGTTCGGTACCCGTTACAGTCCGAATCAGTCAGATTATACCTCCACCAAGTTCAACCGATAAAGCTGAACTTCTCGCCGTAACGCAAAAATGTGCGGATGCGATCGCATCTTTACACGACCTGGGGCGCTAACCGTTATTTTTATTATCTTCTGAACTCTAATTTATAGCAATTGAAGAGATGATTAGGAGATGATAGAAGCTTAAAGTTATTGTCAAAAGTTAGCTTGTAATCCTGATCTCTAACCTCTGACCTCTGACCCCTATTATATGAGTGAACCACCAGCAAAACATTTTTGGGAACGACTCAACAATTCAGTTCTCGTTCGCTTTTTATTGTTGTTTGCTTGTGGTTGGGCTTCAATTTTACTTTTAGATTACTTTCAAACTGTCATTATTATCTTTACTTCAGCAGCTATTTTAGCTTTTTTACTCAGCTATCCTGTTCAATGGCTGCGACATTTTTTACCGCATGGTTTTGCGGTTATTGTTGTCTTCTTGGTTAGTCTTGTCGTCATTGCTGGTCTGACTATTACCGTCGGCTTAGCTGTATTATATCAAGGTCAACAATTAATTGATAGTGTCACGACTTTTTTAAATTCTTTAGCACCATTAGTAGGTCAAGCCGAGGCTTTTTTACGCGAACGTAACTTACAAGTCAATCTAGAAGGAATCGAAGAACAAATTCGCAGTCAAGCTTTAGGGTTAATCTTTTCTAGTTTAGCTACATTGCAGATTTTTCTGGCGAATCTTGTCACAATGATTTTAATCGCAGTTGTCGCCTTGTTTATGCTACTTGATGGCGAACGCCTGTGGAGATTACTTCTAAAATTTGCACCGAAGCAACAGCGATCGCGTTTAACAGGAGTCATTAAACGTAAGTTTTTGGGCTTTTTTAGAGGTCAGTTTCTCTTAATGGTTTTTTTAACAATTTCTAGTTTTTTAGTTTTTGTTGTTTTAGGAGTACCTTTTCCATTAGTATTAGCAATTATTGTAGGCGTTTTTGATGCTATACCTGGTATTGGAGCAACTTTAGGTGTCAGTATCATAACTCTAATTGTTGTATCGCAAAGTGTTTGGCTAGCTTTAAAAGTATTAGCTGCTTGTATTGTTTTGCAACAAATTCAAGATAACTTAATCGCGCCACGTGTAATGCAAGATTCGCTGAATCTTAATCCTGTTGTTGTCTTTTTTGCTTTATTAGTAGGAGCAAGAGTCGCAGGAATTTTAGGAATTTTTATTGCTATTCCCTTAGCAGGAGTTATCGTCACTTTGTTCGAGATTGATGAAATGAAAGCAGAAGTATAAAAAAATAAGTCAAAAAAAAAATGCTAGCACTTAGCAATAGAAAAAGTTATGGCTAACCTCTACTTAGTACGAGGTACCAGTATTTTTAAAGTAGTAAAATAAGCATAGACGCCAACATATTTTTGAATAATGGAAGATTTAAGAGCAGAATTAGCAGAAGGTTTAGATGAAGCCGAATGGAATTGGTTAATTCCTCATGTGCAGCGAGATGCAGTAATTTTTGTTGCAGAACAACTCGATTTAGTCGATGTGGGAGTAGCACTTGCGAGTGACAATGTAGCATCAGTGCAAAGCTGGATTGATGACCAACTCATTCATAAACCTTCAGTTACTCAAATATCAGACTGGAATGGCGATCGCACAAAGCGATTTAATAGCTTAATTGTCCAACCCTTCGTTCTCATCCAAGAACTATAACAGAGGTCAGGGTTAAAAATTAGTTAGGGTAGATGATATGACTTGTAACGCTGGCACTTTCCAAAACTCACTATTCACGGTTCCCTATTTCCTAAACTTGGAAGTGAAGCACCAGTACGCCCAGTTGTTAACCATAGTAAAGCCCTCGCGCCATCACGTAGAACTTTTTCCACAGGTTCAGGCGATCGTTCGGATGGTACAGGTACTGGTTGGAACTCCATTCCTCGGCTTCCTAAGACAATACTGCCGATCACTCTGGCGCGGCGCATATGATAGTCAGAAGTAATGAGATAAATTTTGTTAATTCCTTGCGCTTGAAACTCATCAACTAACGTAGTGAAGTTTGTAACCGTATCCACCGCACGATAGTCTAGATGCAAACGACTAAGCTCAATTCCTGCATCGGTAAATACACCTTCTGCATAGTCTTTTGGCGTTCCTCCAGAAACCCAAATGGGAATATCAGGATGTTTTCGCGCGAATTGTGCGGCAAATTTCTCACGTTTAGTAGAACCACCAAGTACCAATATGGCTTGCGGTGGCGCTAACTGGCTTTTGATTTCTTTGTAACCCCACAAAAGAATCAGTGGTAGAACTAGCATAAGATAAGGAAACAACCTGCTTCTAGATTTGCGTCTGTTCAAGGACGAATAACGTTGCTTTCTCAAATAGCTATTTTTACTCAACAGCACGATTATCTAGATTAGCAGGCAACGGGACTGGCCAGATTCGAACCGGCGACCTAGCGCTTCAGATTTGTGTGAGTTTCCTCACTCTCTGGACTATACCTTCACCATAAGCTTAAAAGCTCTTAGGTGGCGATCGTCTAGTCTCTACACCTTCCCTAGTTTGATTCGTAGTTTTAGATTGAGATTGAGATCAAAGCTAAAACCACAAATCTAGCATTGGGCTTGGCTCGGTATTTCCATAGATTCCAACGACTATAACCTAAACTAATCTAGGCATTTATCGTCAGCTAGCTCCTTAGGGTTCACCGACTTTGACCGCATTCATACATAAGGTTTCCCTTATGATGCCCGATATATCAGGAGGCGCTCGCTCTATCCTGCTGAGCTACAGCCCCATTTGTTTAACCATTATAGTCGTAACCAACTACTAAGAAAATGTTTATCAATAGTAGGGATAAGTTATTTGTTTTCCTAATCTTTCCTTAAGGTTTTTTGACAAAAATGCAAAATTTAATACAAAAAGTTAGTAAGTAAATTAACTCAGCATTTGTAGCCAACGGGAAAGCTACTCAATATTTAAATCGTTGCTAGTGTCTATTGCTACTTAATAGTTTGCCAAAAACCTTCGGTATGCAGAATTGGCAAAGTGCATTAAGGTACTAGGAATTGATCCAACTTAGAGGTGCCGTGCTAAGCAGTAATTCCTAATTTCTGACAAGGCAGGCAAATACTAGGGAGACAACCGAAATGCTCAAGCAACTTTTAACAGGTAGTTCTGTTCTTGCTTTTTTGATAGCAAGCAGTGTTACGGTAGAAGCAAGACCAAAAGAACTGATGTTGCAGGCTCAACTGGAAGAAACACCGACCACAATTCCTGCACCGGATGCCTCCACAACTCCTCCTGGCACTGGTACAAGCCCCAATCCTGGCACCACGACTCCAAGTCCAGATGGTTCTATAACCCCTCCCATACCAGGCACTCCAACAACTCCCGATACTGGTACGACCCCTGACAATGGTTCGACGATTCCCGCCCCCGATGGCACAACAGCGCCGGATGCTGGTACGACGCCTGAATCGGAAGATTCGACAACAACTCCTCCTGGCACTGGTACAAGCCCCAATCCTGGTACCACGACTCCAAGTCCAGATGGTTCTATAACCCCTCCCATACCAGGCACTCCAACAACTCCCGATACTGGTACGACTCCTGACAATGGTTCGACGATTCCCGCCCCCGATGGCACAACAGCGCCGGATGCTGGTACGACGCCTGAATCGGAAGATTCGACAACAACTCCTGAGGGTTCTACGAACCCAAGTAGTTCTGGTACTGTAGCTTGTGAACCTATTCCTATGGCAAGCCCCAGTGGAGGAGCGACTAGAGAAAGAATTCAAGCCCAGCAAGCTTGCAGTCAGCCGCTGTAATCTCTGCGCTCAAGTTGCAACAAAAATTAAGAGTCCCCCACATCCCCTTCCCCTTCTAGAGGACAAGTCCGCGTCACAGCGGACTTTTTTTTATTTGAACAACTCCAAAACATTGACTCTAGTTTGAATACCAAGTTGTATCCCAAGAACCGCCACCTGTTTCTAAACCACACAGCGAACTATAGGCAGTAATAATTGATTGCTGGGAATAACGCGATCGCACTTCTAAGCGCACCTCACCCCGCATCGTATCTTTACACGCGAAAATCAAACCGTTTTCTGTCGGCGCGCGTAAAGGAGTTCCAGGCAAATCGGTAGTTCCCGTGAGAGTTACCTCGTATTCAGAATTTGTCGCTTGCATTTGCCAGCTACCCCAGGGCTGTATTTGCCAAGAAACTTGCGAGTTCCAGGGAACAAATTCGTAAAACTTACCTTGGTAGTGAACGCCAATCATCGCCACCGATTCCATCCACCACAACACGCCCCGTCTACCGCCACCAGCAGTTAAAGCTAAGTCAGGTTCACCTTCAAAACAATTGCAATTTACCCAAAACCACTTTTTGGGAAAAGCACCACCCCAGTTTTTTTCTCCATACGCGGGCGCATTGGTAAATTCGTAGCGCTTTCCATTCCAATCGATCCAACCAGAGGCTAACCCGTGCGCCATTAAAATTTGCCACCCAGGTTCAAAGATGGGCAAAGATGACAAAAAACCAGCGGTTGATTGTTGAGGTTCGCCTTTATCTCCCCAGCCATAGATTGGCTGAATTTCATAGTGCCAACGACAATATCCAGTCGCAGGATCGTGAAAACTTCCTTGATTAAGTGTGGCTGTAGCTTGGTAGCCTTCTTTAACATAACGGTCAAATTCAGCAGGAAGTAATAAATTCGGCTGCGTGCGTAAATCTGTTTTACCCCAATGACCTAATTCGAGTTTGGATGCATTTGCCCAAAAACCTTTGACATCAGGGAAAGTCCGCCAGAGATATTCATCGTCAGGACCAAGAATTTGCGCTGCACCACCACTGTAAGGTTTACCCCCGATGGGGTCTTCGATTGAGTACATAAACGCAAACGTCTGACCGCAATCGGGCAAAGTGACACGATAATACCAACCTTCAAAAAAACGGCGATCGCTACCGTCCCAATGGTAGCCGCTATGCGGTGTTTGCGTTGAGTTCAAAAAATTGTTGGGAATACTAAGCATAAAAGCAACAACCTAATCCTTTACCAGTATGCGCGATCGCTTTGGGCGCTGCGCTATGCGCAATCACCTGCATTGGAGTTGAAATGAACAACATCGGTCAATACTACGAAATTCTTGGTTTAAAACCTGGTGTGTCGCTTGCTGAGATCAAGCAGGCTTACCGAGGCTTAGTAATGGTTTGGCATCCGGATCGCTTTCCGCATCATCCGCAACTACAGCAAGAAGCCCAAGAGAAAATCAAAATTATTAACGAAGCTTATGCAATTGTTAAATCATGTCAAACTCTTACTGACCCTCAACATTGTTTAGAACAAGGTAATGCAGGCAGTTCTTTAGAACGAGAAATATATTATAAAATCATCATATTTTCATGGACACTTTCATGGTTTATTTTAGTTGTACTTAATAGTTATCAATAGTTGTTTTTTGGAGAGGCGTACTAAGTTACGTGCTTAATAATATTAATATTAATTATTCAACACGATACAAATTCAGGATTTTCGTCAAAGATGATAAGTTTTAGGTTTGCTGGATTAGCAATAATATCTTTTGCGGCTAAATATCCAGCAATACTCCAGGTTTGATATCTTCTTGATTCTTTACCAATTAATCGCCCATTTTTACCATCGTAATATTCGGGCCATCGATCTTTCCCTAAACGTTCCTCTGCGATCGCGATCGCTTTTTGGGCAAGTTCTTGGCGATTCGTTTTTATCGCTGCCGCAGTTAACATCCATAGTAGAATAGGCCAATTTCCACCGTTGTGATACGACCACGGTCTATTTTTGGGATCACATCCTGTAATAATGCGCCATTCGGTACCTTCAACCGCTGGAAAACAGATTTTCATCGGCATATATCCTACTAAATCGTGCCAACGTGCTTCAATCAAATTCATAATTTGTTTTGATTCTTCTTCGCTGGCTAGTGAAATTAAAATTGCCATGAGATTTCCCAACGCGAAAAAGCGAAAATCCATCCTTCCAGGTCCTAGATTTCCTGCTAAATAGCCGCCATTTTCAGGCAACCATTCGGTTAACCAAGGTGGAATAGAGTCAGCATAAATATTGAATTTATTGGCAATTTCCTGACCAAATTCTTCACCAGAAAAACGATAAATTTCATTCAACCGTTGTAAATTTAACCAATAATATTCGCGTACGTGATAGCCTAAGGTTCCTAAGCGGTGTTTCACAGCATTAAGGTATTCATCGCCATTGTTATCTGGTAAAAGTAACTCTTTCGCTGCGCGTAAAGCTGCATAAAATAAAACTTGAATTTCTAAAGGATGACCGTAAACACCCATACGTCGGTCAATCATAAAAGCGCCATCGGGAACTAGCATTGTCGGGTACATCGCAAACCGATGCACCAAGCAAAGATCGAGAATAAGTTTGATTCCTTCTTGAAAATCGGCTTGATGCGCTAGCGCTAAATCTCCGGTTGCTTTAACGTACGCGCGTAACAACACAATCCACCACAAACAGCAGTCAACTGGAGGGACGCGGGCGATCGCGTGTTCGCCAAAATCAGCAACCAAGCGTTCTTCACTATCAATGTGTTCTACTTTAAAACTCGCAGGCATCAACCCAGGTCCTGGACTAAAACCATCCATTTGCTTTTCATGACTTTGGAGTTTGAGCGTTACCAGTAAAAAATCACGTACAATTTCGACTTGTCCTTCGGTTAAAAAAGCGATCGCTGAAACAACAAAATCACGCACAAAGCACTGATCATAATTGAGTGCTTCCATTTCAGGATCGTTTGCTGCAATTGTACCAACTGCACGCCCTTGATAGTACAAAAGTGATTTATCTAATAACTCTCTTGCCTCTTGCATTAATTCATGGCTAATGTCACTAGCTGTCATCTTTTTAGAACAATATGATAAGTGTGAACTGATGAACTTTTATCTCGTTCAGTAGAGGCGAATCATCTTCACTTAGTCGTAAAAGCACTAAATCTTTGTCTAAGTTTTGACTTGATAGCGCACTAATCTCCGCACATTTTCGCGTGAGAGTCCAAGTTCAGATGCGATCGTCGTTTCGAGTTGATTAAAGTCAGTCACCGGAAAGATAAAATCTAATTTTTTCAAAACAGAATCTTTTGTCAAGACTTCAACTTTAGTAAAACCTTGCTGCTGATTGATTTCTGCTTGGATGGTGACTACTGTGACTGAAAGATGAACTTCAAGTTGAGTATCGGCTTCGAGTTGAGTCGTTGTACCATAAGGACGACTTAATACATGATCTGTTAGCGCACTCGTGGTAAACCAAAAGGCAAATCCAAGTAGCGGTAGAGCTAGCCAAAACTCTAGCCCCAGTGAATACAATGCTCTTAAGAAGCGAAGTGAAATCATACGGCGGCGCATAAGGGAGGCTGAGGGGATCTTTCCGATGGCAGAAGTGCGCTGGAGCATAGCTTTTCTACTATGGGCATCATTCGTAGGCGATCGCGCTGTATGAGAATCTTACTCGTAGAAGACGACCCCGCGCAATTAGAACCGCTTTACGCTGCTTTGTCGCAAGCCGGACATATTGTCGATGGTGTTGAGGATGGAGAAACCGCGCAGTGGTTATTATCGCAAAAAGAATACGATTTACTCATCTTAGACTGGCTACTACCACGCGTTAGCGGCTTGAGTTTATGTCAGCAATTTCGCCAAGCTGGTAAAACGGCTCCTGTGTTGATGTTAACAGCAAAAGATACTACAGCCGATAAAGTTACAGGTTTAGATGCAGGCGCAGATGATTACTTAGTCAAGCCGACAGACATTGTGGAACTTTTAGCGCGAGTTCGGGCTTTAGGCAGGCGATCGCCGCTGTGGCAAGGCGATACACTGCGCATGGCAGATCTTCAATTGCACCTCAATAGTCTTGCTGTCGAACGTAATAACACAATTGTGCAACTATCGACGCGGGAATTTCAGCTATTAGAATACTTCTTTCGTCATCCGCGTCAGGTACTCACCCGCGATCAAATCGAAGAAGCGTTATGGGAATGGGGTACTGAACCTGAAAGCAACGCGGTAACAACTTTAGTTCGCCGCCTTCGCCAACGGTTACAAACTATTAATGCTGCTGACTGGATTGAGACGATCTATGGTATGGGATATCGTCTAAATCCGCCCGAAGAAGATCTCCCGAAAGAGCAGTTACATAGTTAATTAATTTATTGCCGAATTACTGATATGATTACGGGAACAGCAGCCAACTGAAAGGCAACGGAAAAACCTACCACTAAGGTAACCGAGCGATCATAGAGTAGTCCCATCAATGCACTACCTAGAAACCACGCCAAGCCATAACATAGGTAAAAAATTCCAAATGCCGAACCTCGTTGCAGTGTTGGCACCATTGCTGCAACGATCGCCTTCATAATTGATTCTTGCGCGCCCATACCGATCCCCCATAGTGCCATACCTAATAGTGCTAAAGGAGGACTACCCAAAAAAGTTAAAGGTGCGAAAAGTGCAGACAACACAACTGCGAAGACGAAGACAACAATACCATTGCGGTCAAACAATCTCCCTAAAATCAGCGCAGCGATCGCATCCATTGCCATAGCTACAGCATAAAATAATGGAATGTTTGTCGTTTGTGTCAGTCCTGTATTTTGCCAGTGGAACGCAATTAGTGGAAAGTCAGCAAAGCCAAAAGCGATCAACATGACGCCAGCTAAGTAAATCCAGAAACGACGGGGTAAACCTGTACCGGTTAATTCTACAGTTTTTGTTTCAAATTCACGCGGGTTAGGGTAGCGTCGTTGCGTCACCAGCAGCACACCTAGCCCAATTAAAGCTGGAACTAGTAGAATCGCAAAACTTTGTTGATAGCTTTGTTGCCAAGCAAGGACTCCAGCGACAGTAAGCGGACCTGCTACCGCCCCGATTTGATCCAAGGCTTCGTGTAACCCAAAGCCAAAGCCTCTACCTACTTGAGTTGCAGCGTGTGATAACAAGACATCGCGTGGCGGAGATCGTACTGCTCTACCTGCGCGTTCGGCAATTAGTAGTGCGGCTGCTGTTTCCCAGCGTCCTGTGAGCGCCAACAGTGGAATCGCTAGCGTATTGATTCCATATCCTAGTGTTGTGATTCCCCAATATTGTTGCGTGCGATCGCTGAGATATCCGGTCACAAGCCGCAGTGTATAACCAATTAACTCACCTGCGCCTGCGACTAATCCGACAATTGCCCCACTTGCACCTAATACATTAAGATATGCCCCGGCAATGCTACGTCCACCCTCATAAGTCGCATCAGCACACAGACTCACAATACCTAATAAAATGACAAAATTAAGAGCATTTGAGGTGGTTCTCATTGCCCGAAATCATGAGCCAGAAAGTATGCCATAGGAAAAACTCACCTTTTAGCTTGTTACTGAGGTTATCTAATAATAACTGCGAGGTTTTGTCAAGAATTTCTGAAAACTTACTTTAACCTTGAGTTTTGAATCCTCAACAGTTTTAAACTTGCAGGAAGTAAGATATGCCTTACCCCTTACACTGAACATCCTTAACGAGTAACTTTTCGTCTCCTCTTGCCTCTGATCCCCGACCCCTGACCTCTACCCATGTTCAATCGCAGTCGTCGAAATTTAGCGCGTTGGTTTACGCTTTCAATGGGAAGTATTCTCGTTATTTTTGCTGCGGTTGTTTATTATCAGGAAGTTGAAGACGAACTTGAAGTTATCGATCGCCTCCTCTACAAAAAAACACGTGCGATCGCGGCTAATGTTGATTATCGTTTTGAACAAGGTCAGCGGCGCGTCGATTTAGAAAACGTCCCTTGGTTAGGAAATACTCCCTTACCTGTCGATACCGAGTTAGTTTATGCTCGCTGGTACAACTCGCAAAAGCAAATTGTCCGTTTTTTTGGCACTCCCCCACCACCGCAACTGACAACCGCGATCGGTTTTCACACGATTAAAGACATTGACTACTTAGCACCGCAAAACCTATTTCAGCCCTGGTTGCGTCAAGTCACATTAGCCGTTGAGAAAAATGGTACAGTCATTGGCTATCTGCAAATTGCAACGCCTTTAGCCGCAGCCCAAGATTCGCTGAGTCAGCTACGCTTATTTTTAGCTTTAGCAGTACCAATCACAATATTCATCATTGCACTGACAGGTTGGTTTTTGGGAGGACTCGCGATGCAGCCAATTCGTCAGGCTTACTTCCAACTACAGCGCTTCACGGCTGATGCTTCGCATGAATTACGCACACCCCTAGCCGCGATTTTGAGCAATGCACAAGTCGGACTACTTTCAAGTGATCCCGATCAGCAACGTTTGCGTTTAGAGAAAATTGTCGAAGTTGCCAAATTAATGAGTAACTTAGTCAGTAATTTATTATTACTGGCTCGACAGCAGGGAACAATAGCCCCCGAAGCCTTGCAAGAAATTGACTTAACTCAACTGCTAAAAGAATTAGCACGTTATCAAATAGAACACAACGCAGAAACACTGAGCTTTACAAGCGATTTACCACCATATTCAGTTAAAGTACTCGCCGATGCAAGTTTGATTCAGCAAGCTGTTAAGAATTTGCTCGATAATGCTTTCAAGTATACTCCGGCTGGCGGTAAAGTTCAGTTACGTCTGACTAGCCAATCGCGCTGGGCGGTTATTGAAGTTGAAGATAACGGTATTGGTATTCCTGCGGAAGATTTACCGCACGTTTTTGAACGGTTTTATCGTGTTGATACCGAACGCACCAGGAAGAACGGTGGCTTTGGTTTGGGACTTGCGATCGCGCAGCACCTTGTAGAAGCGCATAATGGGCAAATTAGTGTTAGCAGTACCTACGCTCAAGGATCTACTTTTATAATCAAACTACCGCTTAAACCCTACTGAACCTGTCATTTTCTTGTCACAAGGATCGTTGTTAGTGTTGAATAAGGTAGAATAGACCTCCTGCGTGAATGCTGGGCGAATAAATTCGCATCTAAATAAACAAAGTCCACTTCCGCGGACTTACTACTAAAAATCTCATTTTAGTGTACGAAGGTACACTGTGCCTAGAGATCTCCGACTTCAGTCGTAGGGTATCTGCGATTCATGCAGGAGAGCTAATGATTTATTTTTTAATTTACCAATTGCCTACTTTATTGGTTATGTTTTTAGTTTATTTCATGCAAATTTATTTTTACCTTTTTCTATAGCATGTCACTGGATACCTAAACGTTGCGGTTTTTTTGTTGATGCAATTTGGAGCTACAGATGTTCTCAATCAGTCAAAACGCAATTTCAAAAAAAAGATTTACTAATTGGCTTGATTTCCTCTACAGTTTATACAGTTGTTATTCTCTTACTGAGGCAATTTAATATTCTGGAAAATCCATTTTTGAGTTAGTACTAGAGGAGGTTGATAAGACGCATCAAGACATCATTGTTATGCAAAAGTTAAGAGAATAAGACGGAGGATTTAAGGAAATCTTTAATCGTTGCTTTAAGATTGCCCTTTTCACTTTTATAAGGAAAAAAGTCTTGCGCTCGTACAAGCTGAATTTCATAATTCTCTACTCTCCCCTGCACCCTTGCACCCCTGCTCCTCTGCTGTCCTATACATATAAACCTTAAAGATAATAGTATTACTAGGAGGTTCACCTTGACTCAAGACTACAATGCTAATCTCCCTCAAACTGCATCGCGTGAAGAACTGCGCCACCTCGTACAAATGCAGCTACAAGCACTGCTGGAACAACAAAACTTTCAAGGTGCAAAAGCTTTACTTGTACCCGTACAACCTGTAGATATTGCTGAAGCGATCGAAGGGCTACCAGAAGCAATGCAAGCGATCGCGTTTCGTTTGCTGTCCAAAGATGAAGCGATCGAAGTTTATGAATATCTCGATCCTGTTGTTCAACAAAAGCTCATTGAGGAATTCAAACATCAAGATGTCTTGGATATTGTTGATAAAATGTCGCCAGATGATCGCGCGCGTTTGTTTGATGAATTACCCGCGAAAATTGTCCGACGGCTGCTGACGCAACTCAGCCCTGAAGAACGACAAGCGACGTCTTTACTTTTGGGCTATAAACCTAATACTGCTGGGCGCATTATGACCCCAGAGTATATTTCGCTCAAAGAGGGAATGACCGTAGCCCAAGCCCTAGAGCGCATTCGCAGCGTTGCTAATGTTACTGAAACAATTTACTACCTGTACGTTACCGATGCAGCACGGCGACTTGTAGGCATCTTATCGTTAAGAGACTTAGTAACAGCCCAACCAGACCAAACAATTGGTGAGGTGATGACGCGGGATGTTGTGTACGTTTATACCGAAACCGATCAAGAAGAAGTTGCACGTATTATCAAAGATTATGATTTCTTAGCAGTCCCTGTCGTTGATGCTGAACGGCGTTTAGTTGGGATTGTAACGGTTGATGATGTTATTGATATTTTAGAGCAAGAAACAACCGAAGACATTTATACGTTGGGTGGCGTTCAATCGGGTGGCGGTAATTATTTTCAAACTAACTTATTTACTGTCGCGCGCAAACGCGTCGTTTGGTTATTCGTTCTCTTAATTACAAATACAGCAACAGCGGTAGTGATTCAAAACCAAGAAGAAGTTCTTGAGCAAGTTGTCGCACTAGCAGCATTTATTCCGTTGTTGATTGATACTGGTGGTAATGTGGGCGCGCAGTCTTCTACAGTAGTCATTCGTGGGTTAAGTACTAACGAAGTCCAAGCTAACAAATTTCTAGGAGTTATATCGCGGGAAACGCTAGCAGGAGTTATTTTGGGTGTCATGCTAGCTATTGTTGTTACCGTGTGGGCTTACTTTCTTCAGGGTAATCTATCAGTGGCGATCGCTGTCGGAGTCAGTTTGTTTGCGATCGCGATTTTGGCTTCTTTCGCAGGTTCCGCGTTACCGTTTTTGTTTCGTTCGCTCAAACTCGACCCCGCTTTAATGTCAGCACCATTTATTACAACTGCGGTTGATGTGTTAGGAGTTTTAATTTACTTGTGGACAGCACGATTAATTCTCGGATTGTAAAGCTGACTTCTCACAGAACACTGTTATGCCCCCTATGGGGATGTTAACCTAAGTATAGTGTCGGTACTTTGTGGGCTATATGCGGCATCGTTGGGCGCTTCAAGTACCTACATTACCGAAATTACATATTTGAGGAATGTAAATTGGTTGCCATCCCCGAAAAACAGCAACAAGCATCTGCCCATTCTAGCAACGACCGAGTTGCCGTCTTGCTGATGGGCTACGGCGAAGTCGAAAGTTACGAAGATTTTGCTAACTATAATGAACAAGCTTTAAATCTACTAACAGCTAAATTCGCTCCAGTACCAACGTGGATTTATCCGCCTTTAGCGAAAGTACTGGCGCTATTTGACCGACATGAATGGGGTCATCAACACGATCACTTCATCTCACCCCACAACGCTATTTTTGAGCAGCAACGCGCCGGAATTGAACAGCACTTACAACAACAGTGGGGAAAGCGCATTCAAGTATTCAAAGCATTTAACTTCTGCGCGCCGTTTCTCCCAGAACAAGTCTTAACAGACATTAAAGATCAAGGCTTTGACAAAATTCTCATTTACCCGCTACTCGTTGTCGATTCAATCTTCACAAGTGGAATTGCGGTTGAGCAAGTCAACAAAGCGTTAGCAAAGCTTGCAGACGGTGACGAACATTGGGTGAAAGGACAACGCTATATTCCTTCTTTCTATAATGAACCTGCGTATATCGATTTAATGGCGCGTCTTGTTGAGGAAAAGATTGCGACTGATTTAGCCGCAGCTTACCTACCTTCACAAATTGGTATCGTGTTAATGAATCACGGTTGTCCGCATAAAGCCAAAGGATTCACCTCTGGAATTACAGAAAGTGAAGCACTATACGAACAGGTAAGAGAACAATTAATCTACCGCTATCCGCTGATTTCTGTCGGCTGGCTGAATCATGACACCCCGCTGATCGAATGGACACAGCCCAACGCGACGCAAGCCGCAAAAAACTTGATCGAACTTGGTGCTAAAGCAATTGTCTTTATGCCAATTGGCTTTGCTACCGAGAATCATGAAACTTTACTCGATGTCGATCATATCATTCATAGACTACAGCACCAGCATAAAAATATTACTTATGTGCAAATGCCCTGTGTGAATGACCATCCAGACTTTCTGAAAATGGCAGCCGAGTGGGCTAACCCTCACATCGCCGCTTTACTCTCAGAACAAGCGATCGCCGTCAACCCTCACTTAGCAGCAACGCAGGCGCATCACCACCATCATCACCACTAAAAAGTACGGGTAAGGCACTGCCTTACCCTCACAAGGCATAATTTATCTAGCCGCGAATTTATTTGCCAAGCTTCATTTCATCTGGCTCTAATAAACGAGGCTCAGTAATAATAATGCTCCATCCTTGACGCCGTATTTTCCCTTCTATTGCTAATTGTTGCAGCATTCGCGTCACTGTCACCCGTGTCGAGCCAATCGTATCGGCTATATCCTGATGAGTAATGGGTAAATCTAATAGCCGCCCCTGCTTAACATCACAACCAAACTTTTTGTCTAGCCAAATAAGAAACTCCCACAGCCTTAACATAACTGATTCTCTGCGGATGATGCAGATTAATTCATCAGTTTGTTGCATCTGCTGTACGATATCATTCAATATGCCATCCCATAAATTAGACGGCACGCCAGTACACTCTACATCAGTTAAGCATTCGATTTGAAGGGGCTGAATACGCGATATTGCTTTGCCTACGATTTCACCAGGTTTCCAATAACCTAAGACGATTAATGTTCCATCTGCCGTCCAAGTAGATGTACGTACAGCACCGCGTTCAATTTTCCACAGAATGTCTGTTTGAAGTGGAATTTGTTTTCTGCGACGAAACCTGCACTTCTGTAAGGACAGAAAAGGTGCTAAACCTGCGTCGGGTATTGCCATACTCTCTTACTGCAAAAAGTTGCAGGTTAGTACACTATATAAGCACGCTATTGCACTTAATATCGACAAGCAATAGTAGTTTTACGGAAATCTTTTGATGAAATCCTAGAATTTCTCAAAATAAACCCTAAAATTACGGTTGCAAAACATACAACAAATATGGTAATCCTACTAAGGTACATAAATGAGTTTCCTGCCAAAAAACTCTTAGCGAACCTAGTAAGCAATTTATTCACAATCGAATAACTCGTAATTCGTAATAAATTGATTTAGGTTTTAAAGCTCACACTTATCAATGAAGTAATGATTACCGTCTAATTGGTAATTCAATTAATTCTCAAGTTCCTAAACGTATAACAATTACGAATTACGAATCCTGCTACTAAGCAACGCCTTGCAGCTTACGCGTGTTTTCTACTAAACTTTGAGCGAATTGATCGAAACGTTGAGAAATTTTTTCGTCCAAAATTTTGCCGTCAGAACCGAAAGCCTTCCACGCTTGTCCGATCGCAACTTGTTCGGGAATTACCCACGCGTGTACCCAACGCATAATGACGCGTAAATCGTTCAAAGCATTACTATTAGATTGACCTCCCAATACGCTGATTAACCCGACGACCTTACCATCTAGCTGCTCAAAACTCATCAAATCTAGAGCATTTTTTAAGACACCACTTACACTTCCGTGATACTCTGGAGTTGCCAAAATTAAGCCGTCGGCTTGCTTAACCGTATTTTGTAGCTTGACCACATCAGGATAATCGGGATAGCTATCTTCTCCATTGCAAAATGGTAGTTCCATTTGCCTAAGGTCAAGAATTTCTACTTCTGCTCCCAATGCTTCTACGCGCTGTGCTACCAGTCTTAAAGCACTTTGGCTATAAGAGTCTGGTCTTAAACTACCACCAATTCCTACAATTTTTACCATCGAGTTGCTTTGTGAGGGAATCTACTTAAATATTAATTATTCTCAACAAATCTGAATTTCGGTTATCCAATCTCGTTGTGAAGCAAAGTACTCTATGTATGCAACTTATGTGCTTCTTGTAGCGACTAGATAATTAGTTGCAGTTACAGAAAAACGTAGTCGTAATGAGTATGGCTTAATTGTAGTCAAAATGCTGAGATTGTGTCAAACCCGAAATTTTGCCAGCAAAAGAACTTGAAGTATCGGTAATACTAGAGGTAGTGGTGGGAAGGCTAAACTAGATCTTGGCAAGATAAATTGTAAGTTTTTATTCACGCTCAGGCAGAACGCTCAGATGCAAGTGCTTGGGTTAAGGCAGTAGACAAAGGGCAATCAATATGAGAGGTTTGCAAAAAAAAGCATTGATGCGCCAAAGACCAGCAAGCGGTTTGGCTTTCACTGGTGCGATCGCCGCAGGTTGGATTATGTTACAGTCTACGCTTGTGGCAAGCCCAGCACTCGCGCAAAGAAGAGAGCCGAATGCTCTAACGTATGGAGAATTAATCGAAAGAATTGATGCAGGTCAAGTCGAACGCGTCGAAATTGACCCAACGCAAAGAGTTGCGAGAGTTCAACTCGAAGGACAACAAGCAGATGCGCCACCTCAAGAAGTGCCACTGCTTGACCAAAATCCCGAATTGATTGAAAGACTGCGAGCCAACCGCGTTGAATTTGAAGTGATCTCGTCTGCGGATAGTCGAGTGGCAATTGGAATCTTAGCAAATCTGCTGTGGATTTTACCATTGATGGCTTTGATGTTGTTGTTTCTCCGACGTTCGGGCAACGCATCGAATCAAGCAATGAACTTTGGTAAATCCCGCGCCCGCTTTCAGATGGAAGCTAAAACGGGAATAACATTTGTTGATGTTGCTGGAATCGAAGAAGCAAAAGAAGAACTCCAAGAAGTCGTCACGTTCCTTAAGCAACCCGAACGCTTTACCGCTGTAGGTGCCAGGATTCCTAAAGGTGTTTTATTAGTCGGACCTCCAGGAACTGGAAAAACTCTTTTGGCAAAAGCGATCGCAGGTGAGGCTGGAGTTCCATTCTTTAGTATCTCTGGTAGCGAATTCGTCGAAATGTTCGTTGGTGTTGGTGCTTCGCGCGTCCGCGACTTATTCAAAAAAGCCAAAGACAACGCGCCCTGCTTGATCTTCATCGATGAAATCGACGCGGTAGGAAGACAACGCGGTACTGGAATCGGTGGTGGTAATGATGAACGCGAACAAACACTCAATCAGCTACTCACCGAGATGGACGGCTTTGAAGGCAACACAGGAATCATTATTATCGCCGCGACGAACCGCCCTGATGTGCTCGATGCAGCATTACTGCGCCCTGGCAGATTTGACCGCCAAGTCATTGTCGATGCGCCCGATGTTAAAGGACGTCAAGAAATTCTCAAAGTCCATGCACGAAATAAAAAGCTTGACCCGAATGTGTCGTTAGATGCAGTCGCACGGCGGACGCCAGGATTTACCGGAGCCGATTTAGCCAACTTGCTCAACGAAGCCGCAATTTTGACCGCACGGCGACGCAAAGAAGCGATTACATTATTAGAAATAGATGATGCGATCGACCGCGTTGTCGCAGGAATGGAAGGGACACCACTTGTCGATAGCAAGAGCAAGCGACTCATAGCCTACCATGAAGTAGGTCACGCATTGCTGGCGACACTACTCAAAGACCACGACCCCGTGCAAAAAGTCACGCTGATTCCGCGCGGACAAGCGCGAGGACTAACATGGTTTACTCCGAGTGAAGACCAAGGATTAATTTCGCGCGTGCAGCTTTTAGCTAGAATTACGGCGACACTTGGCGGTAGAGCAGCTGAAGAAATTGTCTTTGGTAAAGAGGAAGTTACAACAGGTGCAGGTCAAGATTTACAACAACTTACAAACTTAGCACGTCAGATGGTCACTCGCTTTGGGATGTCTGACCTAGGTTTACTTTCACTCGACAACCAAAACAGCGAGGTCTTTCTAGGGCGCGATCTCATGACTCGCTCAGAGTATTCTGAAGAGATTACAGCACGTGTGGATGCTCAAGTGCGACAGATTATTTCTCATTGTCACGAGCAAGCATTAACAATTCTGCAAGAAAACCGCGTTTTGATGGATCGGCTAGTCGATTTACTGATTGAACGAGAAACAATTGACGGCGATGAATTTCGCAAAATTGTAGCCGAATACAAGCAATCTCAAGACCAAGATGCGCTTGTTGCTAGTTAGTTACAACTGAGATAATTTCAAACATAAGAGCCGATAATTTCAACTTGCAGGGTATAAATTATCGGCTTTTTATTGAGCTACTGACATACAGCAGTCGAGCTATATGTTAGGACATTTTTAAAATCTCAACATCAGCAATTTTCTTGGTTTTCACCTTCTATAGCAGTTAGCGATTTCTTCTGTTAGCTCTTAGCTTTTTTAAAAGCTTTATCGAGTAATACATTTACTCAATATACTTGTCCTAAGCTGAATGCGTTTTGCTAGACCTCTTACCATAGTAAGAGCTTTAAGCCGGCTTTTAATGATAGCGCAGATTCTCTGATCCCTTATCGAATCCTTGCAGAAGATTGTAGCGTTCTACCCGATTGCTGAGCATACATAGCTCGTAGAACAAGTGCAGGATCTACATAGTTGTTGGCGTACTTGAGCCCCCAATGTAGGTGCGGACCTGTGGTGCGCCCTGTCATTCCTACTCGACCAATTCGCGCGCCACTATGAATGTATTGACCTTCCCAGATTTGAATTCCACCCTCGCGGTCAATTAAGTAGCGATTTCCGCCCTGTGCTTCGACATGACCTTGCATATGGCAATAAGTATGCTCCCAATCACCAGATTGCACAATAACATGCGTTCCACAAGCAGTACGATCTGAAACTTTAACAACCTTCCCTGACCACCAGTTACGAATATAACTGCCTTGCGGTGCCGCGAAATCTAGCCCTCGATGAAACTCCCACCCTGAACCCCCAGTCGCAGAACGACGATATCCAAACGGGGAAGAGTAAGCTTGAAAATTTTCTACCGGAAATGAAGCATTCTGCCAAGAATTACTAGTAGCAACCTGATTTTCTTCAGCTGCTACAACTTGGATGGTGTACTGTTGCCAAATTAAGCTCGATGCACTTAAGATTCCTAACGCAGCTAGAAGAAGACTTTTTCTCAAACGAATACAATTTTTAGTGGGTTGATAACTAGATGCAGATGCTTGCTTCATACATTCACTCCTCAACATAGACAATAGTCTTCGGCTAGTAGCTTTGACAATTGATCGTCTGTAATCTCTGGGTTAGTAATACGATTGCTCTATCAGTTAAAAGTATTACTTAATGTAGTTTCACGCACATGCAAAGCACGATTGCGCAGCACTAGAAAAATATGATCGCCTTATTTGAGAACAAGGGGATCTTTCAAAGAGCAATTGAGTGGCTTCTCAAAGCAAAAGTTCCCTTCCCTGATAGAAAGATTTTTAAGCATTTTTTAATAATGTGTTTTAATAAACGAGGCTACTCTCAATCTTATTTAGGCTCCCTGCCATAGCAAACATCTAAAGAAATTAGCGTCAGATCCACTTGCGATCCAAGCGCAATTTTACTGATATCTTGCGACAAAATGATACTAAAAACTTATCGTAATACTAGAAAACATACGGTAGTGGCAGTTATGTTTTTTGTGCTTATAATAAAAGAATTTACTATAACTCTTAATTAGATTCTAAAAGTAGTTAGTCTACACCTCATGTTATTGCAAGTCACAACTGATAAGCAGCATATTTCAGTTTGGCGATCGCATGATTAATTATTTCACTAACGCTACCTCAATCTTGAAATATTAGAAATTAAGGCAACTGTAAAAGAGCCGTGCGTTATTAACAACACAGCTTGGATGAGTGATACTCGTTCGATACACTATTCGCGCTTCATAGCGCTTGAGTTTGATGAAATTAATGGGCAGGAGGAGAATCGAACTCCTATGACCGTAAGGTCGCCACATTTTGAGTGTGGTGCGTCTACCAGTTTCGCCACCCGCCCTTGGGTGCAGCTTTATGATTATAATCCATAGTGTGACTTTCTAACAAGTTTTGATAATCTCGACTTGATGCCCAACGATCGATTTCTCGTGCGCGTAGTACGGGTAGCGGATGAGTGAGTTGTGATGTCCGCGCTGATTTGAGGACTTCGCCTAATTCGGTGTTGCTGATGTCGTCATAGGCACGGGCTTGTGCAAGAAACGCATCTAAGTTGAGTTGCGGCGCGAGTGTCGGCGAACCTCCCGAAAGCTTCATCAAAAGCGACATGACGATCTTTGGATCTTGAGTGGCGAGGAGTGCGGCGCGATCGCACGTAAATTCGGCGCAGCGAACCCACTCTAAAAGTTGTGCTTGAAGTGCCTGCGCAACAAAGCCGCCCAAATTAGGCAACTGTCCTGCGGCTAAAACAACCAAATTGACTAACGTCAGATACACTCCATGATCGCACTTGAGATGACCTAATTCATGCGCGATCACTGCCTGAATTTCCTCAGGAGTCAGCAAATCTAATAACGAAGTATGCATGACAATAAAGGGCTGCTTACCACGCATGGCGAACGTGTAAGCATTCGGGACTGGGTGCTGACGGACGTACAACTGTGGCGGTTCTAAATCCAACACTCGACAAGCTTCGATTAACAGCTTGTAAAACTGAGGCAGTTGTTGCTCGCCGACTAGGATGCTTGAGGCAATATTTTCCACATAAAAAAACTGTTCTGCCATTTGTCCTAGCAGGTTGCGCACAATGATATCAGCGCCAGGGATTTGTTTGAGAGCTTTAGTTGCCTCCAAATCTAATGGATGACGAAACTCGTCGGCTTTTAAACCAATTAATTGAGTTTTAGAGATCATGCGCCGTTTTCGCTTGCGAAGGAATAGAGGTATGACAGCAGGTTAGTACCTGCTGGTGCGATCGCGTTGTGAACTAATACGCTATGTGTTCAGTATAACGAATCACAGCTTTTTCACTGCGGTTCGCAATCATCCCTTTGTGTACGATGCCAAAGTTGTGAGTCACTTCAACTCAATTGTTCATCAGTCTTTCTCAGATAAAACAGAATAACTCGTTAAACCTGCACTACCTGCATCTGCACCAGCCGGAACGCGCTCTAAGACCGCCCCTAAAGAAAGTAGTTTCACTTCTAGCTGTTCGTAGCCGCGATCGAGATGATGTAAGCACTGAATAACCGTTTTACCATTTGCTGCCAATCCAGCTAAGACAAGCGCTGCGGAAGCACGAAGATCTGTTGCGATGACTGGTGCGCCAGATAACATCGAAACACCTCGTATAAGCGCATGGTTGCCTTTAATCCGAATATCTGCGCCCATGCGATTTAGCTCGGCGACATGACGCATTCGGTTTTCAAATACAGTTTCAGTTATTAAACTATTGCCTTCACTCAGTGTGAGTAACGCCATAAACTGGGCTTGCATATCGGTAGGAAAACCAGGGTACGGCAAGGTTTCAATATCAGTTGCTTTAATCGTGTCTCCTGGAATAATGCACAAGCGATCAGGTGCTTCAGTGACAATTTGCGCGCCAGTTTCCTGAAGTTTCGCAATCACCGCAGTCAGATGCTCTGGAACGACAGGAGACAAACTAATCTCCGAATGCGTAATCGCTCCAGCGACTAAGAAAGTTCCTGCCTCGATGCGATCGGGATTGATAGTGTAGTCTGTTGAATGCAAGCGAGGAACTCCAGCGATTGTAATAGTATTTGTTCCTGCTCCGCGAATACGCGCCCCCATCGCTCGACAAAAATTGGCTAAGTCTACGACTTCTGGCTCTTGTGCTGCGTTTTCAATCGTTGTTTCCCCTTCTGCCAAGGTAGCGGCCATCATAATTGTCTCGGTAGCACCGACGCTGGGGTAATCTAAGTAGATTTTTGCGCCTTTAAGTCTGCGTTGACTTCCCGTGACGTAAGCGTGAACGATACCGTGTTCAATTTGCACATCGGCTCCCATAGCTTGTAAACCCCGAACATGGAGATCCACCGGTCGAGCGCCAATTGTACAACCACCAGGTAGGGGAATGCGTGCGACTCCTAACCTCGCGAGTAATGGACCAATGATAAAGAAACTTGCTCGTAGCTGGCTAACTAGCTCATACGGAGCTTTCGAGTGACTAATCGTACTCGCATTGATGTCTAAAACATCACCGTGATGCTCAATCTTAACTCCCAATGCTGCTAAAATTTGTCCCATGCGCTTCACATCGACAAGGTTAGGAACATTGCGAATGCGGCAATCCTCAGGACAAAGTAGGGCTGCGGCGATGATTGTCAGCGCTGAGTTTTTTGCGCCACTAATCTTGACATGACCCTTTAATGGATGCTTTCCCCAAATCTGTAGAACAGAAGCGTCAGCATCAGATAACGTGTGGGCGTTTGGTAAGCCGTGAGAGGTAGTAATAGGTCTATCCTCCGTAAAGAATTCGGTACTTTTACAAGTTCAAAGTTGGTTTTGATTCTACATTGACATTTGCAAAAGTTAAACCTTCTGAGTCATCGCATATTAATTTCATCGTTGCTTGAAACAAAAGAGTATTTACACGATTGTCTTATTTTTCAATGAATGATAAAGTTTACGGTTTTGAACATTGCGATCGCCAATAAAAAGCAGAAAGTATTTACGAATGTGATGTCGTAGGAGGTTTTGACCCACTGCGCTATGAGGGGTTACACAATTTCGTCCTTACACCAGCGTTTCTAGGTCATTGCTAGAAGTCTGCCCTCTGCGTTTTGCGTTCTTAACATCCCGAACTAAGACAAACTAATATTGACACTTAGACAAATTTGAGTGATAATGAAAAGCTACGTTAAAAATATACGAGCGGAACTGGCGGAATTGGCAGACGCGCTAGATTCAGGTTCTAGTGCCGCAAGGCTTCCGGGTTCAAGTCCCGGGTTCCGCATTATTTTCTGTATAAATAAACATTACAGACAGTGCGTTGATTAGTTCAGTTATGCTCTTAGGAGAAATGCTGCTAAAGAAATTTGCAAGCTAGTAGGTTTAATACCTTCATTCGCAATCAGGTTAAGCTTGTTAGTATCCTCCACAAGTTGAATCACAAAATTTCCATCGTCTAATAATGATGAAAAACTAAGTTTTATCCAGGTATAAATCCAAATACACCAAGCTGTTTCAGGCTTAATAAGCTGTGCATTTAGCTAATAATTCCTGACCGCGATCGCCCATTTGTTCTAGGTGTTGAAAATTTTTTTGCCTAGCTAAAAGTAAAGGTGTACTCCTGTACTCTGCCCGTTCCCCCAACGATTAATTGAAGAACAGGTAACACCTAATTCAGCCGCAAACTGTTCTTGTGTCAGCGCAGTTTCTAACCGTATTTCACGAATGAGCTTCCCAGTTTGTGGCTGATTCATTTCTAAAGTTTTGACTGACATCTAACTTTTAATCTCCAGCTTGGACACTACATGACGTAGCACTTGACGTATCACGTTGCGCATCATATTTGCTAGAAATAGTCACTGTCAGTAGTAAAACTGCGTAAACTAAAATCTAAGAAATTTACCGATAATTTATGAAAACTTTAAACTTAATTGCGGACAATACGGAAAAAATATTAAAATTTTGGCTTTGCTGAATCAATGTATAAATTGCTAATCCAGATGCCCTTCGACTGAAGTCGGGGCTACCAAAACGAAGTGTGCCTTCACACACTAAAATAAAAGTGTTATCAAAAAATATACGGAGGAAATAGGGTTTATTTAGCTGCGAATTCATTTGCGGTTCTCTTCATGTAGGAGGTTTACATAATTCAAGAATTATTCATACTCTTATCTGGTAACATCGAAATTTTTAATTCTGAGATATCAAAGTAAAAAAAAATGCTACAGATGTAGATAGGCGATCGCACTTAAACTTCTCTTGACCACTAGTTAGCCGCATACTAAAAAATCGCGCAATTCATCTCGCCATAAAGAAGCTATTTTTTGATCAAAATACTCTATCAAGTACTTGTTGATACTGAAATACAAAGATTTTTGCTAAAAATTGCTTTCTCTAACAGTGTAAGAACGGATATTTAGTAAATTATCCACAAAAGATTCTAGATACGAAAATACTTTTTATAAAAATGTCAGAAAAACTAAAATTATTTTCCTACGATATCCGTATTCTTACGAAGTTGAAATATAAATTTGTTAATAATCAAAGCTAGCTTAAAGAATGAGTTTTAATCACTTATTCAGTTACCATTATCTGGCTAAGAAGATGTGATTGCACAAGCCTAGCTCCCCCATCCTAAAAACCTCTAAAATCAAAGTCCCCAAGATTGGGGGATTTAGGAGGCAATCAGGAGATTTACGGGGTGAATGAACTATCCAGAGCACTTCTTAGACATCCTATTTACGGGTTAAAGAAGGACGTAAAAATGCGCGTAAAGCAAAAAACTCAACTTGAAAAAGTCCCCTGTAGCTGATAACTTTGAATTCACTCGGCTGTAGCCTGCTACAAATTGTATGCTCACTAGTTTGCAAAACCCGCTAGTCAAGCAGCTTCGCAAGTTGCATTCCGCAAAAGAACGGCGGGACCAAGGCGTATTTTTAATCGAAGGAACGCACCTACTTCAAGAAGCTTGTCGGGTAAAGTACCCTTTAGAGACTGTGTGTTGTACTCCAGAGTGGCAAAGTCGCAACCCAATAATATGGCAACAAGCTAATCAACAAGCACAACGCGGGGAAATCGTCAGTGAAGAAGTTTTACAGGCGATCGCCACAACTGTAAACCCTGATGGCGTTGTCGCAACCGCACACCGCAGTTTGGATCGCATCCAAGTACCGTACAACGGTTTAACTCTAGCTTTAGAAAACGTGCAAGACCCAGGCAATGTAGGGACAATCATTCGTACGGCTACAGCAGCTAGTGCGAGTGGATTGTGGTTAAGTGCCAATAGTGTCGATATCTACAACCCAAAAGTTTTAAGAGCTACAGCCGGACAGTGGTTTCGTTTGCCGATCGCTGTCAGCGCTGATTTAAAAACAACGGTGCGCGAATGTCAACAAGCAGGAATGCAGGTCATCGCTACACAAGCAGATGCACCATTAACTTACTGGGAAGTAGATTGGCAGCGCCCTAGTGTCATCTTGCTGGGAAATGAAGGCGCAGGCTTATCCGCTGAATTAGTTGCGCAAAGCGATCTTTGTGTCAGAATTCCGCAAAACGCAGAAGTCGAATCTTTGAATGTGGCGATCGCAGCTGCTTTGATGTTGTATGAAGCGCAACGCCAAAAGATGTTTTCGACGGCACAATAAAGTTGTTTTGCGACTTGTTCGCAATATCTCTTTCTTTAGTTGCTTTTTTCTCGCGCACTACCTTGGCAAGATAAGCATAATCATTTTCAATAAGTTATAGAAGCAACAAGTCTTCGCCTGCTGTGCTTACGGGAATTATTTTATGACTCTGAACAATAGTGAGAAAATTTCTTATTTAATCAAAAAGTTGAATAGAAAGTAATTCTCAAAATTAACTCTAACACAGTGCGACAACTTCAACTTACAGTGCGAACTTGATAGCACAACAACTTTAGACCACATTTGACAGTTTGATACATCAGTTTCAGTTAATGATTTATGCAAATCTCTAGGGGCATTTCAGCACATCGACCACCGTTATTTCTACTTGTTGCAGGTGCAATTACTGCGGTTGCTATTGCGATTCCGTTAACGTATTTAGTCATTCGCACGGCGGGTGTCGGTAGAGAAGAATTATCTGATTTGCTCTTACGTCCGCGAACTGTGACGGTGTTACTCAACAGCGCTGGAATGGCAGCAGCCGTTACGATATTTTCTGCATTGATTGCAATACCACTAGCGTTTTTAACCATCAGGACAGATTTACCTTGGCGGCGATTTTGGTTAATTGTGACGACTCTCCCTTTAGCTGTTCCGAGTTATGTAGGTAGCTTTGCTTTAATAGCAGCATTTGGACCAAGAGGCAGCTTATTGCAACTATTGCTAGAACCATTAGGAGTGCAACAGCTACCTAGCATTTATGGCTGGTTTGGCACAATTTTAGCCATCACTTTATTTACTTACCCATATATTTTGTTGAGTGTCCGTGCAGGATTACACGGAATTGATCCCGCCATCGAAGAAGCTGCGCGGAGTTTGGGATATAGTAGACGAGACACATTTTTTCGCGTCATCTTGCCGCAGTTGCGTCCTTCGATAGTTGCCGGATCGCTTTTAGTTGCATTGTATGCGTTACGCGATTTTGGTACGCCCTCGCTGATGCGGTTTGATGCTTTTACACGCGTCATCTTTCTGCAATACAGGTCGAGTTTTAACCGCAATTTAGCCGCTGCCCTCGCTTTAATTTTGGTCGTATTAGTGTTAGGAATTTTGTGGCTAGAAAATAAGGCGCGATCGCGGGCAAGGTACTATAGTCGCGGTGCTTCTCGCCGTGCTTTACAAATCAAACTCGGATATTGGAAACTACCAGCGCTTTTGTTTTGTGCAGGAATTACGCTGATTAGTTTAGTGTTACCCGTTGGCGTGACTTTGTTTTGGTTGATTCGCGGCTTAACGGTGGGCGGTGGAGATGCAGTTAATTTGGCTCAAGACATGATCCAACCTGCGCTTAACTCAATTGGGGCAGCGGCACTCGCGGCGATCGCGGCAACAATTTGTGCATTACCCGTGGCTATTTTGGCAGTGCGTTTTCCCAGCCGGATAACTGCTATAATCGAGCGCTGTAGCTACGTCGGCTTTGGCTTACCAGGAATTGTTGTTGCATTATCGCTCGTGTTTTTAGGCGCTAACTATCTTCCTTGGATTTATCAAACTTTACCAATCCTGGTTTTTGCCTATTTAGTCTTATTTTTACCACAATCAGTCGGCACAGTCCGTAGTTCGCTGTTGCAAGTCAATCCCCAACTCGAAGAATCTGCCCAAGTCTTAGGAAGAACTCCGTGGCAAACTTTGCGGGAAATTACCTTACCACTCGTCCGCCCAGGAATATTAAGTGGAGCAATATTGGTATTTTTGACCGCAATTAAAGAGCTACCTGCAACATTGTTACTCGCGCCGATTGGTTTTTCAACACTCGCAACCAAGATTTGGACAGCAACAGAAAACGTTGCGTTTAGCGATGCCGCAGCGGCAGCGTTGACGATGTTGTTAGTTTCCTGCGGATCTACTTTATTTATGCTTTCTCAAGAGCAATAGTAGGAGGTTAATTGCATTTTATGGGACACGAGCAAGTTATTCTTCGCGTCGATGATGTTACGAAACAGTTTGATCAACCACCACCAGCGGTTGCGAATGTCAGCCTTAATCTTATTCAAGGAGATTTACTTGGTTTACTAGGTCCATCAGGTTGCGGTAAAACAACGTTGTTACGGTTAATTGCTGGGTTTGAGCGTCCGCAATCAGGAAGAGTCGAAATTGCGGGAAAAACTGTCGCTGGTGCGCATTGGATACCTCCAGAACAGCGTTCGGTAGGCATGGTGTTTCAGGATTATGCACTATTTCCGCACTTAACCGTAGGTGATAATGTTGCGTTTGGTTTGCGATCGTCGCATAAAAAGCGCAGCGATCGTGTCGATCAACTTATAGAACTTGTCGGATTAGCAGGATTAGAAAAACGCTATCCGCATGAATTATCCGGCGGACAACAGCAACGAGTCGCTTTAGCACGCGCCTTAGCACCAGAACCCGCCCTGATTTTACTCGATGAACCGTTGAGTAATCTGGATGTGCAAGTCCGCTTGCGCTTGCGCGAGGAATTACGCGAAATTCTCAAAGTAACCGGAATTTCGGGGGTTTTTGTCACGCACGATCAAGAAGAAGCCTTAGCGATCGCCGATCAAGTCGCAGTGATGCGTCAAGGTAAAATTGAACAACTAGGTACACCCGAAGAAATTTATACGCATCCACAAACACGCTTTGTTGCAGAGTTTGTCACTCGCGCCAACTTTCTACCAGCCAAGCGCCGAGGACACCTGTGGGAAACCGAAATTGGCTGTTTTACCGCGCGCAAAGAGACAGAACAAGGAGAAACAGGCGACTTAATGATTCGCGAAGAAGATTTAATCTTACAACCTGCGGATAGTGCGCCTGTTATTATTCACACTCGTAGGTTTTTAGGACGCGAATACCGCTACTGTTTGCACACTGCATCGGGTAAAAGATTACACGCGCGCACATCAGCCGAAGTCGTCTTACCAGTAGGAACGCGAGTCGAGTTAGCCGTTGCTGAACAAGCAATTAGGTTTTTTCCAACCAATGCGGTATCAGAGAATTTGGTGATGAATTCAGTTGGTTCGCATTGATTTAGCGGAGCATACTTACATCGTGTCGTTGACTAGGTGCAGGTCGGGTAATGGTTAATGGCACAGCACTTAGCGTTTCTTCTGTTAGCATTTAGCAGTCAAATAAAAGCTAATAGCCAATAGCTAATCACTATTCAATGACCAATGACCAGTTACCAAACATCAACCTTATCGTTACGTTTGTTTTTACCCACTTAGCCTTTAGTATTTGTGAGTGTCAAGCGTAATTACTAGGAACATTAGAAAAAAGATGAGATTACTTAACGAAATATATCTTTAGATAGAAGAAAAAAGCATTACTCTAGACAGAGCCGAGGACGCGATCGCAGAAGTTATTCTAAAGACGATTCGGGTGTTGGGTAATTAAAGCTACTTTAAAGCTACGTAATAACCGCAACAACATCTACCGTTTTTATCTCGTTCATCTCTGTGAGGAGAGTACTTTTAAAGCTATGTCTACTAACCCTAACGATTACAAAAGTTATAACCGCGAACGCCAAGAGACACGCACTGATGCAAATGGCAATACTCACACTACATGTACAAACGAAACTGTAAGCGGTGGTAATAACGCAGAAGCTTACCGCGAAGGGTATGTTCAAGGTCAAGTATCCGAAAACCTCTATCAAGAAGAAGTTTTAGCAGCAAGAGACAATGAAAACGCCTCGCGGGGGTTACTTCTTGGTATTCTCCTTGCTTCACTCGCAGCTTTAACCGCAGGCGGAATTTGGTTACTCAATCAACGCGAAGAACCTGTACCTACCAACACAAATATCGTCGTTCCAGCACCGCGTCAGGAACCATCACCCGCAGCAAGTCCTGCTCCCGAAAACCAAACGACGATTATCGAACGCACAACCGAAGTTCCCGTTCCGGTTCCTGTTCCTCAGCAACAAGCCCCAGCCCCTCAAGCGCCAGACATCAATATTACTGTTCCTAGTCCGGCTCCACCCGCACCAACAACACAGCCAGAACCTACACAACCACAGACACAAGAAAGTAGTAATGTTCCTGCACAAGCTGTACAAAGCAGCAGCGATACCGTTGCTTCGCCTGAAAGTACACCAGCAACGAGTACAACAGAGAGTAGTTCTGGAGAAACTAGCAATACAAGTGCTCAGTAAACCGCTTGTACGAGTCTTTAACCCCCACTGTATCTTCTTCCCAGAATTAGGGGCAATTGAGAGCAGACGAGGGTTTCTAAGTAACTTCAACCCCGATGTGGATTCGCGCGTACTCGGTAGCAAACTAGAAAAAGATCTTGCGAGAAGCCACTGCCGCTGATTTTGTAAACTAGTTTACAAAAATATTACAAAAAATGAATGTCAATAAACTTTACTAAATCGGAAGCTTATTCTTAAAAAAGGGATGCTAATTTATAAATCAAGGCACTAAACAGTTGATTAATAAAAAAATTAATTAGTACCTGTGCCTCCTGTACTAATCACACTGCAATACCGTCAAGTTTCTTGACATCCAATTGTTTTAGTTTCACCCTTGTATTCATTATTTATTGTTAATTATGGAGGTGTTTGAACATACAGCCGAAACGACTATTTGGATAGTTCTGGATGTACAAAGCTTGATAAGTGAATTGCAGATAACGTCCACAGTAGTAAAGAACATTAGTTGATTTTATTTCTAAAGTCGCCAACTCTAAAGACAATAAAACTTCTTTAACCCGCTGTAAGTTGCTAATTCATTCTGGTAGCTTGGCGGGTTAACTTTATGTAAATAGCAATTGAAGAGGTATTTAGAACATGGAAAAAGATCAATTCTATTACTAGACCTTCTGCATGAATCACAGACGCCCTCCGACTTTCTTCAGGGCTATCCAAGCAAAGTGTACCTTCGTACACTAAAACAAGATGTTTGAGAGGGTAAGGCATGCCTTACTCGTAGTCCAGGGTTTATTTAGCTAGCGAATTTATACGAGATGGCATTCACGCAGAAGGTTTACTGATGAGTGATGATTAAAATAGTGAGTGTAGGTGAAGGGTGACTAGCAACTAAGCACTAAGTTTTTAAGTTGTCTATCTAGTGCTTAGCCAATAACCTGAATTGGCCCTTCAACATTGCCACTAAAAAATTGTTGAATGAGAGGATTGTCAGAAGTATCAATATCTTTTACAGAGCCTTCCCACTGAACTTTTCCTTGGTAGAGAAAGACAATACGGTCTGCGGTACGGCGGATCGTACTATCTTGATGGGTGACGATCGCATAAGTACTACATACCCCAGTTGTGCATTGTAGCTGTCGAATCAAATTTTCAATAACTGTAGATGCAATTGGATCAAGACCGGCGGTAGGTTCATCGTAAAGTAAAACCGCTGGAGAGTCCTTGACATTATCGGGATTAGACATAATTGCACGAGCAAAACTGACACGCTTACGCATTCCGCCGGAAAGTTCACTTGGATAGCGATCGCCAACTCCGGTTAAGCCGACCATTTCTAATTTTTGATTAACTAACTCGCGAATTTGCGATCGCGATAGTTGTGAATGTTGATAAAGCAAAAAACCAACGTTTTCTTCGACGGTTAATGAATCAAACAAAGCTGCCTGCTGAAATACCATCCCAATACTAATAGGATCGGCAGCATCTTCAATGAGTCCTTTGCGCTGCTGTCCTTGGATATAAACTTCTCCTGCATCTGGTGCTAGCAATCCAGCAATAATGCGTAATATTGTAGATTTACCTGTACCCGAGGGACCAATAATCGCTAAGGCTTCTCCTTGATAAAGCGTTAAATCGGCTTCATCTAAAACGACATTGTTACCGAATGCTTTACTCACGCCTTTAAGTTCAATGATCGGCTCAGCCATTCTTAAGAGGTTGGGGGTCGGGGTCAGAGGTCAGGGAAGCATGGGAGACTGAGGGTTGTAAAACTTTCTTTCAGTTCAAAACTCACATATCTAAAACTAATAATAATGCCTCCCAACGTTTGCACTTTCCAGAACTAGCCACTCACTCCTCACTCCTCTAAGTTACCTGATAAATGAAGTTGAAGCTTGCCCACGCGTTGACGTCTAAAGCGTAGGTATCAGGGGCGGCTCCAATTGTGTCGGGAGCGATCGCGCTTGCTGTTTGTAAGTCGCGTAGTAGGGCTTGGGTAACTTCTAGAGGGTTTGACAAGATACTAACGTATTCTTCACCGCGCAGATCTTCGCGTGCAGCATCCAAAGCAGTAAGCGTTTGAGTAAAAGGACTTCTACTGAGAATCAGCTGAGTTTCGCAAACCGCAGGTGGTCCGTGCAGTATCCACTCAAAATCAATCTCGGTTCGAGGTACGCTTATAGTTGTCTCTGGCGCGATCGCCAACTCTTGTGTCGATGCGGTATCGGTAGAACCAGAAGCAGCAAGGGCTTTTCCTGGATAAAGGACGATCGCATTTTTGCTGCTATCTAAGCCTAGCAGTAATAAGTAGACAGGGCGATCACCATGATTAGTTATTTTATATTTAATCCGGCTGCCGATCGATAACGATGGAATACCTGAAGTCGTCGAAACAATGCTTGGTGTCGTACTTTCGACTCGGTTTTTCGCTTGCAATCGCTGTGTTTCGCGCTCGATAATTGGCTGTTTTGGTGCGCTGACAACTTCGAGTGTTGCCTTAATATCTAAGTCAGAAGTTTCATTACTCGTTAGCCGCCACCACTTTGCTGCTAAAAGTGTTTGCAATTTCGGAATTAAGCGCTGTACGGCTACTTTAACGGCTTCTCCAGCTTCACCCGCAGTATTAGGAATTAATTCGTGGGATAGCGTAAATAACCCGTAACGGCTAGCGGTAGTTGATTGAGTATCGTCTTGAATTCGACCAAACAGACAATCTGCGAGTTGTTCTCCTGAAGTTACTAACGTTACAAAAGAAGCGGTAGCAAACGCGCTGGTCGCATCGACGCGCTCGATGCGTTCGAGTCCAGGGTCTAAGGCAACGTTAAGATTAATATTGCGTGGAACGATGCGAATCGCCTCTTGAACTAATTGACCTGGTTGTAGCGTGTTGGTATTTTCATTGTCTGCAACCAGCAAAGCTTTTGCGGTTAACCCTGCGCGCGATCGCATTTGTAGCTGCGCTTGATCTACACCTGTTTCACTGCTAGAAGGTGTCACAACTTTAAACCGCGAGTTGACGCCGTAGTACTGCAAAAGCGTTGGCTGTAATCCTGCCAACCATAATTGTGCTGCTTTACCGTTATCTCCTACAGCGATCACGACACCATCAGCGCTGACATCAGTATTAGGCGTAAAGTGAAGTGCGATATCAGCTTGTTCTTGACTTTTTTGCCCGCACAGTTGTGGTTGCTGTTTTCCGACAACTTGCTCGACAACACTACTTGCTTTACTTAAGCTCACGTGAATCGTTGTTGCTGGGGTTGCTTCCCACAGTGATTGAGTTAAGGCATAGGTAAATAACCCTGCGCTAAAGCCACTCCATTGCGCCTCAGCAGCAGGTTGATCTGTTTGCGATGCAGTGATAAATAATCCTGGTAAATCGAGTGCAGCATGAGGCGGAACGAGTAACCGATATGGTGCGATTTTATCGATAAGTTGTTGCTGAAGTTCTAGTTCGAGGGGATGAATTTGCGCGGGCGCGATTTGTGGTGATGAACGAATTCGCAAGTTCCCGAAGGGTGCTGTAGGAGGTGTATAAAAGCTCGTATCGAGAATTGTTGTTACATTCTCTGTCTGAAGCGATCGCAACATCAACCACAGCGTTTCTTCTAAAACATCATTAACGATTGGCTCGGCTGACGAAGTGATAGGACTATCCACCGGTACTAAGCTACTGATGGTGGAGTATAAAGTTTTAGATGCTAGCAGTTGGCTGAGTTCGCTATTCTCTTGTAGATTCTGATCTTCTACGTGTTCCTCCTCAAGTTGAATGCGACGTCCATAACCGCTGTAGTGAAACACAACAATATCGCCTGGTTGTGCTTGTTCAACTAAATGCTGCATAAATGCGGCTTCAATTTGCTGCCGAGTTGCTTGTTGATTATGCAATACAACAATATCTGCTGGTTGAAAGCCGAAACGATGAATGAGGAGTTCTCTTTGAAGTTCAACATCAGTCGTACAACCGTTAAGCGGCGTAACCGAGTATTCATTAATACCAATCAACAACGCCAATTTTCGCGAGGTAGATTGTGCCAAAGCCGAGCCGTAGCGATCGCTCAACCTGAACAAATCAAACTCGCTGATCCCTAGCGTGGTAACTATCCCGCCAACTACTTTTAAAAAATCCCGCCGCTTCATATTTTAGCTATTAGCCATCAGCTTTTAGCCTAACAGAGACTAGGAGTGAGAGATGAGGGATGAGGGGATGAGGGGTGAGAGAACATCATATGTATTTCTCCTCTGCTTCCTCTGCTTCCCCTGTACCCCTACTTTGCTTCTACAGGTATACGCATTGCTTTTGCCAATTCTGCGGCTACTTCAGGACGCGAGAACTCTGGAGGTGGTAATTCTCCACGACGAAGCATTTCTCTAACTTTAGTTCCCGAAAGGTGAACGCGCTCTTCGGGTTTACTCGGACTCGTTTTTGTTGTTGCCATTTGCAATGTACGCTTGCAGTAGAAAGCGTGTTCAAACATCATAGGTGTAATACCTAATTCCGCAGGCTCAAACTCGTCAAAGATGTACTGCGCGTCGTATGTACCGTAGTAGTCGCCTACACCTGCGTGATCGCGACCAACAATAAAATGAGTACAACCGTAGTTTTTACGAACTAGAGCATGGAAGATCGCTTCACGCGGCCCCGCATAACGCATTGCGGCAGGGTTAATTGCTAAAATAACGCGGTCTTGTGGGTAGTAATGTTCGAGTAAAATTTCGTAGCAGCGCATCCTTACATCGGCTGGAATATCATCTTCTTTGGTGGCGCCAACTAAAGGATGCAAAAATAATCCATCGACGGTTTCTAGTGCGCATTTTTGAATGTATTCATGTGCGCGGTGGATGGGGTTACGTGTTTGAAACCCAACAACGGTTTTCCAGCCTTTTTCTTTAAACATTTGTCGCGATGCGGCTGGATCGATTTGATAGTTGGGAAACAAAGAATGAGGATGACGTTCGAGTAACCAAACCGGACCTGCGAGATTTACTGTTCCTTGGTCGTAGACAACTTTGACACCAGGGTGCTTGATGTCATCCGTACGATAAACGTTAACGGCTTCTTTCGCTTTGTCGTAGTGGTATTTTTGTGTGAGTTGTAAGACACCAATAAATCGACCACTGGTATTGTCCAAGCGGATTAAGCTACCTTCTTTGAGCGGTTCGGCGATCGCTTCATCCACTGAAAGTGTAATTGGAATTGACCACGGTAAACCATTCGCTAACCGCATTTCAACGACTACGCGCTCGTAGTCTTCGTGTTCCATAAACCCAGAAAGCGGACTGAAGCCACCAATTGCGATCATTTCTAAGTCAGAAACGGCTCGCTCGTCAAGTTGAACTCGCGGTAAAGAATCAGCTTTGTCCAAAAATTCTTGCTTTTGTTCAGGTGTGGCGACACGATTGATCAATTGCATTCCGTGGGGAGCAATGCCGTCTCGATAACTCATCTTTTTTTTAGATTTTGTTTAGATTTGCGCTGCAAGCATATAGTAGCAAGATGTTGCCCAATAGAGAAGCAGTTGTAGCAACAAACTGATGATTATCTTTATTAGACTGAAGTGAATGCCAGAGGCTTTGAATGACTTATTACCAGAATAGAACGCGCGTTGCCAACGTTTGGGACGCTCAATGCGGGTTTCGGTGACATCACAACAGCGAAGAACCACTGCTCCAAGCGATGGACGGACGGCTCAGACCATCACATCGTTTTATCCTGGCTGAATTGCTGAGAGGATGTTTTAAAAGTGGGGGCTATTGTAAAAAAGCTCACAAGGCTTAAGCTGAAATTTGTAGACATCAGCACCTTATGAGCGAATGACTAAAGCATATCCTAATGATTTAACGTGGTTACAGTGGGAATTAATTGCCGATTTATTTCCAGAAGCGAAATCCGGTGGTCGTCCTCGTGCCACAGCACTGTATACTGTCATGAATGCCATTGTGTATATACTGTGCCAGGGATGTACGTGGCGTGCAGTGCCTGGAGATTTTCCAGCTTGGTCAACAGTCTATGGCTACTTCCCAGCATGGCATAAGGATGGCACTTTGTTGAAAGTACATGACAAGCTT
Source organism: Chroogloeocystis siderophila 5.2 s.c.1 (assembly GCF_001904655.1). Classification (NCBI taxonomy): domain Bacteria; kingdom Bacillati; phylum Cyanobacteriota; class Cyanophyceae; order Chroococcidiopsidales; family Chroococcidiopsidaceae; genus Chroogloeocystis; species Chroogloeocystis siderophila. The sequence goes on along the minus strand of NZ_MRCC01000002.1, from coordinate 11,461 downwards.
TATTAGTGGGTGAGAGTGTCAGCAGGGCGGGAACCGAGTCCGTCAGAAACAGCAACAATGATTTCTACCGCAGTGGGTTATGACGCCAGTAAACAAATCCATGGACGCAAGCGGCATCTGAGCGTGGATTTGTTGGGACTAGTTTTACGGGTCTTAGTCACTCCTGCGAGTGTTCCCGAACGTAAGAGGCGAAAAAAGTACTTAAACGAGTTCATCGCATGGGAGACAAAGTGAAGCAGTGACGCACCATTTGGATGGATGACGGCTATCGAGGAGAAAACTTTATGCATTGGGTAATGGATATGTTTAAGTGGATTGTGGAAATTGTCCTCAGACCTTTAGAGAAAAAGGGTTTCCTCGTCTTACCAAAACGGTGGGTAGTAGAAAGAACTTTTGGATGGCTTAATTGGTGTCGGCGCTTGAGTAAAGATTATGAAAGACTACCCGAAACCTCAGAGACTTTTATCTATATGGCGATGATTCGTATTATGGTCAGACGACTAGCATAATTTTTTACTGGACTCGACTTTTATAGCTGTACTAAGCTGTGTTAGGACATAAAATAGAATGGGCTGTCTTGACAGTGAGGAACGCCGATGTCTGCCCCCTACAGCGCGGAGATGCGCTCCAAAGCAATGGCTGCGGTGAAACAGCGTGAACGGAAAACCGATGTTAGTAAGATGTTTGGCATCAGTCGCAATACATTTGACTAATCGCTCAAGCGCGAAGCCCAAACTGGAAACTGCCGAGCCATGACAAACTATCAGCAAGGGTGCCGTCACAAGATTACGGATTGGAGCGGTTTGGGACATTCATTAGCGCAGCCTGGTGGCAAGACACAAGTACAACTCGCGGCGTTATGGGGCGAAGGTGTGACACAGCAAAACATCCGTGCAGCAAGGCAAAAGTTGGGTATCAGTCGAAAAAAAAGACCTACGGCTATCAAGAACGCGATGCACTCAAGCGTGAAGCCTTCCGAGAACAATTGAAAACCAAGGCGGCGGGTGCGATTGTCTATGTTGATGAAGCAGGCATTGATCACATGGCGACGACTATCCGTATGGCTACTGTCCGATTGGGCAACGCTGCTACGCTCACAAGTTGGCAAGCGAACTTCTCGTATTAGTTGGATTGCTGCACTCAAACAAGGCAAGCTGTTTGCACCTCTGACATTTGCTGGCTCCTGTAACCGAGATTGGTTTGAGATGGTAGTCCTACAAAAGTAAGGATAAGTTGTAATGATGTACAAAATACCAGATAGCTCCCATGTGGTTATCCAGTTTTTTAGAGAAGGATAAGGTTTTACGGACTAAACGAGAAATACGTTGTCGAAGCGTGCAGTTAAACCGCAAGGGTCAAATTTGTTTTACCACTGTTCTTACTAACGGTTCGATGTCTAGACTGGGGAATTATTTGCTTATACGCATCCCAAAAGTCTGTATAGCAAACCGCGCATTGCCGATATACTCCGGGCAGTGACTGCCATAATCCTTCTAGAACCTAAACGTGAGCGATCGCCGACAAAGACCCCAACAATTTCTCCTGTTTTCATCTCTAAGGCTAACCAAATCGATTGTTTGTTACCTTTGTTGCTGACAAATGACCACATCTGATCACACGCTCGCTCATAGTCAAGCGCCCCTTTTTTTGGCCAAACATCTACTTGCCTGGGAGTAGCATCGTATTTTGTATTTACATAAGTTTGTAGCCAACCTTCGGATACTCCAGTCACTCTGGCAATCCCCGCCAACGGTATTTTCTCTAACAGCAACTTATCAATCCACTCCGTAGTATCCTGCCCAATCACTTTTTTGGTTGGATTCAAAACAAATTGTCTGCCACAGGCTTTGCACTTAAAGTTCTGCCCACCGTTATGGATTCTGCCATTTTTCACGCAAGAAGTTGACTGACATCGTGGACAATTTAAAGCGGGTGCTGACATAGTTGAGAGTAAAAAGACCTCTCTTCTATTTGATTCGTCTTATGGTTAGACGAATGACAGCTTAAGATTGTGTTGAAAAATCAGCTCTTAGAAGAAATTCCATAGCAAGCCAGATATTCTTCTTTTGCACATATTTCACAGATGAGCCAACATTTAACACGTAGTTGTAATTTCTTGAGTTGATTCACTCAGCTTCTAGACATTGTATACTCTTACTCAATAACTATATTTTCAAACCTAATTTTTAACCCCAAATAGATTGACAAAGAACCTTTGTCAGGATTATAGTAACGAATGGCAGTTAGAATTGAATTTCTAACTGTTAGCTCATTATTTTTTCACTTTTTTATAAGGGGAAACCAAATGGAGGCTTCTGGTAGTAGCTATTTAACTGCCACTGAAGAAACTATCGTGTTAGACGAAGACCCTGAACCACATTTAAGTTGGGGTCAGCTGACGATCGCCTTGATGAATTTGCCAGTGTTGGTTCTAGCGTAGAGCCACTAGGTTCATCTCTGGTCGTTGGCTGGCACAGCGACTGTAAAGATAAGGAGATGAATCATGCGAGGATTTACGTAGCTATGATTATTTGTACTGCTTGGTTTCTGGTGGACTGACCAAAAGCCAAAAAATTGAATATTTGTGTTGAATGCTGAAGTGCTTGCCAATTGTAGCCTTGTTTTGTATGGAGATTGATTGGGAATAATTGCATCCCTTAGTTCTCTTGGAGTTTTGGTGGAAATTGCAATCTAAGCTACTAGCTGGCGCGGGTAATATTGCGTTGCGATATGCCGATAACCAACAGTCAAAACTCTGATGAAATTGGTTTAAATTGCACCAGCAAACAGCAACAATTCCTATTGAATTTGAATCTTGAGTGGTTCATAAATAGGCTATCCTTCTATGGCTTCAATTTAGAAATTTAGCATTATTTACACAGGTTTAGTTCCCATTAAATTTTGCTTTTTAGCAGTTCATCAATGGGTTAATTTCCTATGTTTTGAATTTAGAAATTTGGCACCCTTTATTTTGAGTAATTTGTTCTGAAGTGCTTGGTTCCATGCAGCCTCCCAAAGCTGCCAATTTGCACATCCGTTCAATGAGGCTCTTGATGAACAAGCCAATTCCCCCTCTCTGCTTGCAGCGTTGCAACAAACCTACTGCAATGAAGGAAAACGTCTGATGAAAACAACAAGAAACGCCGCTGCTGGCAAGCAGCGCAAGCAACTGAAAGGGATTGAAGCAGCTACTAGAAAAGCGCTTTTACGTATTTCAGAGCAACTGATTGCCACCGCCCGTTTGAAGCCAGAGGAAGCACTGGGATACCTCGGAACAAGTACAGCCGGACTGAGCCTGGAAGAAGTAACCCGTCGCCGCAGCCAGTATGGCTTAAACGAAGTCACACACGAGAAGCCACCCACCTGGTATGCGCAGCTTTTTCAAGCGTTTCTCAATCCTTTCATTAGCATTCTTGCGTTTCTGGCAGCGATCTCTGTCGTCACTGACATCATCATGGCAGAACCAGAGGATCGCAGCTATGAAACGGTGATTATCCTCTCAATTATGATCGCCGTCAGTGCTCTACTTCGCTTCTGGCAAGAATACCGCTCTACCCAAGCGGCAGAGAAACTCAAGGCATTAGTACGAACTACGACTACTGTATTGCGGCAGGGACGGAAACCGCAGGACGTCCCCATGAGTGAGATCGTGCCAGGTGACATTATTCAACTGGCAGCTGGCGACATGATGCCTGCAGATATGCGGCTGATTGGCTCTAAAGATCTGTATGTTAGCCAATCTGTGCTCACGGGAGAGTCGCTGCCCGTAGAGAAATATGACACGCTGGGGGGCGTTGTTGAAAAGCGAACGGATGTTTACACTAATGAGTTCCAGAATCCTCTAGAGCTAGATAATATCTGCTTTATGGGAACTAACGTTGTGAGTGGGAGTGCTACCGCCGTCGTCGTCGCAACGGGAGATAATACTTACTTTGGCTCGATGGCAAAAACCCTGGTAGGTAAGCGCGCTCAAACGAGCTTTGACAAGGGCATCAACAGTGTCACCTGGCTGCTAATTCGGTTCATGCTGGTGATGGTGCCGATCGTTTTTTTGGTCAACGGGCTAACCAAAGGTGACTGGTGGCAAGCCTTCTTATTTGGCGTGTCGGTGGCGGTGGGACTCACCCCCGAAATGTTGCCGATGATCGTGACGGCAAACCTGGCAAAGGGAGCTGTGTCAATGGCGAACCGAAAGGTAGTGATCAAGCGACTCAACGCGATCCAAAACTTTGGGGCGATGAATATCCTCTGCACTGACAAAACCGGCACGTTGACTCAGGACAAGATCATCTTAGAAGTGCATTTGGATATCCACGGACAGCAAGACGATCGGGTGTTGGAATATGCCTACCAGAACAGCTTTAACCAAACCGGATTGAAAAATCTACTGGATGTGGCAGTGCTGGAGTATGGGCAGGCAAGGGGATTGCAAGCAACTGAGAGTGCTTACCGCAAGGTAGATGAAATTCCCTTTGACTTTGTGCGGCGGCGGATGTCGGTCGTGCTAGAACGCGATCGCCAGCATGTGCTGATTTGCAAAGGTGCGGTGGAAGAGGTACTGAGTATCTGTACTCGCATCATAGAGAATGGTCGCACTTGTCCGATTACCGATCAAGTCAAGCGCGAAGCCAAACAACTCACGAACCACCTCAACGCAGACGGATTGAGGGTGCTGGCTGTAGCTTATAAGCAAACCCCACCGCGCTTAGAACCCTACGGTACAAAAGATGAAGCTGACCTGGTTTTGGTGGGATATATCGGCTTTCTCGATCCGCCCAAGGACTCAGCTGCAAAAGCGATCGCCGCGCTCAACCAAAATGGCATAGAAGTGAAGGTAATCACTGGTGACAACGACATTGTCACCCGCAAAGTCTGTCGTGAAGTTGAGTTAGACGTGCAAAGAGTTTTGCTCGGTGCTGATGTAGAAAAGATGTCTGACGAAGAATTGGCAGAGGTAGTTGAACAGACCACGGTGTTTGCCAAAATGACCCCACTTCAGAAAGCGCGGGTGATTCGAGCACTGCAAAACCGAGGACATACTGTCGGTTATCTGGGCGACGGTATTAATGATGCAGCCGCCCTGCGTGATGCTGATGTGGGCATCTCTGTAGATACAGCAGTAGACATTGCTAAAGAGTCAGCAGATATCATTCTGTTAGAAAAAAGCTTGGTGGTGCTCGAAGAAGGTGTCATTCAAGGACGCCGTACCTTCGGCAACATCATCAAGTACATCAAAATGACAGCAAGTTCTAACTTTGGCAATATGTTCAGCGTGTTGGGTGGTAGTGCCTTGATGCCCTTCTTGCCAATGCTGCCAATTCATCTACTGACGCAAAATTTGTTGTATGACATCTCACAGATCTCCATACCTTGGGACTCAGTAGACCGCGATTTCTTGCGGAAACCGCGCAAGTGGGACCCTAGGAGCATCGCAACTTTTATGATCTTCGTTGGTCCTATTAGCTCAATTTTCGACTACACCACGTATGCATTGATGTGGGGTGTATTTGGGGCAAATACTGAGGCAAACGCACCATTGTTCCAATCGGGCTGGTTTATTGAAGGATTGCTGTCGCAGACGCTGATCGTTCACATGATCCGCACAGCGCGGGTGCCCTTCGTTCAAAGCATCGCATCGCTACCTGTATTGCTGACGACGGGGGCAATTATGGCTATTGGCATTTACATTCCTTTTTCCCCCTATGGCGCAGCGATCGGATTGATCCCATTGCCCAGCAGTTACTTCCCCTGGCTGTTTATGACCTTGTTGGGCTACTGTCTACTGACACAATTCATCAAGGGCTTATACATCCACCGATTTAGATCGTGGCTGTAAGACAGGCAAACGTGAAGCTTTGTTCGCTCCAACTCATCAATTGCTCACTGATCGCAAATTGTATCCCGCCGTTCATTAGTCACGACGGTATCAACTGATATCATTTCTCGCTCATTCTGACAACAGATCCACGCTCCAAGTTCCATGCTTACTCTTTGCAGCAAACCAGGAGGTAGCCATGAATAAGTTTGATTTCTTCTATCCCCGCTCTCGTTATCGGGGAGAATTCATTCCAGAACATATCGCATTTAATCTTCACTTGCAGTACTTCGCCCACCAGGTGTCGCTACTGTGCGGTCTACAGACGAATGGTAAGGTTGCACCGAGTGATGCGTATCACAGATTAGTAGAACTCTGGCAACAGTTTGAGGAATATACCGCACTAAATCTTGGCGATTTGAATAGCCATCAATCAACGCTCGATCAAATTGAAATTGAAGAAGTTTAGATGCACCTTACACCAAGGAGATATAACTATGACCCGACAAAATGCACTGCGAGATATTTTGCAGCAGCCGACGCTAGAAGCAATGAAGCAAGCAGTCAATCAACTAAACGTGGGTGAGTTAGTCAGTCTGCTTCCCACGATCGCACTTAACAAACGAGTCTTGCTTTTTTTGCTGCTGGAGGAACCAACTGCACTGCATGTCTTTAGAGGTCTTCGCTTCGAGGAGCAGCTTATTTTGCTGTATGCCATGGAAAGTTCAGAGCAGAGTTGGCTTTTAAATCTGTTAGAGCCAGATGAGCAGGCAGTATTGCTCGCCATTTTACGCCGAGGACAATTCCGCCTCAGCTATGCAACCGCTGACATCTGAGGTGATGGCACTGGCAAGCTGAGTGAATCCACGCATGATTCAATCATGCGCTAACGCGCAAAACAATTCTACACCAAGAGGTTTAACACCTATGAAAACTGACATCATTTTTTTAGTGATTGCAGCTTGCCTGACTTTGGCTATTGTTCTGGGCATAATGCTTCTTCCGAGCAGTGGGGTTAAGTCTAAAGAGAGAGATTTCAGCGATCTGTAATTTCTCTTACCCTGAATCCTTGCTTTAACAAGTGAACTTGATGACTGGGCTGGAAACGGGTGACAAATCACCCTAAGACGCTTGCGCGCAGATTTAACAATGGGAACAGCTAAGTAAATGGGTGAAATCAACTTCATTTAAAGGTTGGTAATTAGTAATTGGTCGCGGAAAAAACGTCTATTGTCCAATTACCCATTACCCGTAGTTATGCCCATCTACTTATCTCGTTCTCCAACACAATTGGACATTCAATCATAGGAAATATATTATGCAACGAAACACACTGAATGACTTACTGCGACCCAAGGCACTGGGAGCCGCAAAACGAACCGCAAATCAGCTGAGCGTGACTGAGTTGGTGCGATCGCTTCTTGAAATTGAACCGAAAAAGCGGGTGCTGGCGTTTCGGTTATTAGAGAAAGATAAGGCGATCGCTGTCTTTGAATTTCTCCATCCTGACGAACAGGCAAACTTGATTCAGGCAATGGAGGATCCCGAAATTGTTCCGATCTTGGAAGCTCTCGATCCAGAGCAGCGGGTGCGGCTATTTGAAGAACTGCCTGCCAAAGTCACCAAACGACTGTTAAGCCAACTTAGTCCTGAATCGCGTGCAGCTGTTGACTTGCTGCTAGGGTATCCCGAAGGCAGTGTGGGGCGGCGGATGAGCCTGCGCTATCTGGCAGTGCGAGAAACAACCACAGCCGAGGAAGTACACGCCTCAGTGCGGGAAACAAACCTGCGGGATGATGAACTGGATATGGTCTTTGTAATTGACAAACAGGGATTCTATCGCGGCTTTATTCGCACAGTGCGCCTGATTAAAGCCAATCCTGAAATGCCGATTGAGCGGTTAATCGACGGGAAAGACATTGCCATTGGTGCTACGGCTTCTGAAATGCAAGCGGCTCGTTTGCTCAAAGATTATAACTTGCCTGCCATCCCCGTACTTGATAGCGAAGGACGGCTAGTAGGGGATATTACCTTTAATGACGTCATTGACCTCATTGAAGAAGAAGCCTCCGCTGCTGCCCTTGCTCAAGCTGGAGTCGGTAATTTACTAGGTCGCGATCAAGCTTGGAGTGAAAAACTGGTTCGGGGTTCCATTCGCTATGCTGTTCAGCTGCGGATCGCCTGTTTGATTATTACCCTGATTGGCGGCATGGTCGTGGGAGGAGTGATTCAAAACTTTGAGGAAGTTTTGGAAACGGTCGTCGTCGTTGCCGTTTTTATTCCGGTAGTAATGGATATGGGTGGGAACGTGGGCACTCAATCGACAACTATCTTTGCCCGTGGACTGGCATGGCAGCATATCGACATCCGGCATTATGGCAGTTACTTATTCCGAGAATTCTACATTGGCGCGATCATGGGTGCGATCTTGGGCGTTGCAGGTGGTGCGATCGCCTATATATGGCAGGGAGCACCTAACGGAGTACCCCAACTCGGCTTGGCTGTCGGGATTTCCCTGTTTGCGGTTGTCACCCTGGCGGCGGTCTTAGGCGCGCTGCTACCCTGGCTTTTGTTAAAGGTGGGGTTTGATCATGGACCAGCCGCCGACCCCTTTATTACAACTATTAAAGACTTCACTGGGCTGTTGCTCTACTTCTATCTAGTATCCTTGCTGCTTGACATTCAAACCTGATGTATTTTTATTTCACCTTATCCAGTGCCTTCTGTAGAGGTAGAGTTTGCTTCTGTCAATAAAAGAGCGCTTTAAATAGTGAGTCAGATTGACCCACTCATTCAGAAAGCAGCCCATGCAACGAAATGTTTTCAATGACTTACTACATCAACCCAAATCTCTAGCAGCTACAAAGCAAACAGCCAATCAACTGCCTTTAGCCGTGTTGGTGCGATCGCTTCTTGAAATTGAACCTCACAAACGCGGTCTAGCATTTCGGCTGTTGGAGAAGGACAAGGCGATCAATGTTTTTGAAGCCCTAACCTATGACCAGCAGGCAAGCCTGCTTCAGGGCATAGCCGATCCTGAAGTTTTACCCGTTTCTCAGTCTTTGCAGCGGGAGTCTTCTGAAGAGATTGTCTACTCTCTCCTGAATGCTCCTGATGGGTAGTAAAGAGAAAAGACAGGAGATATTAACAATGGTGTTTAAACCTCACAATCAGAGATATCTTTGGAAATTGGGCACTGCCATTGGAATTGGTAGCGCGATCGCTGCTGTCATCATCTCAACCTCCAAAATTGCGCAAAACAAAGCAGAATGGTACGACTGGCTGATTGTCAATAGCTGCTGCATTCTTTCTTGCCTTGCCTGCAAGGCTATTCTAGTTGCCAGGTACGTCACGCCAACTGAGGGATGTGGGATGGATGAATGGAGAATCCATCACTCAGAGTTAGAAATGAGCTACATGAGTTGGCAAGGCTATATAACGTATCAAAGCTTTGCAGGGTATCGAGTTAGAGATATCCAGCCGACATCATCCCACCATCAGAACTCGCTGTTTGCTGATACTAGAGTTCCACCGCAAGCCTGCATCGATTTGGCAATTTTGGATACGCAATGGGCTGAATTATGTGCTCGACAGGCAGAGTTGCAGTATGTCAAGCTGCTCAAGCAAGGCATTCCACCTCACGATGCTTTTATCCGCGCACTGGATCGCTCAGTTTGATGGGCAAACAATAATCGTCAATGGCTTTAACACGATTGAGCAGCCTTATTCAGCAACAAAGGAGGTGAACTCATGTCTCAACTATCAATGCCTTTTCAAGATTTTACACAACAGCTTGCTAGTTACCTCAGTATGTCTGCAACAGCACGACCATTGACTGAAGATCTAGAACAGCGCATATTAGCGCTCCAGATTTTAGGAGAAGGCTTGGCAGCAATTGTTCTCAATGATTTACCACCAACGGAACAGGCAGAGTTACTCCAAGCGATGGAAGTATCAGAGTTAATTGGGGTGCTAAAAGCAATGGAAACCGAAAGGCGATATCATCTGTTTGCCACCTTACCTACTGAGGTGACAGAACAATTGATCGCAAATCTGAGGGCAGAATTTCAGATAGCTCTCCACTGGCTGTTTGGTAATTTGATGACTCAACCTGCTGCAACAGTTGATAAGAATGACTGTGGCGATTAGACAGGTAGACTTGCCTCGTTTTTGTACGGCTCTGCCTGCGGGAGGTGAAGCTTGAGCAAACGAACTCTAAAATCGCGCTTGATTGCAGTATTTCAGCGTTCTTATCGCCGCAGTTGGATGTCATCCCGAATTTACTGGACATTAGCTAAACGCGAATCCCGCGAACTGCATCGGGAAATTTTCCAGCAGTTAGCGCTGAAAGCTGAACGCTCGGCAGTTCGTTATGCAATTCGGCTATCTCGTTTAAGAGGAAGTCTGCCATCAAATCAATATTCGCTTGGAGATCGCCTCTGGTGTTGGATATTGTCACACTGCCCTTTGCGCTGGGCACTTGCTTGGCTAGGATGGCTAGAGAAACGCAATATCAAAGATTTACACACCTTTCTGGTGTTAAAATGGCGCACTCTCTCAAGATCTACAGATCGCTCACAGCAAAAAACTCATGATGAATACTAGCCTCATGCTGTCTCAATTCAACCATTCAGCGATCCAAACATTTAAACGGCGAGAGTTTTTGCCACTTAGCACAACTACACTCTGGCAAATCGAAACCGGAGCCGTTCGCACATTGACTTTTACTGAAAATGGATTAGCGATCCCGCTTGGTTTATGGGGTACAGGAGATATTGTCGGTCAGCCCCTTGTTCGTATTTATCCTTGCCAAATTGAGTGTTTAGTTGATGTAAAGGCGCATACTCTGAATTTTGGACAGTTTGAAAGTCTCAATCAGGTGATGCTGTCTCACATTTATCAAATGCAAGATCTGCTTCAGATGCGCAGTGGACAAGTTCCACAACGTCTATGGCAATTGTTGAAATGGCTAGCTCATAAGTTTGGCAGCGAAACGAAGCAGGGAGTTCTGGTTGAGATCCGTCTGACGCACCAAGATATGGCAGATGTAATTGGCACCACAAGAGTAACAGTAACACGCTTGCTACAGCAATTTGAGCAAGAAGGTGCAATTAGCCGATTAGGTAAACGCGGTTTCTTGTGGCATTGCTAAAGAGTTCCTCTCATCAGGTGCTAGCTGTCCTGGAACTAAGACCTCTGGGGAACTGGGGCAGTTAGTACCTTTTCTTAACGTTTTTGCCAATTCTGTCAATATTCACCAACAGCCAACACGGGAGCGATCTTCTACATCACCAATATATTCAACCAGATGACCCATTGTAACCGTCGTTCTGCTAAAACATTGGGGTGTCCAACTGGCTGGGATTTTCACGATGTCTGGTTTTTGCTTAAATTTGCGCCATACCTGGACTAGCTTTGGTATGCCATAATGCCAGAATTGCACAGCTATGTACAGTGCGGTACAAGTCATTACAGCGGAAGAGAGCCATTCCAGCCAGGGAAGGTTACAACCCAGTCGAGAAAGACCCACAATTAAGGCATCATCGAGAAGACTAAAAATGAAAGGAAATAATTGACGAAATAAATTTGGGGGTAGTCCTGAATAAGTAAGGATAGTAGAGATGGCTCACTCTACTTCAATCATGT